>CAJAKX010000301.1 GCA_903940425.1 uncultured Opitutia bacterium | reverse complement strand
GGCGGCCGGTGCGAAAACGCTCTCGACCCTGGCTGGTTAGTATCGTTTCTTGGAGGGGGTTTGGGACCCCAGCCCATTCTTCTTATGAAACCTGCACTCACGCTTCTTGCCGCCTCGGCACTGCTGACCATGAGCAACCTGACCGCCTCGGACCTCGAAACCGCCGTTTACGGAAAACTGAACGATGGCCGTGAAGTAAAGATCTTCACCCTCATCAACGCGAAGGGCCTGACCGCCCGGATCACCGAGTATGGGGCGATCCTCGTCAGCCTTGAGGTGCCCGACCTCGCGGGCACCAAGGCCGACGTCACTCTCGGCTGCGATACCCTCGCCGGCTGGCTCACCAGCACCAGCTATTTTGGCGCCAGCGTCGGCCGCTTCGGCAACCGCATCGCGCACGGCAAGTTCACGCTCGACGGCAAGGAATACACCCTCGCCACGAACAACTCGCCCGGCGGCATTCCCTGCCACCTGCACGGCGGCCTCAAGGGATTCGACAAGGTTCTCTGGACAGGCTCACCCGTCCGCAAGGCCGGCGCCCGCGGCGTTGCGCTCACCTACACCAGCAAGGACGGCGAGGAGGGCTATCCCGGCACCCTGCAGGTCAAGATCACCTACTGGCTGACCGACGCCAACGAACTGGTCTGGGAGGCCGAGGCTACCACTGACAAGCCTACGGTCATTAACCTCGCGCACCACACTTATTGGAATCTCAGCGGCGATCCCTCCAAGCCCATCACCGGCGAGACGCTCATGCTGGCGGCCGATGCTTATCTGCCGACCGACGCGGGCCTGATTCCCACGGGAGTCCTGGCGCCCGTGGCGGGCACGCCGATGGATTTCCGTACGCCGACACCCGTTGGGGCGCGCATCAACGACGCGTTTGAGGCGCTCAAACTTGGCGGTGGCTACGATCATTGCTGGGTCTTGCGCAAGGGCCCGGGAGTGCGTCTTGCCGCGGTCGTCAAGGATCCGTCGAGCGGCCGCACCATGGAAGTGCTCACTGACCAGCCAGGTGTCCAGTTCTACACCGGCAACTTCCTCGACGGCAGCGCCACCGGCAAGAACGGCGTCAAATACCAGTTCCGCACCGGCCTCTGCCTCGAGACCGAAGGTTTCCCGGACGCGCCCAATCACCCTGACTTTCCGAGCGCCATGTTGCGGCCCGGCGAGACCTACCACCACACGATGGTCTGCCGTTTCAAGAACTGAACGCCGCGCCGCTGCCGCACCTCACCGGGGACGCCGGCGATGAGCGTCAGCCATAGTGGCAGGAATCGGGTTTTGCGCATCGGCCGTTTCTACCGGGTGTGCTCCGTTGGAGCCAGTCAAACCGTCGACTACCGTGCAGCTGAAGCTGAGCGGGGCGAACCCGCGCAGCGTTGACTGCGATTGCGGACGCACTATCAAGGCCGGCATGACGACGAATTCCTTGGGCCGGATGGCGGTGGCATTATGTGTCGGCGTAGTCCTCTTGGAGTTTCCGGGCTCGGCAGGGGCGGCGGAT
>CAJAKX010000300.1 GCA_903940425.1 uncultured Opitutia bacterium | reverse complement strand
TCCGAAAAGAGCCTTGCACTCCCTGGAGGGCGCCGCTTGCCTACCAACCCGCTTCCCGGAGAGATGGCCGAGTGGCTTAAGGCAGCGGTTTGCTAAACCGTTGACGGGGTTAAACCCGTCCGGGGGTTCGAATCCCCCTCTCTCCGCCAGGTTTTGCGCCAAGCGCGAAAACTGGCGGACCCGCGAGAGCGGGCCGGAGCGAAGCGACGAGAGAGGGATAAGGGCAAACCGCCGCGTCAGCGGAGGTTTGGGGCGGAGCCCCGAACGCAGCGAGTCAATCCCCCTCTCTCCGCCAGCCTTCGCTCCGCGAGCTATGGCTCGGCGCAGCCAGCTCTTTCCCTGTGATCCCGAGATCGGGACGCGCTTACCCTCAGCCGCGTGTCTGGCGCTACGAAGTCGAGTGGCAAGCGGTCTGGATCGTCGAACTCACCGTGTGAACGTGGAGGATTGGCGGCGCCGACGCGCGCCCCTTACAGCTCCCGTTTCAACGATTTGACAGACATGATTTCAGTCTGTATTGAAAATTCTATGAGGCGTTGCGTTCTTCTCTGTGCGCTTGCTCTACCCTAATGAAAACCATGAAAGATACCCTCCACCAAGTCCCTCTGCTTATCGTAACGCTTTTTCTCGCTGCATGCGCTACCTCATCGCACGTGATTGTCGGGACGACTCGTCCACCGATTTCCCCAGACCAAGTTAGACTCTACTTCACGCCCCCCGCAAGATTCGAGGAAGTTGCTATACTTGATTCGTCGAGCAAGAACTCGTGGGCGGTCACCGATCAAGGCAAGATGGACAAGGCCATTCAGAGACTGAAAGAAGAGGCGGCTAAGCTTGGAGCCAACGGAGTCTTGTTGCGAGGTGCGGGCGACCAATACGGCGGCTCGGTAACAACAGGAACAGCAACGGCGGTCGCCTATGGGAATACAGCTACGGGATTCGGAACAGGGTTAGCAGTCCCTGTGATGCACAAGGCTGCGTCGGGGGTCGCTATCTACGTCATCGAAGATCAACAAGCGGACATGGTGCCGTCGATGCCCAAAGCCTCGACTAAAGACCGTTTGAAAGAACTCGAATCATTACGCCAAGAAGGGCTGATCACTCAGGAGACTTACGAGAAACGTCGTGACGAAATATTGAAAGGTCTTTGATCTTCACAGACGGCAGCGGGTTGATTCGGACTCCGACCCAATGGCTAGAGTTGAGTCAGTAACCAAGACAATGGCAACGTAGGCTGGCGGATAAAATAGCTGAATCCATGGGCTGAGATTCTGAAGCCTGCGCCAGCAGTCGCTTTCAACCCCACGAGTCACAAACTATGCCAAAAATAACCGTCCAGCTTCGTTCAGCCGGCCTTCTCTTCATCGATACCGAAGATGCGCCTTGGGGGCGCGTAGTGTTTTCCGA
The DNA here is from genome assembly GCA_903940425.1 of uncultured Opitutia bacterium. Taxonomy (GTDB): domain Bacteria; phylum Verrucomicrobiota; class Verrucomicrobiia; order Opitutales; family Opitutaceae; genus Fen-1467. The sequence goes on along the minus strand of CAJAKX010000300.1, from coordinate 4,898 downwards.
GACGAATCTTCGTGATCTTACCACGGACATACTCAATGAGCTTCAAAGGAAGTTTGGCACCGCCAAGGTCAGATTGTTGGCGGTTGGTGAACCTCCTCTTGCAGGGAGTCGAGGCATCATCGAGTCTACAAAGCACCGGATCGCTCGCACACTGTTGTCATTCGGCTCGGAATTCGGTGGAGCGGAGGAAAAACTCCTCGAGGAACTCGGGAAAGCTGTGCAAGGCGACGGTGTCTTTGTATTGCAGGTCGGCTACAGCAACGAGAGTACCTTCGCTACCGAGAACCGGTATGAAGATTACCTGTATCTCTTCGCTCGTCTGGTGAGAAAGGACCATTAGGCTGCGCCGCTTCCATCTTATCGGCAAAACCAAACGCCGGTCCGCCTTGCCCGCCAGATGACCGCAGGCGCGCGATTGCATCGAGTGCCAAGGTGCGGCAGCGCACGGCCGAATGGCTCGCGATCATGCGCGAGGCAATTTAATCATGAATGACTGTATTCCGTTAATAATCGGTTAACAGGAGATCTCAAAATGCCCAGATCACCAATCTCACGCTACGACTGGATCGATCGCTATCTATTGCGCTATGGGCCTGCCACGATACTGGGGGCCGTGATCATAGCATATTTCTACTCCAAGAGGCGCGATTTCGGAGTTACCTTTTCACTTCCCTTTGGGAAGTATGAAACTGCCAGCGTCTTCCTCGTCTTGGGCTTTCTCTATGCGTACCTAGCGAGCGCTCCAATGTTGGTGTTTCACTTTTCAAGGGCGCTTTTCATGGGGCGGAAGCCGAACTGGATGCGACGTGTTGTGAACTGGGGCACAGTCCCCCTCGTCTTGGCTATTATGTGTTGGCTGGTGTCGCAGGGAGTTGATCCGGGACTGGCGATAATGGGGTCAGTCGCGGCGGCTCTTTGGATAATCGTATCGTTTGACATGTTCGCGGCATATTTTGCCCGCGACAGAATCTACAGGTTCTACCGGAAGATTTCTGCCCGTCGGGCAGCGGGTGAAGAAGAATTTGTCGAATCATATCGCACTTTGAGAGAGCATGGGAACGCTTTCTTTATACTCTTTTGGGAGATCGTTTTGGCACTGCCTGCCGTTGTGGCGTTGAAACTGAAGGTCATTGACAACGCAGATGGTGCGTTTTTCGCAGTCGTGGTCTTGTGTTTGTATTGGGTGATGCCGGCAACATTTGCTTGGTCTATCGCGACCCGTTTGGAGATTGATTTCGCAGAGGACGCTTGATTTCGAGACAACAGCGTAAGCGCTACTCTCTCCGCTATGAGCCTCCAACACTTACCCCTTCCCCAGATTAACGAAGCGGAACTTCAACGCCTGCTTTCGGACGGAGTCCGCGAAAGTCGCTCGATCGAGTACAAGCGGGAATGGCGGTTGAACGATAACGACGATAAGAAGGAATTCCTCGCAGACGTGGCGTCGTTCGCGAATGGAGACGGCGGCGATCTAATCTACGGTATAGACGCGAAGGATGGCATTCCGGTGGCACTGGTCGGGCTTGCTGGATTCGCGCCGGAACAAGAACAACTTCGCGTCGAACAGTTGGCTGCCAGCTGGATTGATCCACGGCTGGCCGGCTTGTCGCTCAAGCCCGTGCCACTCGCGGCAGGAAATATCATTTTCATCATCCGCGTCCCTCGTAGCTGGTCGGCCCCACACATGGTCACATTCAATGGCTACGACCGGTTCTTCTCCCGGAATTCGGCGGGGAAGTACCAGCTCGACGTAAACCAACTGCGTGATGCGTTTCTCCAGAGCGCCCGAGCGGCCGATCGTATCCGGGATTTCAGGTTGGAACGGATAAGCCGAATCGCGGCGAGGGAGATCGGGGTCAAACTCAATAGTGGTGTCGTCCTCGTGTGGCATCTCCTGCCGATCTCCGAGTGGCCGGGTTTCAGCTACGACAAAGTGATGGCGATACAAGGCTCCCACCTCCGGCCCATGGGGAACGTGCGGGGCTGGGGTCCTCAATACAACTTCGACGGCATGATGATCGCGTCGACCAGCAATCAGGGTGTTGTCGACAGTTATGTGCAAATGTTCAGAAATGGCTCCTTGGAGGCCGCACTGATCGAGCCCGTTGTCGAGGGTCGGAAAGTCATTTATCCCGCTTTTGAGCACACCCTCCGCGAGGGATTCTTGATGTACCGGCAAGCGTTCCGCGTCCTTGGCATCGATCCGCCATACTACGTCGCACTGAGCTTGCTGAACGTTGGCGGATTCACGACATTTCCGGCGAGTAATCCATTTGCCAGCCTACTGTCTCATGGCGTTATCGACCGTCCCCACCTTCTTCTTCCGGAGGTTGCCGTCGATTCGGAGGCAACTTCGCTGGACGCGATTGTCCGCCCACTCTTCGATCTCGTGTGGAATGCGTGTGGTTACGACCGTTCGCCGAGTTTCGAGGCAGATGGCAAATGGATAACCCACTAGCAGCGACCCGTCCACACCCAGCACAGCGGCGCCCGATGGCCAGATTTCAACGAGGCGGGGCGATCGGCAGCCGGTGCGATAGGATATTGGGGGGCGGCGTTGACGGTATGGCCAGTCTCAGCGTAGACGGAAAGCATATGCCGAAACCCAAGCTCACTACTGAACAGCGGGAGCAGTTATTTGCTCCACTGTTTGATCGTGTAAAAGCGGAGCTAGCCAGAATTGCCGGCGGCGATGTGCGTGTTCATTGGGCGCTTCGACGGAAACTCGCGAAAGAATTGACCTATCTGGAGCGGGGCACGCCCGCGCATCGAAAGCGGCTCAAGGAGGGAAAGTACGTGGAGCAAGTGGCGCTCTGCGCGATCTGCGGGCGTGTATTGCCCTATAAGAACACCGAGCTTGATCGCATCGACGCTTTCCTTGGCTATACGCTCGCGAACACGCGTTTGGTTCATCATACCTGCCACATCGCGGACCAGAAGCGGAAGAAGTACACTTAGCCCGAATTCCGGGGTGAATGCCATCGCCCGAATTGGCGTAGGTTTTGGCCCCTCGCCGGGCTTGACGAGCGCAGGTCCGCCGTTGCGCTTCTGTTGCAGAGCTGCCGCGCCAAAGTCCCGCTTGAGGGACGCAGGCGGGCATCAGCTTTCAGGGCATGGGTTGCCAGGCCCTTCGACATGCCCCTCGCCCGGCATATTCACCTGGCCTTGAGCAGGAGCACGGGCACGCCGACGCTGTGCCGCACCCGGCGGGACGTCGTCCCCAGAAACAGGTCGGCCAGGAAGCGGTGTCCGTGAGTACTCATTGCCACCAAGTCGCAGCTTTTCCCCCGAACCCACTTGATGATTTGTTCGCCCGGTTCGCCGAAAGCCAATTCGGCCTCGGTCGGGATGCCCGCGGATTGAAACTCGACCTGCACCTTCTCCAGGTACGCCTTGTCTTCGGCGATCTCGGGGCTGACCGCATCGGGCCCGAACATCCGCGCCGCCCAGCCGTCGGCAACGTGCAACAACACGACGCGGCTGTGCATGATCAGGGCCAGGGCCTTGACGTGTTCGATGATCGCCCGGTCGGTGGGCGTCGCGTCCAAAGTCACGAGAATCTTGTTATACATGGCTTGCTCTCCGTTGGGGTGCGTGGCGGGTCGGTCTTCAGTGGCCGACGATGACGGCCCAAGCCTGTTTCAGCGCGTCGGGCAGGCTATAGAGGTCCATCGCCGTAATCAACAACGCGCTGCCCCAGCCGGCAACCATGAGGAACCAGCCGTTCCGCCACTTCCCCATCCGCTGGCGCGAGCTCGTAAAGTGCAGCAGCGGAAACATGGCGAGGGGCAGTTCGATGCACAGCACGACCTGGCTGAGGTTGACCAGATCGGTCACGCTGCCGCTGCCCCGGACGCTGATGATCAGGATCGCCGGCACCACGGCCAGCGTGCGGGTGATCAGCCGCCGCAACCACGGCTTGATCCGCCAATGCATGAAACCTTCCATCACGACCTGCCCGGCCAGCGTGCCGGTGATCGTGCTGCTTTGCCCGCTGGCGAGCAGCGCCACCGCGAAGAGCGTGCTGGCCAGCGTCTTCCCCAGCAGCGGCGCCAGCGTCAGATACGCCACGCGAATCCAGTCGCTGTCGGCCGTGAACCTGACCACCTCCCCGCCCGGCACCGTCACGCTGTCCTTGCCGTAGAACACGATCGCCGCGAGCACCAGGATGGCCGCGTTGATGAAGAATGCGATGGTCAGCGCCACCGCCGAGTCAATCGTGTTGAACCGGATGGCGCGGCGGATGGACGGCTCGTCCTGCTGCAACTTGCGGGTCTGCACCAGGGCCGTGTGAAGGTACAGGTTGTGCGGCATGACGGTCGCGCCAATGATGCCGATGGCCACGACGAGCATGCCGGCCTGGGCGAAATCAGGCCGCACCATGGCGCGGCCCATTTCCAGAAAATCAGGCCGGGTCTGGGCCAGCCCGAAAAGCTCGATGCCGTAGCAGACGCCGATGGTCAGCACGAAGACCGCGACCACCGCCTCGATCAGCCGCATGCCGAGCCCCTGCAGGGCCAGGAGGAGCAGCACGTCAAAGGCGGTGATGATGATCGCCCACAGCAGGGGAATGTGAAACAGCATGTTCAGGGCCACCGCACTGCCGAGCGATTCCGCCAGATCGGTCATGCCGATGGCGATTTCCATGGAAATCCAGTTTGGCAAGCGCATCCACCCGGGGTAGTAGTCGCGGCAGCACTGGGCCAGATCCTTGCCCGTCGCCACGCCCAGTCGGGCCGAGATCACCTGGAGGATGACCGCCATGAAGCTGGCCAGTGCGACAACCCAGAGCAGGCCGTATTTGAACTGCGCCCCGCCCGCCAGATCGGTGCCCCAGTTGCCCGGGTCCATGTAGCCGACGCTGATGAGAATGGCCGGCCCGACGAAGGCCCGCCATT
>CAJAKX010000299.1 GCA_903940425.1 uncultured Opitutia bacterium | reverse complement strand
CTAACATGATTCTGACGTTGGAGCGCGAAGGGTCTGTGTCGCGGGTGCCTGGGCAGGGCCGGTCCATCGCACTCCAATTGGCCCGGAACCAGTTGCCGGATTTGGAGTGAGGGTGATTCTTGCGGGGTCTTGTTGCTCCCTTGTCGGGGCGCGCAACGCGCGGTCATTCCGCACCCTATGCGCGAGGGGGGAATTGGCATCTAATTATAGCACGCTGGCTAAAGAGAATAGCGGTTATATCCAAGCCGTTTGGTGCAGAGCGCCTTATGCTGGGGTTTACAACCCTCCAGCATGGAACGCCCTCTCAAGCCGAGCCCGACCGAAACGGAGGCTGCCGGTGAGCGTGGACCATTGCCTTTGAAGTTCGAGCGTGAAGAGGAGCCTCCTCCCGCGGCCCAACCCTACCGGCAAGATTTGGTCCGCGGCGCCGGAGTCAGCCTGTGGTTCGCGCGGGTCAAACCCAATTTCTGGTCTGAGCACAGCCATGGACGCATGCAGGTGGCCATTTTCCTCGACGAGGCCGATTGCAGCGTCGTGTGGCGGACGCCAGGCGGCGAATCGGTGCAGCGCCGAATCGACGGCAATCACGTCTGGATTCTGCCGCCCGGCCATCCGCATGAAGTGCGTCTGGGCAAAGAGGCCGGGCTGGTCGTGCTTTACCTGGACATGCCCTGGGCCAGCGAAGTCGCGCCCGGCGTCGCAATGGACGCCTCCGTGCTGCCGCTGTCGGACTACGTCTTCCGCGACCCACTGATTGGCGAGCTGGTTCTGGCGTTTCGCGACGAATGCGACAGCGCCAAGGTCGTGAGCCGGCAGCATATCGCGGCGCTCGGCGCCGCCTTGGGCGCGCGCCTGCTACGCGCGCACGCTTATCCCCAGCACGGTAAACTCGGCCCAGCGTCGTTGGCGCGGGAGGCGTTGGCACGCGTCGAGACCTTCATTTCCGAACACCTGCACGAGAAACTTTCGTTGGCGGTATTGGCGCACGAAGGACGCTTCAGCCCGAGCCACTTCAGCCGGCTGTTCCGGGGGAGCACGGGGCTTTCGCCCGAGCGATACCTTCTGCGCTCGCGGTTGCTCCGGGCGAGAGAACTGCTCGGGACGGGTGACTTCACCGTCAGCGAAATCGCCCACCGGGTCGGATTCTGCGACCACAGCCACCTGACGACGCAGTTCAAACGGATGTTCGGCGCGCCCCCGAAAACGTATCTCCGCCGCCGCCGATTCTAAAACTAACAAGAATCGCGTTTGGATCAAAGACGGGCCGCCACGTTTTGTGATAGGCTGAACCGTTCTTCCCCACGCCCCGACGCGCTGAAGCGTCGGGTTTCGCCGCCGCAACCATGTCCAAGGAGTTCCCCATGTCCCAACCATCCCCATCCATCCAGGTCTTGCTGCCGGCGGCTGATTATCGGGTATATGCTTCCGCGGCACGCCTGCTGATCCGCGTCATGGGCCGGAAGGCCCCCGACGCGCTGGCACTCATCCGCCACACGCTCGGAGGCCGGGACGCGACTGGCATCGCGGACGACTATCTCGATGCCATCTCCTGGCCGACCGCTGCGAGGCACGCGGCCTGGCTGCGGCGGCCGGCGCCACCACCGGCGAGCGGCAAGCCCTCGGTCGCAACCCACCCGCAGTTGGCGCTCGCACGGGAGCGCCCGTCACTCGATCCCGGCCGCAACTAGCGCGCTTAACTGCGGCCGGCTTCCTCCACCGGGTAGGCGTTGGGAAGCGTCAAGCCGGTGAAGGGCAGCTTGCGGAGCAACGGCCGGCCGCGCCGGCGCGGGTGTTTGATCACCGCCCGGCCTTCGGGCAGGGCGAGAAACGCGATCGGCTTGAACCACGGTTCATCGACCGGCTGCCAGTTGCTTGAAGTATGCCCGCCGCTCACGCCGCCGCTGAACTTCCTCACCTCGCGTCCGCCCATCTTTTCCGAGAGGATCTTCGCGCCCTTTTCGTCGGCGGACCGGAAATGGATCTGCGTCCGCAGATTCGCCATGAACACGTCCGCCTTGGTCGGCGTCTCGAAGGCGGCGTAGAGCGAAAGGGGCGTCTGCGTCGCCGAGATCAGGCACACGCCGGCCTCGCGTAGTTCGTCCACCGTCGCATGGTCGGCGAAACCGTCCTCCGAAACCAGCGTCGTCTTCTGGCCTTCGTCGAGCACGAGCACGATCACGTTGCGCCGGCGCATGTCCGCGGGCTCGAGATCGAACCGGCGGAAGGCGTGGAGAAAGAAGAGCTGCTTGCAGAGGAGATTCAGATAGCGGCGCTCCACCTGGTAGGTCTGCGGGATCGACAGGCAGATAAGCCGGCCGGCATCGACCTCGGAGAGCGTGAAGTTCGGTGTCACCGAACAGAAGACTTCGCGGATGTCCGGCGGCGTGTAGGGCCGGAGGTAATTGGCGACCGTGTAGACCGTGCCGCTCTTCTGCTCCGGGGGCTGCGCCGCGAAGTCGCTGAAATACTGCCGCTCGACCTCCGCGGCCGGGCTCGGATGCTCCGCCAGGCTGGCCAGCAGTTTCGCGGTCTCGGCGGAGATGCAGATGGCATCGTGGACGTTCGCGAGCGTCACCGGGTGGTCGGCGAGTTCGAGCGCGTGCATCGCGTGGGTGATGACGTCGCGCGCCGTCTCCTTGAAAAACGTCTGGCCGCCGCGCTGGCCGGCCGCCGTGGCCGTGTCCACGAGGAGCTTGGCGTAGGTGGTCCACGGGATTTCCGCATCGGCGAGCAGGTTGAGCCGCAGCGGGGGCGTCCAGTTTGCCGGCGCGATGTGCGTCGGCCGGACGCGGATCAGCCGCAGGCTCTCCTCCTGGCGGAGTTCACGGGCCATCGCCGACAGCGGCTGCCACAGGGCGCCCTTGGAATCGACGGCCAGAATGCCGGTGTCGGGCAACGTCGAACGCAGTCCGTTGACGATCGGCACCACCGCGCGCGCGGTTTTTCCGGTCCCCGTGGCACCCGTGATGAAGAAGTGACAGCAAGTCTCATCCCGCGTCCAGGCCAGGCCCCACAGCCGCAGCACAACAGCGTTGTTTATGTCGAAGGAGGCCGCAAGGGCACAGTGGGTGAGCCACACCGCGGCGCCGATGGCGGTGACGGGCACCCAAAAGCCGGCCGGCCCGGACACGGCGAACCGCACGAGGGCGGCGCCAGCGTAGCACACTGCGATCAACGCGACCGGACGGGCGTTCACGCGAGGAGCACAATCACGGCCGACAACACCCCCAGCGCAACGCCGATCAGGAGCGCCGCGAGAAGCTGGCGGTGCCGCGCCGCCTGGAAGGTGCGCGCCAGCGGGGTGAGCGATTTTTCCAATGCCTTGATCTGGGAAAGGGCATTCGCCATCGGCTGGCGAAGCTGCGCCTCAAACTGCTGACCGAGTTCGTCCGGTTTCTGCTCCAAAGCGTCCTGAACGCTGACGAGCGCCGCGCCGACGCCGGCGACCGTCTCAGCGGCCTGGGAAAGTAATGCGATGCGCCCATCGAGTGCAGCCTTCATTTCCACAATGGCGGCTCGGAGGGTGTCCTCGCCGGCCTTCATCCGATTCCAGTGCCAGGCAATGAGGAGAAACACCGGGTCGTCCGGCTGAAGCTTGTATCGTTCGGCGACCCACTGCAGGTCCTCCGGTAGCTTCGCTTGGTCGAAAAGTTCCTCAGGCTTCACGGTACGAGCAGCGCCCGGGCTTTCCCGAATTCCGCGGCCATCTTCTGGTGGAAGCGCACACACCGGGAGCGGTCAAGCAGGTGGAGCTGGGCGGCGTTGCGGCCCCGGCCGACCGTGAGATTGGCGGCCTGCAGCCGGTTGCGAGTGACCTCGGTGAGACAGGGTACGTCGATTTCCACGGCCCCGAGATCGGCGAGGACCTTTCGGGAATTGCTTTGCGCAAACAGGCTCAGGTTGTCGCCGTCGCGCAGGTTGCGGGCGACCAGCCAACAGACCTGTTTGCTACGGGTTTCCAGCAGTTCGGCAATCTGGGAATTGGCATCCTTGTCATCGGTCGCTATAACCACAAAGACCAGTTCGCAGTCCAGCTCGGTTTGGAGTTCGGGCAGCCGCGTCTCGTCAAGATAGGCCAGCACCTTGCTGCCGCCGGAAGCCCGGTTGTCCACCAGCACCACGTCCGTTTCCGGCAACACGTGGATGATGCGATCAAGGACGCCGAGCTTGTCGGCGTCGACGTCGGTGTCGATGAACTCGGCCTCGGGCACGAACCGCTGAAACGTCGAATTGGCGTGGTCGAGGTCGAAGGCCTTGATGCGAAGTCCCTGCTCGGAGAGGTAATCGAACAGGAGGGTCGCGACAAAGCTCTTGCCGATGCCACCTTTATCCTGGGGAAACAGGAAAATCCGTTTCTTGGCTGTCATGGCTCAGTAGTTGTCCCGGGCGATCTTCGGTCCGCGCCGGCCCGGCGGCAGCGGGGCGGGCGCCGGCGTCGCGAGCGCGGAGAGCCCCGGCAAGCTCGGAGCGGTCGCGGCCGGCTGTTGGGATGTATCGAACCCAAGCCGCTGCCGTTCGCGCAGGATCTCCGCTTTGGTGAAGGTCCGTCGGCAGTAGCCGGCCACCCCAGGTCCTGAAACCTTGAAGCCATTGCGGGTAAAGGTCGCTGCGATCTGGTCGTAGCTCATGAACTTGGCCCGCTGCTGGAGGATCACGTCGCGATACGGGTCGAGCAGGCTGCGGTGATGCGCACTGGGGTTGTAGCTGCGGACATCGTCAAGGAGGCGCGCGTGCAGGTCGGAGGATGTCATTTGCCCCGAAAAATAATAACGTATGGGTGAAAGTAAAACAAAAACGGTGTGGACACCGAACAGCCGCAGCAGCAGTAAAGCAGCATCGAGGCAGCAGCAAAGCAGCAGCAAAGCAAGCCGTGCCTAACGGACGTTAGGGGTGGCGTGTTCCCTCTTATATAGGTAGAAAGTAGCGGCGGATGCCGCTCAGTCAGCGTTGGATTCGACTCAGGTTTGGTGATGTGCGGTGAGTGGCGGAAGGGTCAAGCAGGGCTGATTTCAGTCATCTTTTGGTGTGAGGGAAAGCGATTTCTTCTCGCTTTCGTATGGGTGTATGGTATGGGAAAAACATGGTCAGATTCGATAAGCCCTGTGCATTTGTTAAAGGCGCCGTGGAGTATTTCCGGGAGCACATGGCGTTGGGCGATTATATGACGCAGAAAGGCCAGTCAGAGATGACTTGGGTAGGTCTGGGAGCCGAGCGCCTTGGTTTGGGCGGCCAGTGCAATCTGGCCCACTTTGAGAACCTGTGCCGGGGGCTGCATCCGGTGACCGGTGATAAACTGATGGTTCGGGACAAAGGCGCCCACCGACGCGTAGGCTATTTTGGGCAGATTTCCCCGCCCAAGGATGTTTCACTGCTTTACTTGGTGGGCGGCGACCAGCGGATCGGGGATTGGTGGCGCGAAGCGGTCGCCGAAACCCTCCGGGAAATCGAGGGGATCACCGCGACCCGCGTCCGGCGCGCCGGCGTCAACGCCGACCGGCCTACCGGCAACATGATTGCCGCCATCGTGACCCACGATGCCAGCCGCTCCTTGGATCCTCAGCTGCACACCCACGTGTGCATTATGAATCTGACCTACGACCAGACCGAGTCCCGCTGGAAAAGCGTCCAGCCATCCGGCTATTACCGGCATCAGGGGTATTTCCGGGAGGTCTGCTACAACAAGCTCGCCGAGCGAATGCTCGCTGGCGGGTACGAACTGGAGTCGTCGCGGCGTATCGGTTTTACCGTGAAGGGTGTGCCGTCCGAGCTGCGCGAGCGGTTCAGCAAGCGCCGCCAGGCGATCTTGGCCCAAGCCGCGCAGTTGGGTGCGACCGCTCAGGATGCCCTGACCGCGATCGCAGGCGACACGCGGGCCGAAAAAGTCCAGACCACCGCGGCTGACCTGCAGGCAAGATGGCGAAAAGAGGCGGGGACGGATCTTGCGGCGTTGCAGGCTGTGATTGCCGGACCAAATGCAGGCCCAGCAAAGCCTCCTGTGATCACTGCGTCGACCGCGGTCGCTTCGGCTGCGGCTCACGTGTTTGAGCGGAAGTCGGTCGTCGATGACCGCGTCTTGTTGCGTGAAGCCCTGATTGCGGGCCGCGGGCAGACCCCGCTGGATCAACTCAAAAAGGCCGTGGCGGCGCGCGAGCGGGCTGGCGAATTGATCCGCTCCGGCGACGAAATCGCTTCGCGCGAGAGCCTGCAGGCCGAGGAGGAATTCACCGGCTGGGCCAACAGCCAGTTGAAGTCCTACGGGCCGTTGGGCCGGCGTTCAGCGATCACGGGCCTGGGCCAAGATCAGGCGAAAGCCGTGACCGACCTGCTGGGCACGCAGTCCGGGGTGGCGATCCTGCAGGGCGACGCCGGGACCGGAAAGACCACTTGTTTGAAGGCCGTCGTGGCGGGGATCGAGAAGGCGGGCGGACGGGTGTTCGGTTGTGCGCCCTCGGCGGGCGCAGCCGACGTGTTGCGGAATGAACTGACGGCAGAGGCCGATACGTTGCAACAACTGCTGGTGAACGAGTCATTGCAGCGGGCTACGCGCGGCCGGACTTTGCTGGTGGATGAGGCGGGCCTGGTGTCGGTGCGGGAGATGCGCGACCTCTGCCGCTTGGCCGCCCGCGACGGTAACCGGGTTCTGCTCGTGGGCGATACGAAGCAGCATACCTCAGTCGAGGCCGGCGATGCGCTCCGCTGTCTCCAGCGGTTCGCGCGCGTGCCGGTGTTCCGTCTGACAGAAATCCGCCGGCAACGGGACCCCGGTTACCGGAATGTCGTGGCCCTGCTGGCGCGCGGCGACGCCTTCGGCGCGTTCAACCAGCTAAACCGCCTCGGTGCTGTCCGGGAGGTGTCTGCGGCGGGCGGCCTCTGGCAGGCTGCGGCCGCGGACTATGTGAAGACCGTTCGGGCCGGGAAGAGTTGCCTGGCGATTTCGCCGGTGTGGGCCGAGATCCATGAATTCACCGCGGCCGTTCGCGAGCAACTGAAGCTGGCCGGCCTCCTGTCCCGGGAGGAGCGGCTGGTCACCGCGGTTGATCCCATGAAATGGACGCAGGAGGAGCGCCGCCGCGTCCAGACCTACCAGCCTGGCGACATGCTCACGTTTCATCGCACCTACGGCATCTTCAAAAAGTTCGACATGGTGACGGTGGTGCGGCGTGAAGGCCGGCAACTGGTGGTGCAGGACGAGGGCGGAAACGAACGCCGGTTGGACCCGAGCCGTGCCAGCGGCTTTGAAGTGGGGTTCGCGCGGGAGGTCCGGATCGCCGTGGGAGACCGGCTGCTCGTGCGGGCCAATCTTAAGGCGGCGGGGCTGCGCAATGGCGACCTGGTCGAGGTGGCCGGCTTCTTGGAGGATGGGGGCATCGCGCTCAAGGATGGCCGCCGCCTGCCGCGGTGGTTCCGGCAGTTTGCGCACGGCTATGCGACCACTTCGCACGCCGCCCAAGGCAAGACCGTGGACCGGGGGATCCTGCTCATGGCCGATTCCGGCATCGAGGCCGGCAACCTGAAACAGGCCTACGTCTCCAATTCGCGTTTCCGGGAGAGCCAGATGATCTTCACGTCGTCCAAATGGGCGGCGCGCG
>CAJAKX010000298.1 GCA_903940425.1 uncultured Opitutia bacterium | reverse complement strand
CGACTGCCCAGAGCGTGCACGTAATGGCGGGCACCCGCCGGTCTTTCTCTCGCGCAAGCCGGAGGACGACGGAACACCTGAAGGCCAGTGTCCACACTGTCGACGTGCTGGCAATACCTCACGGCTCATCGAAATCGTTTCCTGTCGCAAGTGCGGATATCTCTTCGGCGCATTACAGGACCTTGGCCCACGGTTCCGTCAAAATCCCGACACAACGCATGACCCGCAGGAAGAACGGTTCGACAATTTCGATACGGCACTTGGTTGGGCGGCGGACTCGTTCTGGTCATTCTTCAGTGTAGACGGTGATTTGCCCTACCCAACGCAGGTTCGACCCGAGGAAGACGAAGAAGACCCGCTTGATCTCATAGCGAATCCCGCGCGCATTACCTTCTGCCTTTGCTGCGGACAAAAGGTCGAACCGGGCCAGCCCCATTCGTGCCCCGGCGGCGGTGAACGGGAATTGCTAATTTTCCATAGGCAATGCCCAGCACACGATCAGGCAAATCTTGACCGTGCCGTAAAGCGCCCGCTCACGTGCTGCCCAAACTGTGGAGCGCGGAACAACTCAGGCGTCGAACTGGTGCGGCGATTCCAGGAGTCCGAAGACGAAACCGGTCTCGCGATGGCGCTGCCGCTTGCGTATTTCCCTGTCGGGCCGCGCGCTTCACGCGCAGTTAAACCTAACCCAAAGAAACTGTTAACTTTCACTGACCACCGTCAGCGCGCCGCCGCGTTCCCATCACTGCTTGAGGAGGAGACTTTCACGCACGACCTCGGTCGTAAGATCGTCGGACTGCTGCGCGGGCGCAATGAACCGTGGACATTCGAGGAACTCGGCCGCGAACTCGCGTGCATCGCAGACGAGCGCTGCGGCCATTCAGCATACGATCCCCAGTTTTTTCTCCCGGTGTCTCGTCTTCCGGACGACGGCGAAACAGCACCGTCCAACCAGCCTGGGAATCTCGCTGCGTGGCAGGCGGAGGTGTTTGCGTATTTCGGCGTTCCGGACTCGGCGCGCGAATCGGCGGAAGACCTCGGCCTCGCTGCTGTCGAGTATCAAGTGGATGAAGACATACGTCGGGCCTTTCGCGAGTTGCTGCCCGCGAGCTTGGTTAACCAAGCGGCTGTCGATGCGGCGCTTCAAACGTTGTTTGGTTTCATGCGCCGGGCGCGGGCATTCACGTTGCCGCCGCGTGTGCCCACCGATGCGCCGGCCTTTGGGCGCGTTGGAACGGACATCTATTTTGCTGAGAAAAGGGAAGGGCGAACAAATACACGGGGCTGGCTGCCGCGGTCGAACAACGACGGTACATACAACCACAACTCCATTACCGATTATCTCGCGCGGCTGACGGGACTCGATGCCGACGTCACCCTCGATATCGCCCGGCGCATCTGGGCACTACTGACAACGCGCCTCACGATGAAGCGCCATGCCGATGACAAGTGGCAGCTTTTCCATGATCAACTCCGTGTCAGTCTCGCACGTGAACGGCACGTCTGCAACCGCTGCGGCATAGTCACTGCTTGGTCGGCACGGCAGTGCTGTCCGCGGAAGAGCTGCATCGGCCAACTTGAGCCGCGAGCTTTTGATAATACTGCCGGAGGCGCAATCGGCCGGTGGGTGTCGGGTGCCGGTGACTGGCCCTTTGCCTCGTTGCGATCGGAAGAGCACACCGCGCAGATCAACAAGGACCTCGCCAAGGAAATCGAGGAGGCATTTCGCGGTGGCGGTATAAATCTCCTCAGCAGCACCACGACATTCGAGATGGGTATCAACATCGGAGATCTGCAAAAGGTGCTGCTTCGCAATGCCCCGCCCACACCGGCCGCCTATGTCCAGCGTGTTGGCCGCGCCGGCCGTGGCGCAGACAAGAACTCCGTGTGCGTGACGCTCTGCCGGGGAACGAAGTATGACCTCGACATGTGGCGTGAGCCGACACGACTTATGTCAGGCTCAATGCGCGCTCCGACGGTCTTCCTCGAAAACCGCGTCATCGCCCAGCGCCACTTCAACGCCATCGCGTTCGCAGCCTTCCTGCGCGAATTGGACGCAGCGGGCCATCTGCCAGATCGTAAGCAGAGCATTCGGATTGAAGGATTCTTGCCGCTCGAAGCCCGCGCCCAACTACCGGCAACATGGCGTAAAGTCAGTCCTCCCGACGCGTATTTCGATTTTTCCTCGTGGCTGTCAGTCAAGCGTGAAGCCGACCTTTTTCACGCTGCTGAAGACAACGTGTTGCTGGACGTCCTGGGCGGCCTTGATGCCGCCAAGTCAGCTGCGCTCGACGTGGAAGAAAAAGGCTACCGCGCATTGATCGCCGCTCTCGGCGCAGAGTTGCTGAACCTATTGAACGAGCGGCAACAGCGCTTTGCAGCGGGCGCGCGCACTGAGGAAGTGGACAGATCGATTCAGAACCTGATCGGCGGCGGACAGGACGGCGATGTCATCGCTGTGCTTGCGCGAGCCAGCTTTCTGCCGCGCTATGCATTCCCGCTCGACGTAGTGACGTTGGAAACGCAGCGCTCACGCTGGGCGGGCGATTCAGATGTCGACTTAAGCCGCGACCGGGCCATCGCCATTGCAGAATTTGCGCCAGGTGCTCAGGTCGTCGCCCGCAAGAAGGTTTTTGTAAGCGCGGGTCTCTACATCGCATCGAGCGAAGATAAACCCGATCGCCGCTGGTTTGCTCAGTGTCCGTCATGCGCACAAATCCGAACGGCGCGACGGAAAGAAGATCTCGCTTCACAATGCGAGGTTTGCGGACAACACATAAGCGACACCCATAAGCGCGCGTTTGTCCAGCCACACGCCTTCACGATTCGTTTCGATG
Organism: uncultured Opitutia bacterium; assembly: GCA_903940425.1. Classification (GTDB taxonomy): domain Bacteria; phylum Verrucomicrobiota; class Verrucomicrobiia; order Opitutales; family Opitutaceae; genus Fen-1467. Next base: position 2,149 of record CAJAKX010000298.1, on the reverse strand, counting down.
GAAGAAAGCATCACGACACGGCGCGATTCACGAAGAGCACGCTCATACGTCAGCGACAGTCACTCACGCACTTTATTGATTCTGTGCCCGAGTCCGAATTCGTGCAGGTTAGTTCTCTCTTCCTAGTGGCACTTTTACCGCGCGGGCAGCTTTTCCGCTATAACCTTGGGCCTGCGAAAAAAGGGTTTGTGCTTTGCCCGGCTTGTGGGATGAGCTGCCCACGACAGGGTGCGAATGTGCGCCAACACAGGAGGCTCCGTGGTTGGCAGACCCCCGGCGGCATCTGCGACTGCACGAACCTCTATGGAACTGGGTTTACAGGCATCGCTTACGCTCACCAGTTTGAGAGTTACTGCCTTGTTATCCGACCAACGGTTCCTATTGGCGCTGTTGAGTCTCTGGCCTATGCGCTTCAGAAAGGCGCGTGCCACTGTCTCGAACTCGATGCATCTGACCTCGGTGTCTCCTGGCGTAAATTACGGAGTAGCGGTAGGGAAATTGTCCTTTACGACCGCACGCCGGGCGGCGCGGGTTTCGTGAAGGAAGTTTCCGAGCGATGGGCAGAGGTGGAGACCGCAGCGCGCGAGATCTGCGAGTGCCGGAAGAATCAATGCGAGCGTGCGTGTTACGACTGCCTCAAGGATTACGGCAACCAAGGGCATCATGAAGTGCTCGACCGTCACGAAGCGCGCAGGTTTCTCTCGGAGGGTCCGAACGCGGCTGGGGTTCTGCCTATTGCGCCGACGCCCTAAATACTAGGATGAGCACGATCTTGCTGCCGCCGAGCCTCGACGCCGAAGCCGCGCTCCGGCTGGCCAACGGCCTAGACGCGCACCGCGCCGCGCCGGAAGCGATCTTGGATTTTACTGGGCTGCGCAGTGTCGAGCCGTTTGGCCTGCTCTACGCTGGCGCGGCATTGCGCACTTTTTTTCGCGACCGAGAATACAGCGGCGTTGGCGCACGCGGCGTCCATGCGGGCGAGCCAGCCCATGAGTATCTCGCGCATATTGGTTTTTTTCAGTGGCTGGGTATCGGAGTGGGCAAACCTCCTGGTGCCGTGCCGGGTGGCGCGACTTGGTTGCCCGTGACGACTATAACGCGCGCGGACCTCAACCAGCGCATGGCTGAAACCGGGAAACCGCTCGGCAGCGTGATTCATAACGAATGTGAATGTCTCGCCCGCCTTGTCACGCAGAGCCATCAGCTCAAGGTATATACGCCATTGGCTTACTGCATGCGGGAGGTGATCCGCAATGTTTTCGAGCACGCCCATACTGACCGTTGTGTGCTTTGCGCCCAAAAATGCACGGACGCTAGTGTGGAGTTGGCCGTGATCGATCAGGGTCGGGGAATCCGTAGGTCGCTCGAAGAACGGTTCAAGCTCGACAGCGACGAAGAAGCGCTTCGTTGTGCGCTCCAACCGGGAGTGAGTCGCAATCTATCGAGTGATCCCCATGACCCTTGGGGTAACTCGGGCTTTGGTCTGTTCGTGATCTCGGAGCTTGGCCGCGAACTGGGTGTATTTCGCTTAGTAAGCGGGAATGCGGCTCTCCATCTTGCCGCTGGAGCGTGTCACGTCGAGACTGCCGGCTATTGCGGGACTGCGATCCAACTTCGAGTCCGCCGGCCGTCAGGCGTAAATATGACAAGTTTCATCGAGTCGATCATCGCGCGCGGTGAGACGATGTCTACTAGGGGGGCAGGAAGACATGCGTCAAAGAGCACGCGAAATCTGTCCTGATCCTAAATACTACCTTCCAAGGAAGAACCTGGTGGCCATCAAAGAACTGTGTAATTTTACTCCGGCATTGCAGATTTGATGCATAAGATTGGGTTTACTGTGGTGTGCTCTATCGAGATGGCCGTGTGCGCGCCCCGACCCTAGTGCAGAGCCGAGAGAAGGGACCAGACGCAGACAGCCAGGGTTGCGCGGCCGGACGCTGCGCTTTCCGCCGGCCTCGCAACCCCGGCCGACTGCTTGGTCCCGGCGGGGCGGGGGAGAGCCTGCGCAAACTGCGGCTCGCTCCGGTCGCCGCAGATTGCTCGGCCCCCCCCGGCTATCGTCATCCCACAGAGCGTCGTGACCGCCTGCCTGCTGGTGTTCTCTCCCTGCCCGCCGCCCGATTTTGTCCGCGCCCGTCAAGCTCCT
>CAJAKX010000297.1 GCA_903940425.1 uncultured Opitutia bacterium | reverse complement strand
TTGTCGGCCATGAAATGAATGCCCGCCCAGACCCGGCTCATGCCGATTTCGTTCCGCGCCTCGGAGAGCTTCTTGAAGGTGCGCACCGCGCCGGGCAGCCCGTCGGACGTGACCGTGAATTCGATGTCGTCGGTGCCGAAGTAACGCTCGAGCAGGCGCGAGGCGGCGGCGGAAAACGTGCTGTGGCCCGAGGTGTAAGAAGGGAATGCTGGAGAAACCATGAGGGGGATGAAGTCAGGGATGCTGACCGCGTACGGATTCAGCTTCGGGTCGAGTTCGCGGAGCGCGGTCTCGGGACGCCAGGTGCGGTAGAAGAATTTGGTATCCCAGCAGCAGATGGCGGCGTCAGCCTCGGCGAAATTGAGGAGGGCGAAAAGCCGGGCACACTCGGCAACGGAGAGATTGCGCCGCCTGGCGAAATCCTGGGCGATCACGTTCCAGTGGCCGGGGGGAGTCGCCGTCCCGAGATCGTCGGACCAGAAAGCGGTGCTGAACGTTTCGTATTCGGTGCGCTCGGCTCCGTCGCGCGCGCCGACTTTCGCAACATAGGCGGTTTCCTCGGCGTACTGTTTCGAATCAAGCGGGGGAGGCGGGGGGGCGCGGAATTGGTCCGGCGACGTCATCACGAACGGGGTGACATGACCCCAAAAAGGAAGCACGGGCGGGCGGAAGCCCGGCGGCGTCTCGCGCCATTTGCCCGGCTCCTCGCTCGAGTATTTGCCGGGGATCGGCTTGTTGAAGCCGGAGTCCGCGCGCTTCGCGAGAATCTGCTCGGCCACATGCCTGCCCCAGGCGATGTCGTCGGTCTTGGGCTGGCCCTCGGGGATGCCCGCGAGGGCTTTCTGGTAGGCGACCTCGAAGTTGTGCGGGTTGGTGGCCTGGCCCCAAAGCGCATTGAGCACGGTGTTCGCCGCGCTGGCGATGGCGACATCCATGTCGGCGCCGGCGGGGGCGGTTTCCTGCACCAGCCAGGGCTTCCAATTCCGGTTAATGCCATTCACCGCGTCAAAAATTGCGGCGTGGTAGGTGGCCATATTGTGCGAGGCGATCGGCGGCGGGGTGCGAGAGAGCCGCGTCGCGTCGAGCACCTGCTGGTTCCAATAGAGGACGGCATTGTCGCCAAAGGCGAGGGAGGCCCACAGGGAACATGCCGCCAAGGTGAACCCGATGAGACGTGATCGATGCATGATTGGGGTGCGCGGTTGAGCAATGGCGGTCCGGGAGGACGCCATCGAACAACAAGCCACTTTAAGGAGGCCGGGACCGGCAGCGGAAACACTTCTGGGGCCAATTGCCGCCGGAGCGGGGCCAATCGCGCTTATCCGCCACCCGCGAGACACGCGGCGCGGCTCCGTCCACCCGCCTCAGCCCAGGTTTTCGCCCGTAAACTTGGCGAACTGCCCGCGCAGGCTGCGGCTGAGCGGCACCTTGGTGCCGTCGCGCAAAATGATCACGTAGTCACCGTGAAACGTGGGCTGCAGCTCCTTGATTTGGTCGAGATGGACCAGGGCGGAACGGCTGACCCGTGCAAAACTGGCCGAACCCAGCCGCTCTTCGAGCGCCGTCAGTGTCTCGCGCAGCATGAGCCGACCCTCGGTGAGGTGCAGGATGATGTAGTTGTCGGCTGCCTCGACCCACACGATTTCGTCCGGTTTCAGAATGATCAGCCGGCCGTCGGCCTTCACCGTCAATCGCTCCGACTTCTTGCCCGGGCCGGTGGCATCCGCGAGCAGGCTATCGAGTTTGTCCTCGAGTTGCCCGGCGCGGCGGGCGCGGAGGTGTGCCTCGGCGCGGCGCAGGGCCGTCTGGAACCGCTCCCGGTCAAACGGCTTCAGCAGGTAGTCGACGGCCTGCACCTCGAACGCGTCCAGGGCGAAACGTTCGTGGGCCGTGACAAAGATGACAGCAGGCCGGCCCACGGCCGGCAGCTCGCGGAGCACCTGCAATCCATCGCCGCCCGGCATCTCCACGTCGAGAAACACGAGGTCCAACGGCGTGCGCCGGAGCGTGGCGATGGCCTCGGTGCCGCTGCCGCACTCGCCAACGATCTCGACGGTGGGCTCTTCGCGCAGCCAAGTGCGCAGCCGCTCGCGGGCGAGCGGTTCATCGTCGACGATGAGGACGCGGAGGCTGGTCATGGCATCAGGCGGCGGGCAGTGTCAGGCGCACCACTAGACCGCCTTCCGGGTGGTTGGCCAGCTCGAAGCGGTGCCGCTCGCCGTAGAGTTCGCGCAAACGCGCGCGGGTGTTGCCGAGGCCGATGCCCTCGCGGGTGAAGCCGCCGGCCGGCTCGCCGGCGCCGTTGTCGCGCACCGTCAGCACGACCGTCCCGGGCTCGCAGCGGGCCGTCAGCTCGATGCGACCCGGTCGCGCATGCGGCTCGACGCCGTGCCGGATGGCGTTCTCCACCAGCGGCTGGAGAATGAGGCTGGGCACTTGGGCCTCCAGGGCGGCGGGATCGACGTCGATCGAGACCGACAAACGGTCGCGAAAGCGGATGCGCTCGATTTCAAGATACTTCTCAATGAAGGTGATCTCGTCCTGCAGGCGGGTGAGTGGCTGGCCCGGGTGGCTCATGGTGAGCCGCAGCAGGTCGGCCAGCCGCACCAGCATGCGGTCGGCGGCGTGGACGTCGCTGTGCATGAGCGAAGCGATGCCGTTGAGCGTATTGAAGAGGAAGTGCGGCTTCAGCTGGCGCAGCAGGGCCTGCAGGCGCGCATCCGCCAGGTGTTTCTCCAGCTCGAGCGTATGCACGGTGCGCTCATGGTATTTGCGGTAATAATCGATGGCGTGGCTGACGGAAATGATGACGCCGTAGATGAGCAGGTTGAAGGGAAAGGTCCGCACCAGCAGCGGGCGGAACACCTCGGAGAACGTCACCGGCTCGTCGATGAGCAGGCCGTGCACCTGACCGACCAGCGAGCGCAGCACCACGTACACGAGCGAGAACACCAGCGCGGCTCCAAGATGGATGCCGGCCGTGCGCCAGGTGTTAACGCCCTCGGGCGGAAAGCGGCGCGCCAGCAGCAGGACCGGCACCGAAAGCACCGCGTAGACATACCAGTCGCCCAGTGAATAGCTGATGGCCTGGCCCCAGGAGACCGAACGCCCGAGCAGCGTGCTCGACAGGTAGAACTGGCTCGCAAAAGCCAGTCCCACCAGGGTCCAGAACGCGCCAAAAATCGCGGCGCGAAGCAGCAAATGGGGAAACGGTCGGATCCGGGCCATCATGCGATATAGTTTGCAAATGGGCCGCAAGGACAAGCAATACGTGCCCAAGCCCCCTGCGGGCTGCGCGTGAATCCTTCGCCGCTCATCTCCTCCAGCCAACCGTCGACCGGCCGTGCTGCGTGGCCAGACCGGCCCACCGTGCCGCCGCTGCTGCCGATCGTGCTCCCGCTGGTGCTGGCTGCCATCGCGCTGAGCGTGGTTTTTGCGTGGTTGTTCCCGGCCCCCGGCACGTTGCGCCCGGCCCCGGTGGTCCGTTTCACCAACGTCACCAAGGAGTGGGGCATTCGGTTTGTGCATCGCGGCGGCTTGCAGGATCCACCCACGACACTCGGCGGCGCAGTGATCGTGTTTGATTACGACCGCGACGGCCGCCCGGATCTTTTCTTTGTGAATGGCGCCCCGTGGCCGTGGGAGGATGCCTCCACGGCGCCCGCCAGCACCTGCGCCCTGTACCACAACGATGGCAACGGGCACTTCACGGATGTCACCCACGCCGCCGGACTTGATATCGTAATGCAAGGCATGTCGGCGGCGGCGGGGGACTACGACAATGACGGTTATCCTGATCTTTTCATCACCGGCGTGGGACAAAACCGCCTCTTCCACAACCAGCGGGACGGCACCTTCGCCGATGTCACGGCGGCAGTGGGGATCGGCGGTGATGGTCAGACCTGGAGCACCGGCGCCACGTGGATCGACTATGACGGCGACGGCCGACTCGACCTCGTCGTTGCGAATTACGCGCGCTGGCTGGGCGACGTGGATTTGGCCACGGCGTTCAGCATTGCCCTGATGGGCCACTCCTACGGCGCGCCGACCGGGTTCGTGGGAGCCTTCCCTTCGGTGTATCGAAATCTGGGCCACGGCCGGTTTGCCTTGGTCCCGGGCTCCGCCGGCCTGCGCAACATCGACCCGCAGACCCACCTGCCGGTTGCCAAGGCACTCGCGGTGGTACCGCTGGACGCCAACGGCGACGGCCGGCTCGATCTGCTGTTCACTTATCACACCGCCGACAGCGCGCTTTTTCTCAACCAAGGCGACGGCACTTTTCGCCGGTGGGCAACCGACACCGGCCAACGGAATGAAGGCGCCTCCGCCGGCCTGGCTTCGGCCAGCACGCTGCCCTTCGCGCGGAGCGAGGACGCAGATGCCATCCTCGGCTCGCTCGAGTCAGCGCAGACTTTCGAGCGGCGCAGCCATGACGAGACGCTGCTGCACCTCGGCGGCAAGCTGGGCGTAGCCCTGCTGGACTACGATCTCGGCGGCCGCCTGGATCTGTTTTCCGGCAACGGCCGCGCCGAGCCCGATGTGAACCGGTTTGAATCAGGCTACCATTTTGCCGCGGTGCCGCAGTTGCTGTGGAATCGCGGCCAGGCCTGGGTGCCCGCGCCCGCCCCCGGCGCCGAAGGCGGCGCGTGGGCAATTCCCGTGGTGGCCCGCGGCATCGCCGTGGCCGACCTCGACGGCGATGGCGACAGTGACGTCATCATCGCCCAGAACAACGGGCCGGCCATCGTCCTGCGCAATGACCAGCACAGCGGGTTGCCCTGGTTGCGCATCGCGTTGGTCGCCTCGCGCACCCCACCGGAGGCGGGAGGTGCGCGGGTGGAGGTCCACACCCCGCGACGCGTCCTGATCCGCACCATGGCGCCGGCCATGGGATACATGGCGCAATCAGAGTCGGTGCTCACCTTCGGCTTGGGTGAAGATGCCCGCGTCAGAAAGATCGTGATCCACTGGCCCTCGGGGCAGCGACAGGAACTCCAAACGGATGCGATCAATCGAACGCTCGTCATCCACGAACCTTGAGCCGGAATCATGCAGTTGTAGGAGCGTTCTGCTGGCCAGCAGAATGCTCGCGATTGCAGAGGAGAAATCGCCTGCCCCTCGACAAGCTCGGGGCCCTGAGCTCGTCGAACGGGCAAGCAGGCTCCTACATTGTTCACCTAATGGTTTCGGAAATACCGAGGGAAATCATGGTTCAATTGCATCGCTCCGGCTGAGTCGTCGGCCGCGTGCAGCGGGTCAGGAAACCAGACGGCTCAACCGGGATTGGGGGAACGTTGGCCTCGTATTCCGGCCGCACGTGCCCCGGCAAAAGGAGCGCGTCGTGGAGACCACCATTTGGCCGCGAAAAGCAGCAACACTTGGCCAAGCACACCTATGAAAAGACGACATGAAAAGGGTCGTCCTTGCTACCAATAGCTGGCCAAAGGCTCGATTCGGAAGCGACGACGAGTGTGGCCGCAAGAGCGGCTAGAACAGCGGAAGGCATTTTCATCTTTGTCACTCCTGCTTTGTGTCGGGCGAAGATGCCCATCCTGTCGATGCGGTCTTCCCAGCCTGCGGATCGACCGCTAATAGGTGGCAA
>CAJAKX010000296.1 GCA_903940425.1 uncultured Opitutia bacterium | reverse complement strand
CTTGCTCGAACACGTGTTGCGCCGCCTCGTCGATGCCGGCGTGACGGAGGCCATCGTCAATCTCCACCACCTCGGCGGGCAAATCCAGCCGTTTCTGGAAAAACACCACCACTTCGGCCTGAGTCGCGTCGCCTATTCGACGGAGCCCGCCCTGCTCGACACGGGCGGCGGACTAAAGCAGGCCGCCTGGTTTTTCGACGACGGCAATCCTTTCCTCGTCCACAATGTCGATGTGCTCAGCGATATCGATCTCGGCGCTCTGCTGGCCGCGCACTGCGACTCCGGCGCCCTGGCCACGCTCGCGGTCATGGACCGCCCGACGGAGCGTCCGCTCTATTTTGACGCCGAGGGACGGCTCGTCGGCCGCCGCACGACCGGCAAGGGCGACGAGTTCGTCCAGACGCCGCATGGCAAGACGGTGTCGCTCGGGTTTTGCGGCATTCAGGCCGTGTCGCCGGTCATCTTCAAAAAGATGTCCGAAACGGGGGCCTTTCCGCTCGCCGCCGCTTATCTGCGGCTGGCCGGCGCAGGAGAAGCGATTCTGGCCCACCGCGTCGATGGCGCGAAATGGCGGGACTGCGGCCGGCCGGAGGATCTGCGTCCGCTCTAGTATGTGCGACGAACTGAAGACGTCTGCCCCCTTGAACGATGAAAGAATCAACAATGCGAACGATGCGTTGGATAGCCTTTGTCCCCATCGCAGCCATAGTGGCTATTGCGTTTGGTGTCATATGGGGCCAATTATTTTCAACCGCATACATTTCTAAGAAGAATTTGTTTGTCTATATTGCGGGTGTTGCGCCGTTGTTTTTGGGCAGGTTGCTGCCTGTCCTAATTTTCGTTCTGCTCGGCGCGGTAATAGCTCCAAAGCGTGGACGTGTTCAGATTGCCCTGCTAGGTGTTTTGGGCGGTGTTTACGCCTGGCCATTTGGCCCAGAATATTACGTGAGTCCGGGTGCTGATACGATTTACCTTATTGAAGCCTTGGGTGATCTTTTCGGTGTCGCAGTTAGTATGCTGATAGCCTTTGTTTGGTGGTCGAAAGGAGGCAATAAAGGGGCAGGTTTTAAGTCCTTAGGTTGACAGGCTCGGGTGCGGGGGACCTGGCTTGAGGCCGCTGAAGAGATCGGTCGGGAATGATCTCCTTTTGCGCCTTGGCGGCTTGACGGGAGAGTCACATATTTCGGTGCATGCCCGCGCCGCTCAAACTCGTCTTCATGGGTTCCGATCCCATTGCCCTGCCATTACTGGACTGGCTAACGGGCGAGGGGAGCGCGACGGCGCGACTGCTTGCCATCTACACCCAGCCCGACCGGCCGGCGGGGCGTGGGAAGAAGGTCGAGGCCGGTCCGATCAAGCGCTGGGCGCTGGCACGCGGCATGCCGGTCCGCCAGCCGGAAAAACTTTCGGACGAGGAGCGCGCCTGGCTCACGGCGCAGCAGGCTGACGTGGCCCTGGTCATGGCCTACGGTCACATCTTGAGCGAAGCTTTCATAGCCACGCCGCGGCTCGGCACGCTCAACCTGCACGCTTCCCTCCTTCCGAAGTACCGCGGCGCCTCACCGATTCAGACCGCCGTGGCGTGCGGCGATATCGAAACCGGCGTCGCCCTCATGCGAATCGTGAAAAAGCTCGATGCCGGACCGGTGGCCGATGTCGAGCGGGTAGGGGTGGCGCCGCTCGACACCGCCCTTGACGTCGAGCGGAATCTGGCGGCGGCCTGCGTGCGCCTGCTGGCCCGCACCTGGCCCCGGCTGTGCGACGGCACGCTGACTTTCACTCCGCAGGAGGAGGCGAAGGCGAGCTATTGCCGCCGCCTGGTCAAGGAGGATGGCCGTTTGGATTTTGCCGCGCCCGCCCCTGCGCTCGCCGCCCGCATCAATGGTCTCTTCTCCTGGCCCGGCTGCTCGGTCGAAATCAACGGCGTCGGGGTGCGAATCGGACTCGCGGATGCACTTTCGGACAAAACCGGCGAACCGGGTACGGTGATGGGTCTCGATGCCGTGGGATTGCTGGTGGCGACCGGCGACGGGGTCCTGCGCCTGCGCAAGCTGCAGCGTCCTGGTGGCCGCCTGCTGCCTACGGCGGAATTTCTCCGCGGATTCCCGGCCGTGAAAGGCACGCGCCTGCCGTCCCAGACGATGAGTTCACTCGTCAGCCCGCAGCCGTTCCGTTGAAGCGCGCGGGCGTGTTTTCAAACCGCCTGTCATCGCGCCTGCCCATCGAAGCTCGTAGAGCGTAGTTGGGAGGCCCGTTCTGTTGGCCAACAGAGTGCCGATTGTGATTTTCCTGGAGGGCGGTGCGCCGTCACCGCCGATTCCAGGTTTGGTCCGCACGGCGGCGGACCCTCCAGATTTCGAAGCCCTTGGCGGGCGCGCGCAGTAAACCGGCAGAGTCGTCGAGGCAGGTGTTTCCCTTCCAGTGGCGGCAGCGGGTTCGTCTGACTCCCTTCGCCCAAGGGCGCAATGGCGGGGACTCTTCGCTTGTTATTGCCCGGTTTTTTTCCAATGCTGCCGCGCATATGCCGCGTCACACCTGTTTCCACTGGTTTGCCGGATCGCTGACCGCGCTGTTTTTCACCTCACTCCAACTTGCCGCGCAGGGCACCGGCCCCACAAGTACGCCGGCCTTCGAGCTGGCCAGCCTCCGCGAAGACGTGCGCCTCCTCAGCCAGCGGTTGGGAGAACTCACGCTCCGCGTCGAGCAGCTGGAACGCGAAAACGGTGATCTGCGGACAAAGTCCAGCCAGACCTACGTCACCCTGGCTCAACTGAACGAGGCCATCGCCGATGTGCAGAAGACCCTGCAGGCGGCCCTGCACGAACAAAAACGCGAGACGCTCCAACAGGTCAGTGTCCAGCTGGAGAAGCTGGCCAACGAGACCCAGGCGGCGATCAATGCCCTTGCCAAAAACGCGGCCACGCGACCCGCGGTGACCACCCCGATCTTCACCGAGGACTACCCCAAGGAAGGCGGGAGTTACACGGTCCAGAAGAACGACACGCTTTCGAGCATCGCGCACAAGACCGGCGCCAAGATGCAGGACATCATCAATGCGAACAAGATCGCCGACCCCACCAGGCTGCAGGTGGGTCAGACCCTGTTCATCCCGCAGGGAAAATAATCATCCACCATGGCCGCACCGAAATCCAGACTGGGCAGGGGACTGGGAGCGCTGATCGCCAGCGGGGCTTCCGGCGCACCCAAACTCGAACCGAAAACCGCCGTCGCGCCTGCGACCGGCGGAACACCCGCGGCACCCGGTTTTCAGGAGATTGACGTCCAGCTGGTGGAGCCCAGCCCCTACCAGCCCCGCAAGGACATCAATGCCGAGCAGCTGAATGAACTCGTCGAAAGCATCCGCGCCGAGGGATTGCTTCAGCCCATCGTGGTGCGGAGGGTGGGCGACCGGTTCCAATTGATCGCGGGCGAACGCCGCTGGCGCGCCTTTCAACAGCTCAAGATCAAGTCCATTCCGGCGCGCATCCTCGAGGCCAGCAACGCCTCCTCCGCCACGCTGACGCTGATCGAGAATCTGCAGCGTGAAGGGCTGAATCCGATCGAGG
>CAJAKX010000295.1 GCA_903940425.1 uncultured Opitutia bacterium | reverse complement strand
CAGCTGCGTCTCCTGGCAATCGGGCAGAGGCGGCATAGGCAGCGGCCGGCGGCGCGGGGCCTTGAAGGGATCGCCGCTCTGGTCACCGGAAACGCCGATTTCCCATTCCGCCTTCTCGTAAAATGGTTCCAAGTCGTCGTAGGTGATGGGCCAATCCTCGAGCGTGCTTCCGGCCGGAGCGCCGTAGAGGGATTTCATCCGGAAATCCTGGGCCATGTAGCGCCAGGCCATTGCGCCGTAGCTCAGCGTTCCGCCCCCGACGCAGGCCGCATTGTTTTGGTACGCTCCGTCCGCCGGCCAGACGACTTCGGCGTGACCCTGGGCGTCGACAAACACCCGCGGTTCCTTCTCCTCGTCCGGTCCGTACGGGACGCCCAAGACGGTCGTCCGCTGGTTCCGAAGGTCGTCTTTGCGCTCCTCGTCGGGCGTCACCCAGCGGCCGCGTTCAAGCACGACCACCTCCAGGCCCGCTTCCGCCAGTTCCTTGGCAACCACCCCGCCGCCGGCGCCCGAGCCGATGACCACGGCATTGACGTGTTTAAGGCTCATGGGCCTTGCGGTGCGGGGGCGGTTGCGCCATTCCAGACGGCGCTGAGCGGCCGGCGGCTGCGCACGGGAGGCGTGGGCAGGCCCAGCATGCGCCAGCTGACCGCATCGCGGTTCCCGCCATGACGCGGTCCGCCGTAAAAGCCCTCCAACGTGTGTTCGATCAGCCGGTTGAAGAAATCGCCGGCCGAAACCTGGCTCCAGACCGCGCCAGGTGCCTGGTTCGATTCGAGTTTGCGGAGCAGCTCATCCTGCTGCGCATTGTTCAGGTCAATGAACTCCTTGTTGAATAAGGTCACACAGGACTCGCTCACTCCCTTGAGTCCAGACCGGTAGAGCGATTGATAACGGCGATGATAGCCGGCGAGCTTGCGATCGATGAATTCGACCACGCCCGCCCACGCCGCCCCGGGATCCTCGTCCGCCGGGATGATTCGTTCGCACATGGCATTGACCGTCGCCGCCTCGAAAGCGGTGAAATAGCGGTGGGATGATTCCCAAAAAGCCGGCAACTGGAACAGGGGAGCGGCCAGCAGGGTCGCCGAGGACGCGCGCAGGAAGGCCCGTCGCGTCATGAGCCCGACTGGAGGCACACGGTCCATGGGGGTCGGTCTTGTTGGGGAGCCAGACGCGGTTGCAGACACTGGTCAGCGAAAACCTCGTCCGGGTTGAATTCGTTGATCTGCCAGCGGCATTCGTCAAGCTTGGCGGATCATGCATGGTGTATTTCGTGCCGTGCCTCGGAGCCTGAAACCCCGTATGAATCCATGAGCAAAACCCTTTCGCGACGTGAAGCGTTGGAACTGATGGCCGGATCCGCCCTGGTTCTATCCACGCCTCTGGCCGGATCAGCGGCCCAAGAAAATGATCCACCCCGCATGAATCACTCTAGGTATCGCCATTCCGTCTGCCGCTGGTGCTTTGCAGGTATTCCGCTTGATAAGTTTGCCTTGGACGCAAAATCCCTCGGGTTTCAATCGATCGAGCTTCTGGAGCCGGCGGAATGGCCGGTGGTGCAGCGCGCGGGCTTAACCTGCGCACTCGCCAACGGCACGACCCAGATCGGCGAGGGATTCAATCGAAAGGAAAACCACGCTCGATTTGTGCCCTCGATGAAGGAGCGAATCGTCCAGTGTGCGGATGCCGGCCTTCCCAACGTCATTTGCTTTTCGGGGAATCGCCATGGACTCAGCGATGAGGAGGGTCTCGAGAATTGCGCGCAGGGCCTGAGGCAGATCATGCCGACGGCGGAGCAGAAGAGGGTGACCGTTTTGATGGAACTTTTGAACAGCAAGGTCGACCACAAGGACTATCAATGCGACCACACCGCATGGGGGGTTGAGCTCGTCAAGCGCGTGGGCTCGGAGCGCTTCAAGCTGCTGTACGACATCTACCACATGCAGATCATGGAAGGGGACATCATCGCCACCATTCGTGATCATTATTCCTATATCGGACATTATCACACCGGGGGTTGTCCCGGGCGGCACGAGATCGACGATTCGCAGGAATTGAATTACGCGGCCATCATGCGCGAAATCGCCGAGACGGGGTTCAGTGGATTTGTCGCCCAGGAATTCCTGCCCACGCGAGATCCGCTACGGTCGCTGGCTGACGCGATTCGGATTTGTTCGGTCTAGCCAAGCAATACTAGCCAACTACTACGGGACTACAGATCTTAACTCATTGGGGGTCCGTTTGGTGTCCGCGCGGACGAGCCATCCTTCGTTCGCTGGGAAATCGGCAGAGTCTGGCATCGTACGTTGAGGCCTTTTGCATGCAGGGAGGGGACAGCGCGGGTAAAACCATTCTTTTCTCTCTCGCCCGATCTGTCCTACGCTAGGCGTCACGTGAGCCTGAGAACTGATCAATATCAGACGAGCATACAGCGCCCCCTTCTAAAAATTGCCTGTGTGCTGCTGGGCTCCGGCCTTTCATTGGCCGTCCCGCCCGCCGCCCGCGCGGACCAGGGTGCAGAGGCCGACGCCTCGGCCGAATATGGCCGGGTGGTCATGATGCAACGTTACATCGTCTCGGCCACGCGGATTGATAAAAATCCATGGCGTTACGCTTCCTTCCCCGGATTCGAGATCCTTTCCCGGGCCGATGACGACGCGACCGCTTGGTGGATCGATGCGAACCGGCGCGGATGGTGGTTTGAGAACGAAGTGATGCCGAAGGACTGGCTCCCTCAGTCCCCCGTGCCCTACACCCTCATCATCGACGATACGAACTTGGAAACCGTTCCCATCGGCGAGTTTCATTCGCAGCCGATCACCTTCCGTTCGCCGGCCGACGCGCTGACTTGGGGCGAACTGTCCGGAATAACCAGAGTCTCGACCGGTCATTTCGGAGCCCACGACGACGATACCTTCGCCGCCAATACGAACGTCTATAAAGTTGACACCAGAATCCCGGCGTACGGCTCAATCAGTCTGGAGCGCCTGTTTCGTTGTACGCCGCCGCTTCCGCGGTGGTTGATGGCCGGCTTGCTCGGACAGGACTGCGGCATTTTCCGGGAGAGCTTCATGCCGGTGTTCGAGCAAGAGAACGGCTTTTCCAGAATCGACATCAACCGGGGCGGACTGGCCCGACGAGCGGTGGGTCCTGGCACGCTCTGGGTATCCCTCGACGAGACCCAGCGACAACTGCAGCAGCTCAGGAAAGATAAGAAAACCAAGATTGCGATCCCTCCGCTGCGCGAGCTGTTCGCCGAGGCACCGCCCTCGGCCGGGAGCCTTCCTCTTTGGGACTCCGAGGCGGGGCTTTTTGTTCGGTGGGGTTTAATGGGCCCAGGCCATGAGGACCCGGTCATGTCGCGCGCATTCATGGAGTTGGTTCGGCGCGCGCGCCGTGCGCCGGTCACCGAACAGGTTTTTGCCGACTGCTTTGGCTTTGGCTATGCGGCGATGGAGGGGAAACTGGAGGCTTTTCTCAAGACGGTCCTCGCGCAGCCAAACATCGTCTATGTGACCTTTCCGTTCGACTTTCCGGAGGTCGACCTGAAGGAGGCCACGGCGGACCAGATTGGGCGAATCCTCGGTGACTGGCTCCGCATGCAAGGGGACTCGCTGCGCAACAAGGATCCGGAAATGCGCGAGAAATTTCTCAAGGCGGCCGGTCGCATGTTGCTGCGCGCCTACCGCGACGACAACGGCCTCCCGCCCGATGTCGATCCATCCCCCCAAGGTGGGCGGACCGCCCAACCATCGCCAAAGGACGCCTCTGGTTCGGTCGTCGTCATGAAACCATTCGTCGTTACGGCGACCCACATCCACGATCCGGGCCTGCTTTCGGTCTATGGGCTGTACGAACATGACACCGGCAACGACGACAAGGCGCGCGAGTTTCTGGAAGCCGCGGTGACGGCCGGAGTGGTGCGACCCAAGGCCCACCTTGTGCTCGCCGAACTACGTTATGTAGAGGCAATCGGCAAACCCTCGGGATCGGAGGGAAAGCTCAGCGCTCAACAGGCCGCCTCAATCCTCGAGCCCCTGCAAACGGCGCTGCAGTACGCCCCTGTCTCCGGCGTCTACCACCTGATCGCCCTAACCTGGGCTCACTGTGAGGCGAAGCCCGCCGACCGTGATGTGGAAAAAATGGTTGAAGGCGTGGCACTATTTCCGCGCAACACCCGCCTGGCCTTTCTTTCGGCGCTTGTCTGTGCCCGGAGCGGCTATGCGGCCCAGGCCGTCGTGCTGATCGACAAGGGTCTCGTTTCAGCAACCAGTGAAGACGACAGAAACAACTTCAGACGTCTGCGTTCGACGCTGGTAGCTCCAGCTGTTAACGAGTAGTAGGCGCGTCAGCGCCGCGCCTTTGGCGTATGCCGCCGCTATCGGCACGATCGGCGTCGCGTACCTCCTGCTCGAAGGGGACTGAGGTAAACTGCCACAGCGGCTGCACTCAAAGAGATCGATGCCAAACTCGCCCGCGCTTGTGGCTTCACGTAGCCTTGAGAATGTCCCCAGCATTTTCTTGACAAGACATTCTGACAACAACTGCGTCCGCTCCCGCTATGGCGAGTAGCGCAGACATGCCCAGCGTTTTAGATTGGCAGGGGGTGTTCATGAAACAGGATCGATCCGAGGACCCGTATGGCACGAATACTGGTAATCGATGATGAAGAAATGATCCGCCAAACGACGTGCGCAGCCTTGCAGTTTGTCGGCCATGATGTTTCTAGCGCGCCAGACGGCGAAGAAGGCGTCAATCTGTTCCGACACAGCAGCCCTTCGATTTGGTCATAACGGACATCCGTATGCCGCGCTTAAGCGGTCCTGAAGTCATCAAGATGCTGCGCAGTCTCCGGCCCGAAATCCGCGTAATCATCGCCGGAGGCGGCGGCTCGGTCCCGGCAATTGAACCCGCGGCATTCGCGCGACATGTGGGGGCGGACTGCGTGCTTCAAAAGCCATTCACCGTGCAGGAATTGAACATCGCGGTGGCGGGGTTGTTGAACGTTGCCAAGGGCGGATAAATTATATGCGACACTTCAGCCGATCCGCTTTCTTGTCCGGTCGGCTGCCGGTGCAAAGGTCCTGAACGGTCCGCCCCGGCCGGTGGAGAATCACGGCCAACGCCGCCAGGCTAAGCCCGTTCCGGTGCGCGGTCCGCGATCTTCCAACGCCACGTGCTCGAGATCCCGTCATCTGCGCGATCCTACCCGGGCCGCGCTTACTCGGGCGCTTTGTCGGTATAGGTGCGGGCGAGCCAGCTCCGCGGCAGGGGCACGACGCAGATGTTCAACGAGTGTCCGTTGGGCGATAGCATCGCCGATTGAATCTCGATCTTGGTGCCGTCCGCGCTGAAGGTCGGATGAATATGGTCCGCCGCCGTCGTCTTGTGACCCATGTCCGCCAGCATCAGCATTTCGCCAGTGTGGCGATCGATGACCCAAAGCCGGAACAGAAAGTCGTCGGCGGCCGCCCAGCGGCCATCTCCCGAGCCGTTCACGTGCCAGATTGAGCGGCCGGGGTTGCCGATCGGCACCTGGCCAATGATCCGCATCTCGCGCGTGCGGAGATTTACAATACCTATGCCTGTCGGATGGTCGTCGCCTCCCGAAGGGTTCTGGCTCATCAAGGAGGGTAAGGGGGAGTTTTCACGCCCCGGTAAGCCAGGCGATGGCGGTGCACCTTCGAAGATCGGTTTGCGGAGCCCAAGGATCGCGATCGCGACTTCATCCTTGGTGATGACGGCTTCGTGCGTAACCCAATCGAAGGGCTCCTCTGCATACACCGGGTGCAGGCCCGTGCCGTCGGCCATCACCGTCCACGCGCGCTGCGGGGCCTTGCCGCCGGTTTCCCAGGCAAAAACGATCTCGCCCGGCACCCACGGATTCGTCTGCGTGTGATTGATATTCAACGGGGCCACGGTGACCCATTTCAACTCGCCCGTCTTGAGATTTATGCTGACCAGACCCCTCCAGGGATTCGTCGCCTCCGGCATTCGGGACGCGACCGCGACGGGTTGCTTCCCGAGGTACTTCGAAAACCACTCGGCGGGTGTCTGGCCTTCCGGCACGTGCTTCAAAACTTCGTCGCCGCTCACGCGGAGATAGATGAAGTTGTCGGTCGCATCGATGGCCATGTCACCGTCGGCATACAGGCCCTCCGGCAGCGTGCAGCAAACGCGTTCGTAATTCGATGCCGGCTGGATTGTGCCCGCTTCACTGTCGGCGAAAACTTTTGGGAGATCGGTCTCGATGATTTGAAACGGCCCGCGCGAGCGGCCAAACCCCTCCGCTCTTCCCCTTGTTTCCTGGGCGGTGGGGGGCGGACCGCCGGGCGGAGGGGCGCTTTGCGCCGTGGCTGCTGCGGGGGGCGGTCGCTCTGGGCCGTTCCGCTGCGTGACCGGACCATTCACGTCAAGGAAGTGGTAAAGTTTCATCGAGTGACGCGCTAGGCAGAGCATGCCCTCGTAACCCTTGTCGGTCACTTGCACGATCACACCGCTCTCCTCGTTCACCGCCATCGCCTGACCAGGCACACGATTGGAACGGAAGATCACCCACTTGCCATCGGAGGTCCAATCCGGGTGCGTCTGGTAAATCTTGTGATCGCCGAAATCGGGCGCCTCCCTGCTGGTCAGAAATGTCAGCAGTGTTCCCGTCACGGGATCCGGGATAATTTTATTTTCCGAGGGGAAACGCGTGCCGATTTGCGCGAAGAGCGACAGCGGCAGCAGGCTCGCACCACCCGCGACCAGCGCGGTGGCGAATAGGATCTTGGTTTTCATAGGATGATGTCAGGGTTAAACGGGCGCGCTGGCGGGCTGGGCCGGCGGCATTGCCGGCAGGCGACGCGCGATCACCTCGGCAAAGAACGCCACCGCCAGTTCGCGGGTCCGGCCCGGTTCGTGCCCCGCGTCCGGTTCGACGACGAGTTTCCACGCGGCGCCGGCCTGAAGGTTCACCGCAACGATCCCCTGGATGCTCTGGATGCGGAACGCTTCATCCTTTCCACCGATGAAAAAGATGCCGGGCACGGCGCGCGCGGCGGCGGGCGCGAGGTGGGTGAAGTAATAACCGCCCTTGTTCACGACGAAGGCCAGCACCCGCGCCGGTTTCCAGCAGACGAACTCGTAGTTGAACTCCCCGCCGGCGGAATGGCCCCAGAGCAGGAGCGACGCGGCGGCGGCTTCGGGATGAGCCGCCGCCTTGGCCAGCCGATCCACGGCATCCAGCAGGGCCTGGCCGCTGCCGTCGCCCGCGCGGGCGTAGTCCTCGATGTTCATGTTCTCGTGAGGATGGTCCTTGAACCAGCAGCCGACGAGCGCGAGGTCGTTGCGGCGGGCAAACTCCTGCCAAAAGGCGTCGTCCACTTGCTCCCGGCCGTCGGCGTTGCTGCCGGGAACGAGCACGACCACGCCGCGCAGCAACCGGGTCTCCGCCGGGTGCCACCAGCGGAACGCCGCGACGGAAAAGTTAGGCCCGGCGGGCAAATCAACTTCCCGGGCGGTGTCGGTGGCGGCCAACCCGGGCCGGCAGGTCTGGGTCGCGATGGCGAAGACAACGCAAATCCGCAACGCGAAAACCGGAAAATGAAATCCGCATTCTGCGTCCCGATGGTCGTGATTCGCGTCCGCTTCAGCTCGGGAGCCAAGGCTAGCTCTGCGAACCTCGGATTCCCGAGAGGGGAGCCTGCTTCGCAGTTTCATGTTGAGAAGGATGGCTGAGGACCGGGCTGGACGCGAGAAACGATCGAGGTTGTCCAACCCGGCTGCAACCATGAACCCTGTGGGTGGCGAAACCATCCCGGGTCGCCATCATTTCATTTGCTCGTGAAACACTCGTGGAAGTTGGCCAGTGCCGGAGATTTGTTGGAGGCTTTCCAGACTAGCGCTGCCTGCACTGGCGGGAGGCCGCGCGGCAGTTCGCGCAACGTAATCCCGGATCGTCGCTGGCGAGTGTTCGGCGTGAGCGTCATGCCCAATCTTGGTGGTTAGGTGGTTCATCCTGCCACTTGAGCCACTCCGCATCGTGACCGCGTCGGTTCATGCCAAACACACTCCCAAATGACGGTGTTTTGACATTGGCTGGTGGGTGACTCCCGTTGTAGAAGCATCCATCGCGTGAACTCCCGTCCCAGTGTTTGCCATTGTTTCGTGGTGAATTCACCTCGAATTCGATTCCTTACTTGGGCCGGCATGCATGCTTTGCCCACCACAACCTGAGGACGTAACCATGAACAACAAAACGAGAACCCCATCAGTTCTGTCCATTTTCACCGCGCTCCTGCTCGCGTGGCCCTCAACGGCAGTGGCCCAGACAAGTAAAGGACCCATAGAGGGGCAGGCATGGACGGTGCCTGACTTGAATCTGGAGATGGCGTACGTTCAGCCGGGCACGTTCACGATGGGCAGCGACAATGGCGCTGACGACGAGAAGCCGCAGACACGGGTGACGTTGACGCATGGTTACTGGCTGGGGAAGACGGAGGTGACGCAGGGTCAGTGGGTGGCGCTGATGGGAATCAATCCATCGAGCTTCAAAGGGACGGACCGGCCGGTGGAACAGGTTTTGTGGTCTGATGCGATAGAGTTCTGTCGCAAGCTGACGGAGCGGGAGCGTACGGCGGGGCGTTTGCCCGAGGACTACGAATACACGCTGCCGACCGAAGCGCAGTGGGAGTACGCGTGCCGGGCGGGCACGACGGAGGATAACGCTGGCAACCTGGACGCGATAGCCTGGTACCATCATAACAGCGGCGTCACGACGCATCCGGTGGGACAAAAGCAATCGAACGCGTGGGGGCTTTATGACATGCACGGCAACGTCTGGGAATGGTGTTTGGACTGGTATGGCAATTACCCCGGCGGCTCGGTGCGCGATCCGATTGGTCCTGCTTCGGGCTCCAAGCAAGTCTACCGCGGCGGCGGTTTGTTCAGCTCCGCGCAGCGTTGCCGCTCCGGCTTCCGCGGCTGGAACGTCCCGGGCGGCCGCAGCCCCGACCTCGGCTTCCGCCTCGCCCTTAGTTCAGTCCCGTAGTGGCCCGAAAAACAGGACGAATGTCGCGCACCAGATGCCTTAGCGCAGCATGATTGTCACTGACCGCCACACGGGTACCGGTGGCCTTGGGGCTTGTGTCCAAGGATGAGCCGGGTGTTTTGAGCCGAGCGCCAAGTTCTCACGGAGTGGTGATTTTGGTATCCGTTTCGGACCCCGTGACTCCAATATCCGTGCTGCAAAAGCAGTTAAGATTGGAGGCGCGGGCCGGAATCGGCCGTTTTTCGCCGCGTTTGCAGGTCCAAAATGGGCGATTCTCAGAGGGAACCAAGCCTAATCTGAAACTACTCCAACACCACCGATCTTAACCATTTTGGTGTCCGTTTTGGTGTCCGCCCTGCGAAGATGATCCTTGCCTGAGGTAGCGGAGTCCCGGGGTCTTCGGTCGTCTGGTGCCCTTGTCTACCGGGTTACCGCGACAAGGAT
>CAJAKX010000294.1 GCA_903940425.1 uncultured Opitutia bacterium | reverse complement strand
TCCGGCCGCAACCGCGTCGATCTCGTGCACGTCGAGAATGTCACCGACGCCCAGCTCCTTGCCGAGGCTGCCCTGGTTCAATGTCAACTAATAGTTGACAAGACGATCAGGCCACCGGACGCCAGCGGGAGGGCGTATTTCATCACCAACGGCGAGCCGGTGGTGCTCTGGGACTGGATCAACGGTCTGCTGCACGCACTCGGCATTCCGCCGGTGACGAAATGTATATCGCTCGCCGCGGCGACCGCGCTCGGGGCGGCCTGGGAAACGCTCTGGCGTGCGCTGCCGCTCCGGGGTGAGCCGCCGCTGACGCGCTTTATCGCCAAGGAACTCGCCTCCGACCATTGGTTCGACATCAGTGCCGCCCGCCGCGATCTCGGCTACGCGCCGCGCGTGTCGATGGCCGAAGGCATGGCGGAGCTGATCGCCGGTCTGAAGCTCAGGGGACAAGGCCCCGCTGACGCACGGCCTCGAAAAGAGTGATGATCGCCGCCATGGCGACGTTGAGCGAATCGGCCTGCCCGGCCATCGGGATGCGCACGAGCAGATCGCTCTCTTTCAGCCAGAACTCACTCAGGCCATACTGCTCGCTGCCCATGATGATGGCGAGCGGCCCGCGCAGATCGGAGCCGGTGTAGAGCGCCGGGGCCGCCGGAGTTGTCGCCACGGCCCGGATGCCGTGAGCCCGCAGCCAGGTCCGCACTTCCGCGTTCCCCGCCACGACGACCGGCATGGAAAAAAGCACTCCGGTCGATGAGCGCACGACGTTGGGATTAAAGATGTCCGTGACCGGATCGCAAACGATTACCGCCTCAACGCCCGCCGCGTCCGCGCTGCGCAGGATGGTGCCAAGGTTACCGGGCTTTTCGATGGCCTCGACGACGAGCAGCAAAGGCGGTTTTGCCGCCGGGGTCGCCGACCCCGGACCGGCCTCAGCGAGGCCGGCTACATCCAAATCCGCCAGGGTGCGATGCCACTGCAGCGCCACGGCGAGAAGCCCGTCGGGCCGGTCGCGGTAGGAGACCCTGGCGAACGCTTCCTTCGACAGTTCGAACACCTGGGCGCCGGCATGCTGCGCCCCGTCGATGAGCGCCGGCTCGTTTTCGCCGAGAAACCAGCCGGGGCTGTAATAGAGTTCGCGCGGTTTCACGCCGGCGGCGAGCGCCCGCTTCAGCTCGCGATAGCCCTCGATCAGGAACAAGCCCGCTTCGTCGCGCGGCCGGCGGTCGCGCAGCTTCACGAGCTGCTTCAGGCGCGAATTCTGGAGGCTGGTGATTTTTTCAAGGGGTACACCCACGGAACATACGGAATACACAGAAGCCCGGCGTATCAATTTTGTTTTCGTGGACGGCTCCGTGTGTTTTGTGTGTTTCGTGGTTAAACCCGGAAAGTTCAACGACCATCCGTTTGCCTATCGCCAGGAGATCGAGTTGGAGATCGCCACGCTTACCAACCTAGGCGTGGGGCTCGGCCGCGTGCCGCTGGCTGGGCTTAAAGCTGAAAGCTTAAAGCTTGAAGCTCCCGCGCCGACCGGCGCGGGCTGGGTCGTGATGGTGGCCTTCGCACTGCCCGGCGAGCGGGTGCGGGCGCGGGTGTTCCGGAACTACAAGAACTACTCCGAGGCTGACCTCATCGAAGTGCTGACGCCATCGCCACATCGCGTGGCGCCCCAGTGTCCGCTTTTTGGCCGTTGCGGCGGCTGTCAGTACCAAAATCTCGCCTACGCCGAGCAGCTCCGCTGGAAGCAACGCCAGGTGGGTGAGCTGCTGCTGCACCTAGCCGGCATTGAGTCTGCCGTTGCGCCGATCTTCGCCTCGCCGCGCGCGTTCGGCTACCGGTCGAAAATCACGCCGCATTTCAATGCACCAAGCGGTAGGGCGCTCTGCCGGCCGGCAGAGCTGGGCGCGCCGGAATCCGACGGACGGCCCGGCGGTCCGTCCCTACCTGATTTTCCCATCGGGTTTCTGAAACAAGGGACCAGGCATGAAATTGTCGACGTGCCGCGGTGCGAGATCGCGACTGAAGCCATCAATCAGGCGCTCGTGGATATTCGCACCGACGTACGTTCCCGACTGAAAGCCGGTGAATTCAAACGAGGTGCGACTCTCCTGCTGCGCCAAGCGGTGGAGGGCGTGATCACCGATTATGATGCGGTGATCACCGAAGATATCCCCCTCCATTCTCCGGTATCCGGTATCCAAAATCCGAAATCTCTCCGGCTGCGTTTCCTGGCCCGGGACTTCTTCCAGAACAATCCGCTCATCCTGCCGGCCTTCGCCGGCTATGTGCGCGACGAGGCGGCGGCCAGCGGCGCGCGCTTTCTCATCGACGCCTACTGCGGCAGCGGGCTCTTTGCCCTGGCGGCGGCGCCGAGCTTTGTCCGGGTGGCCGGCGTGGAGATCAGCGCCACCTCCATTGCGTTCGCCGGTGAAAACGCCGCGGCCAACGGCATCACCAACGCCCGCTTCGTCGCCGGCGATGCCGCGGCGATCTTCGCCGGCGTTGACTTTCCGCCCGGCGAAACCGTGGTCGTCATCGACCCGCCGCGCAAGGGTTGCGACGAGTCGTTTCTACAACAGCTCTTCGCCTTCGGCCCGCGCGCGGTGATCTACGTCTCGTGTGATCCCGCCACGCAGATGCGCGACCTGCGCCGCTTCCTCGCCGCCGGCTATGCGCTCACCGCGGTCCAGCCCTTCGATCTCTTTCCGCAGACGCGCCACCTCGAGTGCGTCATCACGCTGCG
>CAJAKX010000293.1 GCA_903940425.1 uncultured Opitutia bacterium | reverse complement strand
CTTCGGCACCGACGACATCGAATTCACGGTCACGTCCGACGGGCTGCCCGGCGCGGTGCGCACCTTCAAGAAGCTCTCCGAGGCGCGGAACGAAATCGGCATGAGCCGGGTCTGGGCGGGCATTCATTTCATGGCCGACAATCTCGAGGGGCAGAAGGCCGGTTTGAAGGTGGCCGATTGGGTGTTCGAGAATGCGCTCCAGCCCCTGAAATGAACCCCCCGCCTCCCAATGCCAACGCGGGCTGAATTCCACCACGGCATGACGGCCCGTTTCCTCCCTGTGCTTCTGGCGGTGGCGCTCGCTTCCGCCGCCGCCGCTGCCAGCCCCGCCGTCGAGCAGCGGCCGTTCGCCCCACGGCACCTGCCGGCCGCGGACGGAAAGCTCTTCCATGAGCTCACGCCGGCCGAGACCGGCCTCACGGTTCCCAACGTCTACAACGATCCGCGCATGTGGGGCGACCGTTTCCGCGAGTTCACGCTCGGCGCCGTCGAGACCGGCATCGCCGTGGCCGACTTCGACCGGGACGGCTGGCCGGATATTTTTGTTGTCTCCAAAAACGGCCCCTGCGCGCTTTACCGGCAGGTCGCGCCATTCAAGTTCGTAAACATCGCCGCCGCCGCCGGGGTCGATTGCGCGGACTCCACCGCACCAAAGGTCGGCGCCACCGTGGTGGACATCAACCAGGACGGCTGGCCGGACATCTATGTCTGCCGCTACGACGCCCCCAACCTGCTCTTCGTCAACAACGGCGACGGCACCTTCACCGAGCGCGCCCATGAATACGGCCTGGATATCAAGGACTCCTCCGTGATGGCGAGCTTCGCCGACTATGACGGCGATGGCTACCTCGACTGTTACCTGGTCACCAATATCCTCGATTTCTCCAAGAGCCCGCTCGGCCAACGCGACTACCTGCTGCACAACAACGGCAACGGGACCTTCACGGACGTATCCAAGACCGCCGGCATCTGGGGCCTGACGCAGGGCCATTCCGCCGTCTGGTTCGACGCCAACCAGGATGGCTGGCCCGACATCTATGTCGCCAACGACTTCGAGACGCCCGACCGCTTTTACCTCAACAAAGGGGACGGCACCTTCATCGATGTCGTGGACGAGCGCCTGCCGCACGTCACCTACTTCTCGATGAGTGCCGATTCCGGCGACCTGAACAACGACGGCCTGATTGATTTCATGGTCGCCGACATGCGCGACCACACCCGCCAGGCCTACATGGACGGCATGGAGGAGGTCGGTCGCGGCCTCTGGGAGATGGAGCGCGTCACCGAACTGATTCCCCAGTACATCTGGAGCGCCGTCTATCTCGGCACCGGCACCGATCGCTACCAGGAGGCCGCGCATCTCACCGGCATGGACGCCACCGGATGGACCTGGTCCACGCGCATTGCGGACCTCGATAACGACGGCCGCCAGGACGTGTTCGTCACCACCGGCATGATCCGCAATTTCATCGACCCGGACATCGTCGACAAACAAAACGTCGCCCCCACCCTCGCCGCCCGGGCCGGCGTCTGGAAGAACGCTCTGCCACGCCGCGAGCGCACCATCGCCTACCACAACCTCGGCGACCTGAAGTTTGCCGACGTCTCCGCCGCCTGGGGGCTCGACCATCAGGGCATTTCCTTCGGCTGCGCCCTGGTCGATCTCAATCACGACGGCAATCTCGACATCGTTTTTGTGAATCAGGACGGCCCGCCGACTGTCATCCGCAACGACACCGCCACCGGCCACAGCGTTGAATTCAAGCTCGCCGGCCATGCGCCGAATCGCGACGGCATCGGCGCCGAACTTCACCTCGAGACCGCCTCGGGCACGCAAGTGCGCCAGCTCTACACCGAGCGCGGCACGGTCACCAGTGAGCTCCCGATCGTCCACTTCGGCCTCGGCAACGACACCACGATCAAGAAGCTCACCATCCGCTGGCCGCTCGGCGAAGTGCAGGTGCTGGAGAACCTCCAGGCCGATTGCCTCTATACGATCGCCGAGCCTGAGTTTCCCGCCGGACAGCGGCCGCACCGCGCCCCCGCCGTCCTCAAGGCGCCGACCGACCGCTCCCTCTACGTGGAAAATGCGCACAGTCGCGGCCTCGACTACACTTCGGCGGCCCAGCCGTTTGACGAATTCTTCCGCCAGCGCCTGCTGCCGCGCCGGCTCGGGCAGCAGGCACCCGCGCTGGCGGTCGCCGATGTGAACGGCGACGGGATTGACGACATCTTTGTCTCCGGCGCGCTGGGCCAGGCCGGGGCGCTCTATCTCGGCCGGCCCGACGGCAGTTTCGTGCCCGGACCGAGCCAGCCCTGGGCCGACGCCAAGGAGGCCGATGACGTCGGCGCCGTCTTCTTTGACGCCAACGGCGATGGCAACGTCGATCTGTTCATCTCCGCTGGTGGCGTCGCGTTCGACCAGGGTGATGCCCGGCTCAACGACCGCCTCTACCTCGGCGACGGCCACGGCGGCTTCAAGCTCGCGCCGGCGGGTACGCTGCCCGCCGATGGGGAAAGCACGACGGCGTGCGCGGCGGCTGATTTCGATGGCGACGGCAAAGTCGATCTCTTTGTCGGCGGCCGCGTCGTGCCGGGCAAATGGCCCGAAACGCCACGCAGTTTCCTCTACCGCAACGTCGGCGGACGCTTCGAGGATGTCACCGATCAGCTCGCGCCCGGCCTGCGCCACGTCGGCATGGTGACCGCCGCCACTTGGGCGGATATCGACGGCGACGGCCGGCCCGATCTCGTGCTCGCGCTCGAGTGGGGGCCGGTGAAAATCTTCCACAACACGGGCCACGGTTTTGAGGATTACACCT
>CAJAKX010000292.1 GCA_903940425.1 uncultured Opitutia bacterium | reverse complement strand
CCTGCAACCGTCCCGGCATCTGGGTCCAGGCAAGGCCCAGGTTGTTATGCGCTCCGGCATAATCCGGCCGCAGGCGCAGCGCCTCTTGATACTGGGCGATCGCGTCATTCAACCGCCCGGGCATTTGCGAGAAGGCGAAGCCCAGATTGTTATGCGCCTCGGCATAATCCGGCCGCAGGCGCAGCGCCTCCTCATACTGGGCAACCGCATCCTTCAGCCGCCCCGGCATCTTCAGCCAGACGTTGCCCAGGTTGTTGTGCGCCTCGGCATAATCCGGCTGGAGGCGCAGCGCCGCTTCATACTGGGCGACCGCGTCCTTCAGCCGTCCCGGCATCTTCGCCCAGGCGTTGCCCAGGTTGTTGCGCGCCTCGGCAAAATCCGGCTTCAGGCGCAGCGCCTTTTCATACTCGGCAATCGCGTCCTGCAACCGTCCCGGCATCTTCGCCCAAGCGGCGCCCAGGTTGTTGTGGGCTTCGGCATAATCCGGCTTCAGGCGCAGCGCCGCTTCAAACTCGGCGATCGCGTCCTTCAGCCGGCCCGGCATCTTCGACCAGACGACACCCAGATTATAGTGCGCCATCCAACAGCCGGGATTGCGCGCGAGGGTCGTACGGTAGAGCGTCTCATCGTCGTGGAACATTCTGCAATGGGACCACGTGAGGGCGCCGAGCAGCACGGCGAGCGCCGCCACCAGCCCCGGGCCCAGCCCGCGGAGGCGCGGCGCCGCCAGCCGCCAGCCCGCGGTCAGACCGGCGGCGGCCAGCACGAGCGGCCCCAGGTCAGGCAGGTACTGCCAGTGATCCCAGACCCACGAAAAACGCGCCCCATAGAGGTTGATAAAGCCCAGCACCGGAAAGAGCGAACCCACGAAAAACAGAAAGGCGGCGAGCGGACCGCGGGTGCGACGCCGGAGGGACCACAACGCTGCGCCGACCGCGAGCACGCCGAGCGGGAACAGCCATTGCCACCAGACCGCGGCGTCCACCGTCCAGCGCGGGTACACGAAGTTGAGGTCGAACGGCCAGACGAGTTTGCCGGCGTAGAACCAGATGGCCCGGCCGGCGACGAGCACGCGTCCGGCGAACGGCAGGTCAAAATCCACACCCTGCGCGCCACCGTAGATTCGTTCGACCCAACTGCTGAACAGCCCCGCGGCCGCCCCGAGGACGAGCCAGGGCAGCACCGGCAAAACGTCGCGCCGCCAGTCGAGTCGTCCACGCTTCCACCAGAAGATCACCAGCAGGGCGGCGGGCAGCGTCGCCGTGACGGTTTTGCACGCCAGCGAACACACGAACAGCGCCAGCGCCGCCACATAGGTCCGGGGCCGCCGCGTCTCGTCGAATCGCAGATAGACCGCGGCCGCGGCAAGGTAGCAGGCGAGCGAGAGGGTGTTCTTCTGCTCCGTGATCCAGGCGACGGACTCGACGTGCACCGGGTGCAGCGCGAACAGCAGCGCGGCGAGCCAGGCGACTCCGGCGGAGGGCTGATCGATTCCCGCGGGAGCGCCGACGGACGGTGTGCGGTCGCTGCCGAGCAGCCGGCGCAGGATCAACGCGAACAGCACCGCGGAGCCGGCGTGCAACAGCAGGGTGACGATGTGATAGCCGAGCGGGTGGTCCCCCCACAGCCGGTGTTGCACCCAAAAAAAGCTGTGCAGGAGCGGGTAGTATTGCTCGGTCGCTCCCAGGTCGGTCCAGATGCGGACCAGGCCGGAGAGCGAGCGCAATGCCGGCGCGGTCACATAGGCGCTGTCGTTCCATATGAAGTCGCCCGGGAGCGCCGGCAGGTAGGCGAAGACCGTCGCGCAGAAGATCAGCATTCCAGGCACGATCGTCCTGAAGCTGATTGACGGGGGGCTTGCCGTTCCGGAGCGGGATGCTGCTACCACTCGAAAACTCGTACAAATCTTCCGGCGCGCCGCAACCGCCTAATCGCAGCAGGAGATTTTCGCCGCGGGCCATTCCCCTCGCGGGCCCGGCTCCGCCCAAACACGGGAATGGGGAAAAATGAGCAGGCCGCGCCGCTGATCTACTTGCTTCGCACGGCTCCTTGGCGAAGATGGGCCGCGCCAGGCGTGCATCAAATATCGGCCATGTGTACCCGTTACCCTTCGGCACAACCGCCCCACCCGGGTTGCCCATCAACCTTCGCCGCCGGCCCTCTTCCACCTGCCTTTACCGCCACCATTGGAGTTCAAACCCTGAAAGGATGATTCATATGAATGAACGCATACGGACCAGGCTGGTCACCAGCTGGGTCGGAAAGATCGGATGTCTTGGCCTGGCGATGCTGGCGCTCGCGCGCGCCTCCGCGTTCGCGGCCGCCCCGACCGACGCCCCGACCGCGACCAACAACCACAGCTACCAGAACTTCGACTTCGCGCTCTTCGTGGAGTTGGCGGACATGCGCCGCATGGCCTCCAACCCCCAGTGGATGGAGGAAAGCTGGAACGTCATCAGCCATTCCATCAAGGTGAACAAGGTGTGGCTGGAAACCTACCGGGATGGCGAGCAAACGGCGGAAGCCGATGTGCGGAAGGTCAAGGAGTTCTTCACGAGCAAGGGCATCAAGACTTCCGGCGGCCTGATGTGTACGAAACCGGGTCGGCCCGGCGACCGCCTCACTGGCTTCTGCTACACGAACCCGGACGATCGCGAGCAGTTCCGCAAGATCGTGGCCTACACGGCAGGCCTCTTCGATGAAATCATTTTCGACGATCTATGGATATTCAATTGCCGCTGCGAACTGTGCCAGAAGGCCAAGGGCGACCTGAGCTGGACCGAGTACCGCCTGAAGGTCATGAAGGAGGTGGGCGAGAACCTCGTGGTCAAGAACGCCAAGACCGTCAACCCCAAGGTCAATTTGATCTTCAAGCCGCCGAACTGGTACGAGCAATACCAGTTCGCGGGATACAACCTCGATGCGCAACCCAAGGCGTTCGACATGATCTACGCGGGCACGGAAACGCGCGACGGGGAAAACAGCAACATGCATCTTCAGCCGTATCAGAGTTACGCCATCATGCGCTACTTCGAGCACATCAAGCCGGGTAAATTTGGCGGCGGATGGTTTGACCCCGGTGATCTCCAAAGGTTCAACCGGTACACCGAGCAGATCGAAGATACGTTGTTCGCCAAACCGAAGGGGGTCACCCACTGGTGCTACGGCAACCTGCTCGAGACGCTACGCCAGGCGGATGGAACGTCGAAGATCACCAGCATCCTGGCGGCGGCGGCGGGCGACACCTGCGAGAAGGTGGACGCGTTCCTCGGCAAGCTGGGCGAGCCTTACGGCGTAGCCACCTATAAGCCCTACAACGCCTCCGGCGAAATGTACCTGCACCATTACTTTGGCATGATCGGCGTGCCGATGGATATCTTTCCGGAATTCCCGGACAAGGCCGGAACGATTCTCCTGACGGAAGCAGCGAAGTCCGACTCAGGTCTCGTCGGCAAGATATGGAAGCAACTGAACGACGACAAGACGGTCATCGTCACCTCTGGTCTGTACAAGGCGCTTCAGGGCAAGGGCATTGAGAAGGTCGTCGAGGCAGAATATACCGGGCGGACGGTTCCCGTGAACAAATTCACGTTTCGGGAAGTCATGGATTCCGAACCGTCGAGCATTTACTTCTCGGATACGGAAATCCCGATTCCGGAGCTGGCCTACGGCCTGGTGGACGCGGAAGAAATCGCCCAGGGCGTTTACAAGGACAACAACCGTTACTCCCTGCTGCTGCAGGTGCGGGGGCTGACGAAAGGCCGGTTCTTCATCCTCACCATTCCGGAGAGCTTCGACGATCTGTATCACCTCCCGCAACCGATCCTCTCGCAGATCCGCCGCGAGCTGATGGGCGACATCCCGGTGTATCTCGACAGCCCGGCGAAAGTCTGCCTGTTCACGTACACGAACAATACGTTCATCGCGAAGTCGTATCTGCCTTACCCCGCGCGCGGCAGCATCGTGATCAAGAAGCCGGGCGCGAAGCTGACCAACCTGGTTACTGGGGCCGAAGTACGCGGCGGATACACCAAAGGCGACACCACGGTCTTCGATGTGACTCACCAGCCGAGAACCTACAACGTGTACCGCTTCGAATAACCCGCACTGGAACGGGCGACCGCAATGGACCACCCCTCACTCTCGGCGCGGGAAAAGATTGGCTATGGGCTGGGCGACGCCGCCAGCCACATCGTCTTCGACAACGTCATGTTCTACATGCCGTTTTTCTACACCGACATCTTCGGGCTCCCGGCGGCGTTCATCGGAGCCATGTTCCTGATTGCACGCGCTCTGGATGCCGTGAGCGATCCCATCATGGGACTGCTGGCGGATCGCACCCGCTCCCGCTGGGGCCAATTCCGTCCCTATCTTCTTTTCGGGGCCGTGCCCTTCGGGCTGAGCTGTGTGCTCGCGTACAGCACCCCGGACATGGGGCTCACGGGGAAAATGATCTTTGCGGCGGTCACCTACACGCTCCTCACGCTGATGTATACCGTCGTCAACATTCCCTATTGCGCGCTGGGCGGCGTGGTCACGGGCGACAACACGCAGCGCATTTCCCTGCAGTCCTACCGCTTCGTGCTGGCCACCGCGGGCGGAATGCTCAGCACGGTCCTGATGGTGCCGCTGGCGACCTGGATCGGTGGAGCCGACAAGGCCGCGGGCTATCGGGGCGCGATCGCGTTGCTCGCCGTAGCCGCGGTCGGCATGTTGCTGGCCTGCTTCGCGACAACGCGGGAGCGGCTCGTGCCCAAGCAGGAGTCGGCGGCTTCGTTTTGGGCCGACATCAAGGACATCGCGGGCAACGACCAGTGGCGCGTCGTGGGCGTCCTGACCGTGCTCAACATTCTCGCCGTGGCGACCCGGGGCGGTGCGATGATGTACTACGTGACGTACATCCTGGGCCAGGCGGGGCTCTTCACCGCCTTCCTGGCGACCTACTCGGTGGGCAACATCGGTGGGTGCCTGCTGACCAAACCGCTCACCGACCGTTTCTGCAAGGTGCGCGTCTTCACCTGGACCAATGTCGTCCTGACCGTGCTCAGCGTGGCCATGTTCTTCGTGCCACTGCGGCAGAACCTGCTCATGTTCGCGCTGATCTTCGTCATCGGCGTGCTGCACCAACTGATCACGCCGATCCAGTGGGTGATGATGTCGGACACCGTCGACTATGGCGAATGGAAGCACGGCAAGCGCCTCACCGGAGTCAGTTTCGCCGGCACGCTCTTTGTGCTGAAACTCGGACTGGCGCTGAGCGGAGCCGTGATCGGCTGGACCCTGGCGGCCTGCGGCTACGTCGCGGGTGGAGAATCCCAGGCCCCGCAGACTCTGCGGTGGATCATCGCGCTGTTCACCCTGTTCCCCGCCGCGTGCTACGCCCTCAGCGCCCTCGTATCCAAAACATACCGGCTTCGCCGCGCCGAAATGAACGCCATCACCGCCGCACTCAACTCCGGTGCTTAAGCGGGCATAGTCAGTACGAAAAGCAACCGAGTGCCGGCTTAATACGGTGCCGGGTCTTCGAACCCCATACGTGCGCCAGCCATGTGGCCGGTGCCCCGGCCATTTTTCATTGGCCTCGGGCGGGCGGGAGCGCCGCGGCCAGCGCTTGCCGGGCCGCGGGATCATTGGGTGACAGGCGCACCTCCTCACGGAAGGCGGCGGCCGCCGCTGGCAGATTCCCCAAACGGAACCAGCTCGTTCCGAGATTGTGCCATCCCGGTGCAAAATCCGGCTTCAGGCGCAGCGCCGCTTGATATTGGGCGATCGCGTCATTCAGCCGTCCGGGCATCTGCGACCAGGCGTTGCCCAGATTGTAGTGCGCCTCGACGGAATCCGGCTGCAGGCGCAGCGCCGCTTCAAACTGCGCGATCGCGTCAGGCAGATGCCCGGGCATCTGCGACCAGGCGAGACCCAGATTGTTGTGCGCCACGGCATAATCCGGCTGCAGGCGCAGCACCGCTTGATATTGGGCGATCGCATCGTTCAGCCGTCCGGGCATCCGGGACCAGGCGAGGCCCAGATTGTTGTGCGCCTCGGCATAGTCCGGCTGCAGGCGCAGAGCCGCCTCAAACTGGGCGGCCGCGTCATTCCGCCGCCCCGGCAAATGTGACAGGGCCACGCCCAGATTGTTGTGCGCCTCGGCATCCTCCGGCTGCAGGCGCACCGCCGTTTCATACTCGGCGATCGCGTCAGACAGCCGTCCCGGCAGCTTCGACCAGGCGACGCCCAAGCTGTTGTGCGCCCGTGCGTTGTTCGGCCGCTTGACCACCGTGTCGCTCCAGATGGTCAGTTCACTGCGGTAATCCTCGTTGCGCCGCGCCGTGAGCATGCCCAGTCCGAGTGCCAACGCGGCGAACACCATCCAGCTTTGCCGCCTGACCGCCGCGTGAATCCCCATCGCGGCCAGCGTCATCATCGCGGCCAGCGGGAGATACATCCGGTGTTCGACGATCATCTGGATCCGGCCCGGCATGACGCTGGTGGGCGCCAGGATCACGAAGAACCAGGCGCCCAGAAAACCCAGCACCGGCCGCTGCCAGAGCGCGACCAGCACCGCCACCGCCAGCCCCACGACCACCAGCGTGTACAATGCCACCTCCGCCGGGCGGCTCACCCAGAAGGTGCCGTATTCAAACACAAGCGGATGAGGCCACACCGACAGCCACAGATAACGGGTGACCGCCTCGAACTGGGTCAACCAGTACGCCCACGGCGTGATGCCCACGTCGAAGCCGGACGTGCCGCTGCGATCCCAGCCGGCACTCGCCACCAGACCGACCAGCAGCAGCCAGGTGGCCGCCAGCGCCAAGTGCAGTCCCCAACGACGGCGCCAGGCCTCCCGAAATGAGCCCGCCACAAAGGTCCGGTCATAGAGCAGCACGATCAGCGGAGCGGTAACCATCACTTCCTTGGTGGCCATGCCGAGGAGGCAGGCGGCGACGGAGAGGGCAAACCAGAGGCGCCGGGGGTGACCCTCCGCTTCGGCACCTCGGATGAAGCCATACAAGGTGAACAGGTAGAACAGCCCCATGAGCGACTCAGCGCGCTGGACGAGGTAGGTCACCGATTCGGTCTGCAGGGGGTGCAGAGTCCACAGAAGCGCCGCGGAGAAGGCGATGAGCGCGGCCGCCGGGCCGGCCCGCGGTGCGAGTGTGCGCCGGACGATTCCGAACAGGGTTAATCCGGCCAAAATGTGGATCGCCAGGTTTGCGGCATGATAACTCCACACCGCCGTCCCGCTGATGGCGTAGTTGATCGCCAGGGAAAGATTCAGGATGGGCCGACCGCTCGCGGTCGAGCTGCCCGGCGGCCAAAACGCGGTGCTCCAGTGCCGGATCGTCGAGTTACCGACGATGGCAGGAAAGTCGTCGAAGATCAGCGGAACGGAAAAGGTCCGGCTATAGACCGCCATCGCCCCGGCCGCGAGAATGGCTCCACCCACCAGCCGCAGCCAGTCCGTGCGCCCGACGGGGATGCGTTTCAGGGCCGGGGATCCTGCGGGAGAACTTCGCGCTGCCATGGCAAGGGGAATGCGCTGGCTGCTTAAGTGAACCTCCCCCCCGGGGCAAGCCCCGAGGCATCTTCGGACGGAGGGCGACGGTCATCCTCGATGCAAGTTCAAGGGAATGCCGCCGTCCACCGGTCAGGCGACAAGTGCCCGGACCTTTTTCAATGGCCTTGGGCTGGCTGGAGCGCCTCCGCCAGTGCTTGCCGGGCCGCGGGATTATCGGGCGACAGGCGCAGCTCTTCGCGGAAGGCGGCGGCCGCCTCCGGCAGATTTCCCAAATGCATCCAACTCACCCCGAGGTTGTGCCAGGCCGCTGCATAATCCGGCTGCAGGCGCAGCGCTTCTTGATACTGGGCGATCGCGTCCCTCAACCGCCCGGGTGTCTCCGACCAGGCGCGGCCCAGATTGTAATGCGCCGTGACATAATTCGGCTGCAGGCGCAGCGCCGCTTCATATTGGGCGATCGCATCCTGCAGCCGTCCGGGCGTCTTCGCCAAGGCAACGCCCAGGTTGTTGTGCGCCGCCGCATAATCCGGCCGTAGGCGTAACGCCGTTTCATACTCGGCGATCGCATCCTGCAACCGCCCGGGCGTCCTCGACCAGGCATCACCCAGGTTGTTGTGTGCCTCGGCAAGATCCGGCTGCAGGCGCAGCGCCGCTTCATATTGGGCGATCGCGTCCGGCAACCGTCCCGGCATCTTCGCCCAAGCGGCGCCCAGGTTGTTGTGCGCCGCGGCAAAAGAAGGCTGCAGGCGCACCGCCTCATCAAACTGGGCGGCCGCGTCATTCAGCTTTCCCGGCATCTCCGCCCAGACGACGCCCAGATTGTAATGTACCTCGGCCGATTCCGGCTGCAGGCGCAGCGCCTCCTCATACTCGGCGATCGCGTCCGGCAACCGCCCGGGCATCTGCGACCAGATGAGGCCCAGATTATCGTGCGCCAGCCAGCAGTCGGGATTGCGCGCGAGGGTCATGCGGTAGAGCGTCTGATCGTCGTGGAACATCCCGCAATGGGACCACGTGAGGGCGCCGAGCAGCACCGCGAGCGCCGCCACCAGCCCCGGACCCAGCCCGCGGAAGCGCGGCGCCGCCAGCCGCCAGCCTGCGGTCAGACCGGCGGCGGCCAGCGCGAGCGGCCCCAGGTCAGGCAGGTACTGCCAGTGATCCCAGACCCACGAATAGCGCGCGCCAAAGAGGTTGACAAAGCCCAGCACCGGAAAGAGCGAACCCGCGAAAAACAGAAAGACGGCGAGCGGACCGCGGGTGCGCCGCCGGAGGAACCACAACACGGCGCCGACCGCGAGCACGCCGAGCGGGAACAGCCATTGCCACCAGACCGCGGCGTCCACCGTCCAGCGCGGGTAAATGAAGTTGAGGCCGAACGGCCAGACGAGTTTGCCGGCGTAGAACCAGATGGCCCGGCCGGCGACGAGCACGCGTCCGGCGAACGGCAGGTCAAAATCCACCCCCCGTGCCCCGAGGTAGGTCTGTTCGACCCAACTGCTGAACAGCCCCGCCGCCGCCCCGATGGCGAACCAGGGGAGCAACGGCAGAACATCGCGCCGCCAGTCGAGTCGTCCGCGTTTCCACCAGAAGGTCACCAGCAGGGCGGCGGGCAGTGTTGCCGTGACCGTCTTGCACCACAGCGAAAACACGAACAGCGCCAGTGCCGCCACATAGGTCCGGGGCCGCCGCGTCTCGTCGAATCGCAGATAGACCAAGGCCGCGGCGAGGTAAAAGACGAGCGAGAGGGTGTTCTTCTGCTCCGTGATCCAGGCGACGGACTCGACGTGCACCGGGTGCAGCGCGAACAGCAGCGCCGCCAGCCAGGCGACGCCGGCGGAGGATTCCGCCCGGTCGCTGTCGAACAGCCGGCGCAGGATCAGCGCGAACAGCACCGCTGAGCCGGCGTGCAACAGCAGGGTGACGATATGATAGCCGAGCGGGTGGTCCCCCCACAGCCGGTGCTGCACCCAAAAGGCGCTGTGCAGGAGCGGATAGTATTGCTGGGTCACTCCCGCCACGGTCCAGATCCGGGCCAGGCCGGCGAGCGAGCGCAACGCCGGCGCGGTCAC
The DNA here is from genome assembly GCA_903940425.1 of uncultured Opitutia bacterium. Lineage (GTDB taxonomy): Bacteria > Verrucomicrobiota > Verrucomicrobiia > Opitutales > Opitutaceae > Fen-1467. The sequence goes on along the minus strand of CAJAKX010000292.1, from coordinate 249 downwards.
ATAGTCGCTGTCGTTCCAGATGAAGTCGCCCGAGAGCGCCGGCAGGTAGGCGAGCAGAGTCGCGCAGAAAATCAGCGCCCCAGGCACGATGGTCCTGAGGATGAATGACGGGGAGCTTGCCGCCCCGGAGGGGGATGCTTTCACCACGGGGGAAAGCGAACAAATCTTCCGGCGCTCCGCAACCGCCTAATCGCGAAAGGCGACTTCGGCCAGCACGGCGACCTGAAGAAGATCGACACGTTCTGCCAT
>CAJAKX010000291.1 GCA_903940425.1 uncultured Opitutia bacterium | reverse complement strand
GCATCCGTATTTCGCGGTCAAGCGGCACGGCCGCTTTGCCGAAGAGTTCGGATAGCTCGCCCGCGGAGCGGCGGCGCAGCAGGTCCATCTGGAAGAACCGGTCCTGGGCGTGCAGGTAACCCAGTGCGCGCGCGATGTCGGCGCGCGTGGCGCCGCGGATCGTCGGCACGCCAAGGGCATCGCGCTCAACCGTGACCGTGGCGGAAAGACCGGACAGCGCCGCCTCGCCATCGAGCGGCGGCAGGTTGCGGCGCACGAGCCACCAGAAGCCGCCGGCCACGAGGAGAACGATCAGCAGCAACAGGCTCAGTACACTGGCAAGCAGACGAAAGCGAATGGCAACGGCGCGGGTCATGAGGATGATCTTTTCATCCAGCTTGGAAGTTGGGCCGGCTGAGGCGAGGAATCTCCCCGCGGGGCCGGCGGACGCACGGATGATTCAACCAAGCCACGCTTTCGTCGCCACGGGGTCGCGCTCCTCGTCATATTCAATCAGATCAAAGAAGGTCTCGATGGGTTTTCCCTCGAGTTTCGATTCCTTGATGCGGGCCTGCAGGGTCTCGGCGCCGCCGTCACGCCAGCCGCGTTTCATCATGAAGTTGTTCCAGATTTCGCATTGCTCGGTGGTGCGCTGACCGCCCTGCTCGTGGCACCAGGCGAGGATGTCGTCGTCGGTCCCGCCTTGGAGCACCCGGGCCGCGAGGTCGGGGTATTTGACGTGCAGGAAATTGCAGCAGCGGCCGTCGAAGCCGCGGGCGAGATTGGGCTGGTAGTCGGCCGGAAGCTTTCCGGCGGCGTGCAGGCGGATCTTGTCGAGCATGCGGCCGAAGTAGACAAGCCGGCCGACCTTGGCGTAGAGACTGCGGAGACCGGGAACAGAGGGCATAAGATTGCGGATATCGGATACCAGATTGCGTAAAGCAAGCAACGTTAGCTTACTCCTTTATCCGAAATCCGGTATCGCCAATCGGCAATCAGCTTGGTCCCGGCTAGTAGTGCGCGGATCCGCCGCCCCGGGGAGGGCTCACCAAAGCCAGGCCTTCGCCGCCACGGGGTCGCGCCCCTCGTCGTAGTCAATCAGGTCGAAGTAGGTTTCGATGGGTTTGCCCGCGAGGCCGTATTCGCGAATGCGCTCCTGCAGGACGGTCGACCGGTCGTCGCGCCAGCCGATTTTCATCATGAAGCGGTTCCACGCATTGCACTCGTCATCAGTGCGCGGCGTGCCGCGGGCGTGGCACCAGGCAAGCAGCTCCTCGTCGGTGCCGCCCTGCAGCGTGCGCGCGGCGAGGTCGGCGTAGTTTACCCCGAGAAAGCGACAGCTGCGGGCATCGAACAGGTTGGGTCTGGTGTCGCCGAGGTTGGCCTGGTACTCGGCCGGGAGTCTGCCGGCGGCATGCAGGCGGATCTTGTCGAGCATGCGGCCGAAGTAGACGAGCCGGCCGACCTTGACGTAGGGACTGCGGAGACCGGGGACGGAGGGCATGGGATACCGGATATCGGACACCCGCCGTCGCTCTGCAAGTGCAGAGCTATGGCGGGCAGTTCAGGCAAAAACAGGTATTTTTAGAATTCCTGTCTGTGGCAAATCGTGTCAGCAATGTCGCCGATGAACGGGTGCCCAAAGCGACGCTGTCGAAAGTTCACTCATGACCCTTTTCAGAGAAAGCAATTACTTCGGACAATTGGCATCCAGCCCATTACGCCATGAGAAAACGCACATTTGCTTTGCTGCTCCTGCTCGCGTTGGCGATTGGGCTGTTGCTCTGGTGGAGGGCGCGGGAGCCCGGCCGCGCACCGAGCGTCGCACGTCAGCAATTGAACGGTTCGCCTGCCGTTGCGCCAAAAGTTCCCGCAGCCAAAGGAGACGTTTCGATCGATGACTTGGCGCGCACTCCGTGGAGTGGCCCCGATGATTACAAACGGCGAGTGATTGCGACGGTGCGTGATGCCGCTCAAAAGGCCAACCAGCCGATTGAGTTTTACGGCAAAGTCATCGATCAAGACGATAATCCGATTCCCGGAGTGAGGGTGAGAATTGGCGTGCGCTGGACGCAGGAATTATCGCTACCAGGAACATCAAAAGATGTATTTAATCGCTTCGAGGTGCTGAGCGATGATCAAGGGTTGTTTAAGCTGACAGATACAAAAGGTTCGCTCCTTGGTATCGACGCACTTGAGAAAGAAGGTTATGAGTCCGCTCCGAGTGCGACGCGACAATCCTATTGGTATTGGGCGATCACGGCCGACAGAAAATACACTCCGGACTCTCACCATCCTAAAATCTTCCGCCTGTGGAAAAAACGAGGTGCCGAGTATCTGCTCGAAAAGAGTAAGAGTGTGAGCGTGCTCGCTGATGGAGCACCGATCAGCTTTGACTTGCACACCGGAGAAAAAGTCGGATTAGGCGGCGATCTTCGCGTGACGATGGTCCGCACTCCGCAACAAATCGAACATGGCCAGAAAGGTTTTGAATGGACAGTGACAGCGGCGGTCGAAGGTGGAGGATTGATCGAGACGAAAGCAGAGCAGCCATACTATGCCCCGGAATCGGGATACGAACCGACCTTTGAGTTCCACATGTCAGCAAACGATCCG
>CAJAKX010000290.1 GCA_903940425.1 uncultured Opitutia bacterium | reverse complement strand
GCCTTCGCTGACCGCCCTGCTCTCGATGGCTTTGACCAGGGTGGCGGGCAGTGAGACCGAGCCCATGTTTCCCAGCGTTTCGAAAGTCGAGAAGTCCCGGGCAAGATCGAGTCCGAGCGCCTCGTAGAGTTTGCTCCTATGCATGCGGCCGACTTGGTGGCAGACATAACGATCCACCAGCGCCTCGGTCCAGCCGGTCTCTTCCTTGAACGCGGTCCAGGTGCGCCGGGCGACGTCGACGCCGGCCAGCATCAGCTGCTCGGAGTCGGTCTGCATCTCCATACCCTCTCCTTCCGTGGCGTCGCCCTGACAGAGGTCGCTGTGCTCGGTGGCCGCCAGGCAGACGCCGCCGAGCAGCCGATGCGCCCGGCCGCGGACCAGCGAGCGGTGGCAGACAATGGCCGCGGCGGCTCCGGAGCCGATGGTCAGGTTCGCGAAAAACGGTTTGATTTGATTGCGATCCAGCGACGCGGCCAGCAGGTGCTGCACGGTGCGTTCCACCAGCGGCCGGCCGTTCTCGCCCGCCACGACCATGCCGCACCGGATCTGCCCGGATTCAATCATGGCCGCCAGGATCGTCAGACTGTTGAGGAAGCCGAGGCAGGCGTTGGACACGTCGAAGAGCTGTACCCGGGGATGGAGGCCGATCTTGCGATGGGCGAACGCCGCCGTGGCCGGCTCCAGCAGGTCGCGGCTGACCGCCGCGTGCATGAACGTCTCGATCTGCTCCGGTTTGAGCGCCGATCGGGCGAGAACCGCGCGACCGGCCGCCGCACTGGCATCGGAGGGCTTCGTGCCCGGAGGCCAGAAGCGCCGCTCCCGGATGCCGCTCATCAGCTCCAGGCGCCCGAACGGCAGCCGCAGGCGCTCGTAAAGCGGACGCAGGCGCTCCTCGAGGTCGGTGGAGGTCAATGTCTCCACCGGCAACGCCACGGCGATCGACTCGATGCAGACATGCTCGAATTTCATTCGAGAAATCCCAAATGCCAGAGCGCCAAATCCCAAACCAACTCCAGGTCCCACGCGGTCATTTGGCCTTTGGAGCTTTGAGATTTGGCGTTTGCTCCAGCGATGCCGGAGTCCGCATGGCCAGCCGGATGACCTCCTGATCGAAGTAATTGCTGCCGAGGCCGGCGTCGACGACAAGCGTCGTGCCATTGAGACCGCTGCTGCGCCCGCTCAGGAGAAAGACCGCGGCATTGGCCACTTCCTGCGTTTCGAGCGCCCGTTTGCGGTAAGTCAGTTTTTCCGCGTAAAGGTAGCTCTCCAGATATCCCGGAATGCCGGCCGAAGCGCTGGTCTTGAGCGGCCCGGAGCCCACCACGTTGAAACGGACACCGGTGTCGGCGCTGAAGGACTTGGCGAGAAACCGTACGGTCGAGTCCAGCGCCGCTTTGATCGGCCCCATGTAGCCGTAGTTGTCGGGTGTGACCAGCAGGGACGAGATGCCGATGGTGACGACGGAGGCGTCGCGGGCGAGATGCGGCCGGAACGCGCGCGCGATTTCCACGAGGGAGAAGCACGAGATCGTCATGGCCTGGAGAAAGTCCGCCCGCTTGGTGTCCTGGAACGATTTGAAGTCCGCGGCATAGCGGGCGAACGCGATGGAATGCACCAGACCCTGCAGCGGTCCGTACTTGGAACCGACCTCCGCCGCGAGCCGTTCCGCGGCGCCCTCCTGCTCGACGTCGCACACGTGGACGGCCCGCGCGCCCAACAGCCCGTCCAGCGATTTCCGGCGATCCTCCGAGCGGACACTGTAGACGACGCGCGCCCCCTCCTCCTCCAGGGTCCGACCCACGGCCCAGGCGACACTCTTCCGGTTGGCGACGCCGAAAACGAGGTAGGTTTTCCCCGCGAGCGCGAGAAAGCTCATTGCGCGGTCGGCCGGGCAGGCGGCGGGCCGGAGCCGTTGGATGACGCATCCACCAGCGCGACGCCAAAGTCCACCGTGAGCACCTTGCGGTTGTCGGCGGTACGCACCAATCCGCTCAAAAACATGAAACGCCCGAGGCTGTCCTTCAGCTTGACGTCGATGATGAGCTCGTCGCCCGGCTTCACCGAGTTCTTGAACTTCACCTCGGTGATGCGCGTCAGCACGGGGGTGTAGTGGCTCAGGTCCTCCCCCTTGGCCGCGAACTGCTTCGCAAGGAAAATGCAGCCGGATTGGAAGACCGACTCGCAGATGAGCACGCCGGGCATGATGGGATTGCCCGGATAATGACCCTTGAAAAAATCCTCGTCGGGGCGGACCCGGCGGCGGGTCGTCAGCGTGTCATCGGTCTCCGCGATGATCTCATCGACGAACAGAAAGGGCGGACGGTGGGGAATAAGCTTTTCGATGGGCGTCATGAAGGGAAGAAAAGTGGACTCGGTCGCGGATCGCGACGGGTGGGGTTAGAGTTTCGCGCAGGCGGGTTCTTCGGTCGGCGCCGCGGCGCCGCGTTTTCGACCGAAGAGGTATTTATCAATATTATTGGCCGTAATCACGCCATAATTTATGGTTCCCAGCCAGCCCGACATGATGATACCCACCGAGCCGGCATGGTAAAGCCCGGCCAGCTGGGCCGGCAGGTCCATCGAGACTTTCAGCCCCTCGAACTTCGTGCCGAAGGAGGTGCCCATCCAGTGCCGCGTGTAATGCTCGATGGTCCGCGGCGTGGCGGCCTCGGCCCAGTCGATCCGGGTCCGCACCCCGGGGACAAAGCGCTCGAGGCAGGCGATCGATTCCTCGATGATGCGGTCCTTCTCCCGCTGATACTCCTCGGCGGACAGGCGGTTCCAGTCGTCGTACCGGGCGTTGAGTGAGCAGACCACGGTGTAGCGTTCGGAGCCGGGGCGCGTTTCCGGATAGTAGACCGAGAAAGTGCGGCTGGTCGTATGAAAATCGACCAGCTCATCGGTCGTGAATCCCACCGAGTCGGAGACAAAGATGAGATCACCGATATGGGGGATCGACTCTCCCTTGCGGATGCCGAGGTAGACCTGGCACGAACTGGTGTTGATGCGCACGGCCCTGGCCTGCGCCACAAACTCCGGTGCGAAGTTTTCCTCACCCGCCAGCTTGAGAATGGTGCCCTTGATGTTGGCGTTCGAAAGGACGGCCCCGCAGCGGATGGTGCGGCCGTTGGCGACGACCCCGGTGACCTGCCGGGAGCCGTTGCTCGCGTCCACGAGCACTTTTTCGACCATCACGCGCTTGCGGAATTCGACGCCGTTGCGCCGCAGTTCCCCGGCCATCTTTTTGATGAGCAGGTCGGTGCCGCCGCGGAAGGTGTATACGCCACTGCTCATGAAATTCGAGAACACGATGCCGTAGGTGATGGCGGGGTCGTCGAGGGAGGAGCCGTTGGCGTACGCGATGGGCTCCATGAGAAAGCGTTTCACGTCGTCCCGGCCCGGGAAATACCGCTCGAGCATCCCGCCGGTGGTCTCCGGGTTGTGGTCGTAGAAGTTCATCGCCCGCAGGTCGGTGAAAAACCGCTCCACGGTTCCGGCCGGCACCTTGAACCGCTCGATGAGCAGCCGGGTGAAATCCGCGCGGTCGAAGGTGGTGGTGAGGTCGAACTGCGGATTGACGAAGCGGATGCCCTTGAGCTGGACGATGGAATCGGCGATTTCCTGCGACCAGTATTTGCGGGCCGACTTGATCATGCCGACCGGGAAGCCGTGCAGCGAGATGTCGAAGATGTGTCCGCCCTTGCGCGTGAACCACGTGGCCAGACCGCCCAGCTGGTAGTGGTGTTCGAGCAGCAGGACCTTGTGGCCGCACTTGGCGAGGCAGTTGGCGCCGGTCAGGCCGGCGAGCCCGCTGCCGATCACCACGACGTCGTAATAGTCGTCGATTCCGTTAAGCCAATCATGAGACATGAAACGTGCCACTAAGCACAGTCGGTTCCCGATGGGCAACTGGGAATTTGGCGGGCCCGCTGAGGAACTAAGGCGGGTCTTCAAACCGCCTTTCATCGCAAGGCACGCCTAGCGTGCCGTGGCGATCCAGTCCCGCCGCAGCGGCGGGATCCAGCTGGATGTCAAGCTGTCGGCCTTCGGCCTCGGTAGCTTCGGCATCCCGCAGGGCGCTCTGCTGGCCAGCAGAGTCGCAATGACGGTTTGAAGACACGCCTTACTCGCGGGTTCCGGGATGCAGAATGTGAAGATTGGCCATGGTAATG
>CAJAKX010000289.1 GCA_903940425.1 uncultured Opitutia bacterium | reverse complement strand
GATCAACACGCGGGAGAAACTACGGCCGGTCTTCAAGCCGGTGGCGGGAAGAAAGGTGGCGGCGGAGGAGATTTCGGAAACCGGCCTGCCCGTCGGAGCCTCGGCGCAGGCGGAAGACCGGATGCCGGGGAAAGCACGCAGGCAGAAGGAACGCGAAGAATCATCCGTACTGACAGCGACGGAGTCGCTGCCCGAGGGGCCGGCGCTGCTCGACCGGCTGCGGCCGATCATGCGCCGCAACCGCCGGGGAGCCGGGCTTTCGGGCAGCGTCAGCTATCTGGCGCGGGCGTTGAAAACGGCGCCGGAGGCCCTGGTGGCGGCCTTCGGTGTGCTCGGCCTCGTGCCGCCGCCGCAGGCGAGCGACAAACCGGTGTTCGTCGAGATCGGCGCCTTCGTCTACTGGCTCAACCAGGACAACAACGGCCAGATCTGGATCAACACCAGCGAGCGGGACCGGAAACCGGAAAGCCCGCAGGCCGAACTCGCGCTGGCCGCGGACGCGAAACCGCAACCGCCAACCCCGGAATCTCCCGCCGGAGTCTCGCCGCTTGCCGCCGTGCGCCTCCTGCTCAAGGAGACCAGGCGCGGCGGGGTGGCGGCGGAGATTGGACGAATCGCGGACCAACTGGGCAAGAGCCCTGGAGAATTACTGGCAGCACTGGCCGGCGCCGGCCTGAAGGCGCCTGAGAAACCCCGCGAGAAACCGGTGTTTGCCACCCATGCCGGTGAAATCTTCTGGCTCAACCGGAACGTCCGGGGCGAATTGTGGCTGAATGCCAAAGCCACGAAGTTCACCAAGGAAAAGGACGGCGGAGAAGTTTCCGATGAGTCTCCTGCCGGGGAGGCGGCCCAGACCGGGAAGAAACCGCACCGTCCGCGCCGGAGGTAGGCGGAGACGGAATCAGCCGCCCCACGCGTGCCCCATGGCCACTGCCGGCGATCCCCAACTGGTGCTCGACGCCAGAGCCCAGCTCGGTGAGGGCGCGATTTGGAATGACGCGCTGCAGCGGCTCCATTGGATCGACGTCAACGGGTGGCGGGTTTTTATCTACGATCCCGCCACCGGAGAAAACCGCTCCTGCAACGTTGGCCAGACGGTGGGCACGGTCGTGCCGCGGGCCGGCGGCGGCCTGATGCTCGCGCTGCACGAGGGCTTCGCGCGCTTTGATCCCGACACCGGCCGCGTCACGCTGCTGCCGCGCCCGCCGGAGCACGACCCGGCCATCGTGCGTTTCAACGACGGCAAATGCGACCCGGCCGGGCGTTTTTGGGCCGGCACGATGGCGCTGGTGAAAGGGCCGAAACCGCTGGGCCGGCTCCACCGCCTCGACGCCGATGGCACGATGCACGTGATGCTCCGCGACGTCGGCACCTCCAATGGCATCGCGTGGAGCCTCGACCGCCGCACGATGTACTACATCGACACGCCCCTGCTGTGCGTCGATGCGTTTGATTACGATGACGTCACCGGCGCCATCGGCAACCGCCGCACGGTCATCACCATTCCGCCGGACATCGGCCGCCCCGACGGTTCAACCCTCGATGCCGCGGGCATGCTCTGGATCGCCATGTACAATGGCTGGAGCGTGACCCGCTGGAATCCGCGCACGGGCGAACAGCTGCAGACCATCCGCCTGCCGGTGGCGCGGGTGACCTCATGCGCCTTTGGCGGACCGGACCTCGACACCCTCTACCTCACTTCCGCCCGCGCCGGCCTCACCGACGAACAACTCGCCGCGCAACCGCTGGCGGGAGGCCTTTTCCAAGTGAAGCCCGGCGTGCGCGGCGTGCGCGCCCCCGCGTATCAGGGCTGATAGTGGTCGGCGTGAGGCTGACCGTCCTGTCAGCTTGGCAGAATCTTTTCCACGGTGGAGCCCGCCGTCCCCGGCGGGCTGAACCTGCCGGGACGGCAGGTTCCACCATGTCTGGCTCCTGTTCAGGATAACGCGATGGGTCTGCCCCACCGGCGATTCTGCTGGCTTCGGCAATAATCGACCCTTGCGTCCACCGAGATCCTTACGGTTGCAACCGGAGCGTGTGCGCCGTCGGTCCGGGCAGGAAGGGCGTGGCTTCGCCTCGCGCCCACGCCTCGTGCCCGGCGCGGTAGAAAGGCGAGAGCGGGTTGCCGCTCTGGCCGCCCGGCAGGTGGCAGATGCCCTCCTCCTCATGACCGGGTGACACGACGAAACGCTCCGAGGCGCCGAACGTCGGGCTTTGCACGCGGGGCATGTCGTTGTCGCCGGGCAGCGGCTCGGCGGGCATGTCCAGCAGGCGCGCGAGGGGCGGGGGGAGAAAACGGCTGAAAGGATGCTGGATGCGTGCGGTGTTGCGTGCGCCCCAGGTGAGTCGCGCGAACGGCCGGTTCTGCCGGTCCGCCCAGCGCAGCACGTCGTCCGCCGCGGCCAGGAGCAGGTCGTCCCAGCTCAGGTAATCGGCGGTGAGCAGATGGGGCGGCCGTTCCTGCACGAGCCGCCAGAGTGGCTCCTCGTAGTTGAGTGTGCGGAAATCGAACGCTTCGTAAACCTCCATGCACGGTTCGCAGATCGGCCCGAGGGCGCGGTCGGCCACGAAGTCGCGCCAGCGGCGCACGAGGTGGTGGGCGACGGAGTCGATGGAGGCGTGACCGTTCCATTGTTCGACGAGGTGGCGCAGCCCGGTCCGGTCTTTTTTCGCCGCCACGGCCTCGGGGGTGAGCGTGGCGAGGAGCAGTTGCTGCCAGCGTTCAAGAAACCGGGCGCGGTCGTCAAGTTGCACGGCGAGCAGCGCGCGCGGCGTGGCGGGCGTGGTGATCGCCGTGAGGTCGTCGCGGATCTGGCGCGCGCGGGCCGCAGCGGCGTAGCCGCCATCGCCGAGTAGGGCGTAGTCGGCGCCGCTGACGGGACGGTTGTTGGCGGACCACAGCTGGCCTGACGCCGGGGAAATGATGCGCGGATATTCCTCCGGCGGCAGATAGCCGTCCCACCGGCGGTCGCCGTAGGCCCAGAGGGAGGGCAGGCGGCCGTCGTAGCCCACGCGGTGCGGCAGGAGGCCGGCGACAGTCCAGCCGATGGCGCCGGCCCGGTCGGCCACCAGCAGGTTCTGGGTGGGCAGACCGAAGCCGGGGGCCTGGGCGAGCGCCGTGGACACATCGGGGGCGGTCTCGAGCGCCATGAGGTTGAAATTGAGCGCGGCGGGATCATGGAACACCCAGCGCAGTGCCAGCGAACGGTTGCGTTCGCCCTCGCCAATCACGGGTCCCCAGATGGTCCAACGGGCGGCTACTTCGACCGGGTCGCCGCCCTTGACGCGGATCGTTTCGTGGCGTTCCTCCATTTCGAGGGTGTCATTGCCGTTTTTATAGAAATGCGGATCAATGCGGCTCGGTTCGACGATCACAATGTCGGTCGTGTCGGCAAAGCTGTTCGTGAAGCCCCACGCGATGCGGCCGTTGCTGCCGGCGATGACGAGGGGCGTGCCGGGGATCGTGACTCCCGTCACGCGGTGTGCGTCACCGGGTTTTGGGTTTTGGGTTCCGGGTTCCGGGTCGGAAGTCTCTTCGTTCCAGACGAGCGACGCCCGGTACCAGATGTTGGGCACGCCGAGGTGCAGGTGCATGTCGTCCGCCAGCAAGGCGGAGCCGTTGGCGGTGCGGCGGCCTGCGAGGGCGAAGGCATTGGAGCCGGACGCGAATTCGTCGGATGCGGCCGGTTGGCGGGCCGGGCGCAACCCGGGCGGCATGGCCGCTACCGCCTCGGGTTTCCGCTTGCGCAGGTCGATGATTTCCGGCCCGGGCAGCGGCAGCGACGGGAACGTGCCGCCATCGAGCGCCGCATCGAACTCGGTGCCGCGTGGCGCAAGGAAATCGAGCATGGCACGGCCGTAGCGGCTCTGGATGGCGGCGAGCGTGAGTTCGTACTTGTTCTGCACGTCCTGCAGGTCGAGGACCATGGTGTAGCCGATGAGGAGGGTGTCCTCGGCCAGCCAGGGCTGCGGCCGGACGCGCAGCACGTAATACTCGAAGGGCCGGGCCCGCAGCGCGGTGAGGCCGGCGTTGACGCCGGCCGTGTAGGCGTCGACCAGTGCGCGCTGCCCGGGCGGCAGCAGCGCCAGCGCCTGGCGGGCCAGCGGCCGGAAGCCGTGCACCCGCATTTCGCGGTCAAGCGGCACGGCCGCCTGGCCGAAGAGTTCAGCCAGCTCGCCCGCGGAGCGGCGGCGCAGCAGGTCCATCTGGAAGAACCGGTCCTGGGCGTGCAGGTAACCCAGGGCGCG
>CAJAKX010000288.1 GCA_903940425.1 uncultured Opitutia bacterium | reverse complement strand
GCGTCCGAGCTTGCGGTGGCGGTGCGCGAAGCATTGGGCGGATAAAAGCTGGCAACCGGCGCGGACCGGAAGGATTGGGCCGCCGTCATCGTCCCAGCTTGGCCCGCAGATAAGGCGCGGTGGGACTGCGCCTGACCTTGAACAGGCCGGCCAGCGGCCCCTGGTGGAGAATTTCACCGCCGGCCGGACCGCCGCCCGGGCCCAGTTCCACCAGGTAATCGGCCTCGGCGAGCAGGTCGAGGTGGTGTTCGATCACGACGACGGTGTGGCCCTGGTCGACCAGGCCGTGCAGCACGCGGATGAGCTTCTCGCAGTCGCTCAGGTGCAGGCCGATGGTCGGCTCCTCGAGGAGATAGAGGTTGTGCGGCTGGATGCCGCGCGAGCGCTCGGTGAAAGTCTGCAGGCCGCGGGCGAGTTCGCTCACCAGCTTGAGCCGCTGGGCCTCGCCGCCGGAGAGCGTGGGACTGCTCTGGCCGAGCGTGAGGTAGCCGAGGCCGCAATCGCACATGAGCCGGCACACCTCGCCGAGCCGGGCGTGGAAGTCGAAAAACGCGGCCGCCTCCTCGAACGTGAGCTGCAGCACCTGGCCGATGGTCCGGCCCTTCCAGGTGAGGTCGGCGAGCTCCGGGCCGTAACGCAGACCGCCGCAGTCGTCGCACGGCAGGTAGGTGTCGGGCATGAAGGCCATTTCGAGTTTGATGCGGCCCGCGCCCTGGCAGGTTTCGCAGCGTCCGCCCGCCGTGTTGAAGGAGAAGCGGGAGGCGGTGTAGCCGCGGATTTTCGACTCGGGCAGCGATGCGAAAAACTGCCGGATGAGGTCGAAGATGCCGAGGTAGGTGGCGGGCGTGGAGCGCGGCGTCTTGCCGATGGGCGCCTGGTCGACCTCGATGACCGCTTTGAAAACCTGGGCGCCGCGCAGGGTGTCAAATACCGGATTGTGGAGACCGGAAACCGGATAGTCTCCGGCAAAGTCCGTCAGCCGGGCGAACTCGCGGCCAGTGAGCCGCGGCTTCCGCTGACGGATCGCACAGGCCACGGCGGGGTGCAGCAGGTCGCCGAAGAGCGAGGATTTGCCCGCGCCCGACGGGCCGCAGACCATGATGAGCCGCCCGAGCGGCAGGCGCAGGTCAACGCTCTGCAGATTCCGGTAGCGCACGCCCGTCAACTCGAGCCAGGTCCCTTTCCGGTTTCCGGTCTCCAGTTCCCGGTAGGCCCCCCGCACCGGATGCGAAAGCCCTTTGGCGAGGAAGAGGCCCGTCAACGAAGACGGGTTCATTTTCAACGCCGCCGGCGTGTCGCAGGCGATGAGCTCGCCGCCATGCACGCCGGCGCCCGGACCAAGATCGATGATGCGGTCGGCCCGTTCCATGATGGCATCGTCGTGCTCGACGACCAGCAGGGTGTTGCCCTTGTCGCGGAGTGATTCGAGGGTGCCGATGAGCCGCTCGTTGTCGCGCGCATGCAGGCCGATGGACGGCTCGTCGAGCACGTAGAGCACGCCGGAAAGGTTGGAGCCAAGCTGCGCGGCGAGGCGGATGCGCTGGGCCTCGCCGCCGGAGAGCGTCTCGGTGGGGCGGTCCAGCGAAAGGTAGCCGAGGCCGACATGGTCGAGAAACTTCAGGCGTTCCTCGATCTGCGGGACGATGTCCCGCGTGATGGCGCGGCCGCGCGCGTCGAGGGCGAGCCGGCGCAGGCGGGCCACGAGTTCGGCGGGCATCAGCCGCAGCAGCGCGGGCAGGGAGAGCGGCGGTCCCCGGCGGAAGTGCAGCTTCACCGCGCGCGCGGCGCGGTTGAGGCGTTCGCCGTGGCAGGACGGGCAGAGGGTGCTTGTGGTGTTCCCCGAGCGGGATTCGATCTTCCGCGTCAGGTCCGCGATCTCCGGCGGCAGCTCCTCGTCCTCGCGGGGCTCGAGCATCCAGTCGTAGATGCGGCCGTGGCCGCGGCAGGCGGGACACCAGCCCCGGGGCGAGTTGAAGGAGAAATTCTTCGGATCAAGCTCGGGGAAGGACTCGCCCGTCTCGATATCGGTGCGCGTGGTGGAGAACCAGGAAAGGATCCCCCCGGCGGGCAGCAGCAGGAAGCAGGTGCCTTTGCCGAGGCGCAGCGCCTGGCCGAGCGCCTCAGCAGCTTTAAGCGGCGCGGCAATGCCGCGCTTCAAGTCGGCCACGACGACCTCGACATCGTGCTCCTTGTAGCGGTCGAGCTTCTGGAAATCATCGACGCGGAGTAGGCGGCCGTCGGCGCGCATCAGTTCGTAGCCCTGCCGCGCGATCCAGGCGGCGATCGGCTGGTGGTGGCCCTTGCGCCCGCGGATGAGCGGCGCGCAGAGGTAAAGGTGCGGCGCGCGGCGGGCCGGCGGCGTGGCGAGGATCCTGGCGAGCAGTAGGCGCAGCTGGCCCGGCGAGAGGGGCGTGACGGGCCGGTCAGTCCCGGGATGATGCTGCACGCCGAGGCGCGCGTAGAGGAGGCGGAGGTATTGGGCCACCTCGGTGATCGTGGCGACGGTCGACTTGCGCGAGCCGCGCGTGACCCGCTGCTCGATGGCGACGGTGGGCGGGATGCCCGTCAGCCGGTCGATGGCCGGACGCGGGAACTGCTCGACGAACTGCCGCGCGTAGGGCGACATCGACTCCATGAAACGGCGCTGGCCCTCGGCAAACACGATGTCGAAGGCCAGCGTGGACTTGCCCGAGCCGGACACGCCGGTGACGACCGACAGCTCGTGGTGCGGAATGGCGATGGACAGGTTCTTCAGGTTGTTCTCGCGGGCGCCGACGATCGTGAGTTCAGCTTTCCGGGTTCGGAGTTCAGGGTAGTAGGTCGCGGGAGCCTCGGCCGCCATCAGCCCGGAACTTTGAACACTGAACTCCGAACCACTCGGAGCGCCGTCCGCCAGCGCCGTGCGCAGAAACGGCGAGGTGGCCGTGTGGGCGCGGGCGATGTCCTCCGGCGGGCCTTCGGCGACGATGCGGCCGCCCTGG
>CAJAKX010000287.1 GCA_903940425.1 uncultured Opitutia bacterium | reverse complement strand
CAGGCGGGCTATAACCTCCATCACCTTTTCGAGAGCAAGGAGTTCGCGGTCAAGATCGACTTCGGCCCCACCCCGGCCGTCGCCAGCCCCGCCCCTCATGCCGTCCCCGTTCAGCCCGTGCCGGCCAGCAAGCCGGAGCCCCCGGTGGAATTTCTCGGCAACGCCAGCGCCCGGTACACCGGCAACCTCCTTGTCGTCGACGATGATTCCATGAACCGGGAGATGCTGGCCCGGCGCCTTCAGCGCTCGGGCTTCAACATCACGACGGCGGAAAACGGCCGCATCGCGCTCGAACTCCTGAAACAGCGGGCCTTCGACCTGGTCCTGCTCGACATCATCATGCCCGAGCTGAACGGTTTCCATACCCTCGAGTTCATCAAGGCCGACCCCAAGCTCCGCCATCTGCCGGTCATCATGCTCACCGCCCTGGACGAGGTCGACAGCACGGTCCGCTGCATCGAGGCCGGCGCGGAGGATTACGTCCCCAAGCCTTTCAACACGATCATCCTGCACGCCCGCATCAACGCCTCGCTCGAAAAAAAGCGGCTGCGCGACCAGGAGCAGGCCTACCTCTCCGAACTGCAGGCGGAGCGCGCCAAGTCCGACCGCCTCCTGCTGAACGTCCTGCCCACGGCGATCGCCGACCGGCTGAAGCAGGGCGAGCGGACCATTGTCGACAGCTTCCGCGAGGCCACGGTGGTGTTCGCCGACATTGTCGGGTTCACCAGCTTCTCCGCAAACATTGCGCCCAGCCGCACGGTGCAGCTGCTCAACGACCTCTTCTCGGGCTTCGACAAACTCGCCGAGACCTACGAGCTCGAGAAGATCAAGACCATCGGCGATTCCTACATGGTGGTCGGCGGCGTCCCCACCGCCCGGCCCGAGCATGCCGAACGCTGCGCCCTGATGGCGCTGGACATGCTCGAGGTTCTGAACCACTTCAACCGCCGCAATTCCCTCACCCTGGACATCCGCATCGGGATCAACAGCGGTCCGGTCGTCGCCGGCATCATTGGCACTAGGAAATTCTCCTACGATCTCTGGGGCGACACTGTCAACGTCGCCAGCCGCATGGAGTCCCACAGCCTGCCGGGCGTGATCCAGGTGTCGCCGAGCACCTACGCCCTGCTGGCGGACAAGTTCATCCTCGAGGAGCGCGGCAAGATTGATGTGAAGAGCCGCGGCTTCATGTCCACCTACCGGCTCGTCGGACGGAAACCCTGATCCCGCGCCGGCCCGCAGCGGTGGACCCGAACCCGGCAGTCGAAATCCGTCCGGCCGCCGAGGCCGATCTGCCCGCGATCCTGGCATTGTATCGCGACGTCGGTGACCGTCACGTGCTGCCGCTCGACCAAGCTCAGACTATTTTCAGGCGCATGCGGTCGTATCCTGATTACGTCGTCTATGTGGCGGTCAGCGCCGGAGCGATCGTGGGAACATTTGCGCTGCTGATCATGGACAATCTGGCGCATCTCGGCGCCCCGTCCGGCGTGGTGGAGGACGTGGTCGTGCGTAGCGACCGGCAGGGACGCGGCATCGGCCGGCGGATGATGCAGTTTGCGCGGGAGCGCTGCCGCGAGCGAGGCTGCTACAAGATGACGCTGTCAAGCAGCCTCCGGCGCGAAGCCGCCCATCGTTTCTATGAAACATTGGGCTTTGAGCGGCACGGCTACAGTTTTCTGATGGAACTGTAGGATGCGGAGGAAAACCCCGCGCGCGGGCGGCGACAACTCCCGTTGATTTTCCCGGGGCGCTGCCGCGGCGTCACCCGGCCGTCCACTTGAAGATCGTCGTGCTCAGCGGCGGGAGCGTGAGGAGGAGCGACTGGCTGAAGCCGTCCGCAGGCTCATCCTCCGTCATCCGGCCGCCGTCGTTGCCGAGCCCGCTGCCGCCGTAGAACTGGCTGTTGGTGTTGATGACTTCCTTCCAGAGGCCGCGGCGCGGCACCCCGACGCGATAGTTCGGCCGGATGACCGGCGTGTAGTGGCCGACCACGGCGAAAATCGTCTGCTCGAAAATGTCCAGCCGCAGCCACGCGATCACGCTGGCTTCGGCATCCTCGCAGGCGATCCAGCGGAAGCCCTGCGGATTGAGGTCGTTGCGGCTGAGCACGGGCTCGTCCGCATAGAGCCGGTTGAGATCACGTACCAGCCGTCGCAGCCCTTCATGGTCGTGATACTGGCAGAGATGCCAGTCGAGGCTCGTGGTGTGGTTCCATTCGTGCGCCTGGCCGAAATCATTGCCCATGAAGAGCAGCTTCTTGCCCGGCCACGCCCACATGAAGCCGTAGAGCGCGCGCAGGTTCGCGGCCTTCTCCGGAATGTGCCACGCGCCCATCTTGTAGAGCATGGAGGCCTTCCCGTGCGTGACCTCGTCGTGCGAATAAACGCTGATGAAGTTCTCGGCATACTGGTACAGCATGCCGAACGTGAGGTCGTTCTGGTGCCACTTGCGGTGGATGGGGTCCTTGGAGAAAAAGCGCAGCGTGTCGTGCATCCAGCCCATGTTCCATTTGAAGTCGAAGCCGAGGCCGCCGTCCTTCGTGGGCTTGGAGACGCCGGCGAAGGAGGTCGACTCCTCGGCGATCATCAGCGCGCCGGGATAATACTGGTGCACGAGGTCGTTGGTCTGGCGGAGAAACTCCATCGCCTCGAGATTCTCCCGGCCGCCGTGTTTGTTGGGCACCCACTCGCCCTCCTTGCGCGAGTAGTCAAGGTAGAGCATTGAGGCAACGGCGTCCGCGCGCAGGCCGTCGATGTGGTAGCGGTCGAACCATGCGAGCGCGCTCGCCACGAGGAAGCAGCGCACCTCGTTGCGGCCGTAGTTGAAGATGAGCGTGCCCCAGTCCTGCTGCGCGCCCTGGCGCGGATCAGCGTGCTCGTACAGATGCGTGCCGTCGAACTCGGCCAGCGCGAAGCTGTCCCGCGGAAAATGCGCCGGCACCCAGTCCAGGATCACGCCGATGCCGCGCTGGTGCAGGTGGTCGACGAACCAGGCGAAATCCTCCGGCGTCCCGTACCGGTGGGTCGGCGCGAAGAACCCGGTGACCTGGTAACCCCACGAGCCGTCGAAAGGATGCTCGGCCACGGGCAGGATTTCGACGTGGGTGTAACCCATCTCGCACGCGTAGTCGGCGAGCGCCGGCGCCAGTTCGCGGTAGGTCAGCGGCCGCTCGGCGTCCTCGACCACGCGTCGCCACGAACCGAGGTGCACCTCGTAAATCGAGAGGGGGCGGTCGGGCTGCCCCGCCTGCGCGCCGCGCTGCTCGAGCCAGGCGCCGTCATTCCATTGGTGCCGGCGCACGTTGCAGACAATGGCGGCGTTGTTCGGCGGCGGTTCGTAGGAGGTCGCGTAGGGATCGGTCTTCAGGCGGATGTGGCCGCGCTGGTCCCAGATCTCGTACTTGTACTTCTCGCCCTCGCCGAGGCCGGGCACGAAGAGCTCCCACACGCCGGAGGACCCCAGCGACCGCATCGGATGGTAACGCCCGTCCCAGTGGTTGAAATTGGCCACAACCGACACGCGCCGGGCGGTGGGCGCCCACACGGCGAACGAGACCCCCGGGACGCCGTCGATCACGCGCAGGTGCGCCCCGAGCTTGGTGTAGATGCGGTGCTCGTTGCCCTCGTTGAAGAGATAAAGGTCCTGCTCGCCCAGCGTCGGCAGAAACGCATACGGGTCGTAGAACTGCCGGATCTCGCCGCTGTGGAGTTTGACGCGCAGCTGGTAGCGGAAGACCCCGGGCTGCCGGGGGATGAAAACCTCGAAGAACCCCTCGGGCGCGCGCTGTTTCATCGGCCAGCGGGGCGCACCCCCGGCCATGAGCGCGACGGCGTCGCGGGCGTCGATCACGGAGCATTCCGCGGCCTCCCGGATGAAGGCACGCACCACCACCCCTTCGCTGCGGCCCTGCTTTGCCGGGTGCATGCCCAGCAGACCGTGGGGCTGGCTGTGCCTGGCTTCGAGAAGGGATTTGAGCTCGGACTTGGCGATTTTCACCGGGGCGGGAGGGGCGTTACCGGATGGCATTCTGTGCAGCTTGCGGCCTGGGTCTAGGCCATTCTGGGCCGCTGCTTCCTCGGTGGCATGGTACCGTTTGCCGATCCTCGCCATGACAAACGGCACCACCGCTCCCCTCAGAAAGATTGACGCGTCAGCGTCACAGACATTGCATCCTTCGCCGCGCACCCTGATGAAGAAACTCCTCGCCGCGAACCGCAGCGAAATCGCGATCCGCATATTCCGCGCCGCCACCGAACTCGGGCTCCGCACCGTCGCCATCTACTCCCAGGAGGACCGTCTCGGCGTGCACCGTTTCAAGGCGGACGAAGCCTACCTGGTCGGCCGGGGCAAGGGCCCGGTGGCGGCCTATCTCGACATCGAGGGCATCATCGCCCTGGCCCGCGAAAAAGGCGTCGACCTGATCCATCCCGGCTACGGCTTCCTGGCGGAAAACGCGGAATTCGCGCGCGCCTGCGCCACGGCGGGCCTCACCTTCGTCGGTCCGCGGCCCGAGCTGCTTGAGCTGATGGGTGACAAGACCGCCGCCCGCCGCCTCGCGCAGAAGCTCGGCATTCCGGTACCCCCGGGCACCGCCGGGCCGGTGGACGATCCGGCCGTGGCGGTGAGCCGGGCGCGCGAAATCGGCTTTCCGCTCATCATCAAGGCAACCTTCGGCGGCGGCGGCCGCGGCATGCGCGTCGTCCTCGACGAGGAGGACCTGCACCCGAAACTCGAGGAGGCGCGGAACGAGGCCGGCACGGCCTTCGGCAACCCCGCCGTCTTCCTGGAAAAATACCTCCCGCGCGCCAAACACATCGAGGTCCAGATCCTCGGCGACCGGCACGGGAACGTCCTCCACCTGCACGAGCGCGACTGCTCGGTCCAGCGCCGCCACCAGAAGGTGATCGAGATCGCCCCTTCGCTCGGGCTGCCGGAGGAAGTGCGCGCCGCGCTGTGCGACGCCGCGGTGCGCATCGCCCGCGAAATCCGTTACGACAACGCCGGCACCATCGAGTTTCTCGTCAACGCCGACGACCCGCGGGAGTGGTACTTCATCGAGATGAATCCGCGCATCCAGGTCGAGCACACTGTGACCGAGATCATCACGGGCGTCGACCTGGTGCGCTCGCAGATTCTCGTCGCCCAGGGCTGCTCGCTGTTCGATGCCGAACTCGATCTGCCCCGGCAGGAGGCCATGCCGCGCATCGGCTGCGCCGTGCAGTGCCGCGTCACCACCGAGGATCCCGCCAGCAGGTTCACGCCCGACTACGGCCGCATTCTCAGCTACCGCAGTTCCGCCGGCTTCGGCATCCGGCTTGACGGCGCCATGGGCGACACCGGCAGCGTCATCACCCCGTTCTACGACTCGCTGCTGGTCAAGGTCACGGCCTACGGCCCGAAGTTCGAGATCGCCCTGCAGCGCATGGACCGCGCGTTGCGCGAATTCCGCATCCGCGGCGTCAAGACCAACATTCAGTTCCTCGAGAACGTCATCCATCATCCGGCGTTCCGCGCCGGCTCGGCCACGACCGGCTTCATCGACGCCACGCCCGCGCTCTTCGAGTTCAAGGGCCGGCGCGACCGCGCCACCAAGCTGCTCGCCTATCTCGGCGACGTGATCGTCAACGGCAACCCGCAGGTCAAGGGCCGCCGGCTCGCCGGCGCCCCCGCCCCCCTGCCCCTCCCCGACCACGACCACCGCGCGCCGCCGCCGCCCGGCACGCGCGACCTGCTCCGGGAACTCGGTCCGCGCAAGTTCGCGGGATGGATTCTCGCGCAGAAGCGCCTGCTCGTCACCGACACCACCTTCCGTGACGCGCACCAGTCGCTCCTGGCCGCGCGCGTGCGCACCCACGACATGCTCGCCGTGGCCGATGCCCTCGCCCGCCGCGCCGCCGGCCTCTTCAGCCTCGAATGTTGGGGCGGCGCCACGTTCGACACGGCCATGCGCTTCCTGCACGAGGATCCCTACCAGCGCCTGGCGCTCCTGCGCGAACGCATCCCCAACATCTGCTTCCAGATGCTCCTGCGCGGCGCCAACGGCGTCGGCTACAGCTATTATCCCGACAACGTCATCACCGGCTTCGTGCGTCACGCCGCCGAAACGGGCATCGACCTCTTCCGCGTCTTCGACTCGCTCAATTACGTGCCCAACATGCGGGTCGCCCTCGACGCGGTGCTCTCGACCGGCGCCCTCTGCGAGGCGGCCATCTGCTACACCGGCGACCTGCTCGACCCGCAGCGCGACAAGTACGGCCTGAAGTACTACGTCAAACTTGCCCGGGAGCTCGAGAAGGCCGGCGTGCATCTTCTCGGCATCAAGGACATGGCCGGGCTGTGCCGCCCCTATGCCGCGGAGAAGCTGATTCGCGCGCTCAAGGACGAGATCGGCATCCCCGTCCATTTTCACACCCACGACACGAGCGGCATCGCCGCCGCCTCGGTTCTCGCCGCGAGCGACGCCCGCGTCGACATCGTCGACCTCGCCCTCGCCTCGATGGCGGGCTCGACCAGCCAGCCCAACCTCAATTCCCTCGTCGCCGCGCTCCAGCACACGCCGCGCGACACCGGCCTCGATCTCGAGGCGCTCAACGAGTTCTCCCGCTACTGGGAGGCCGTGCGCGAACTCTATGCGCCGTTCGATTCCAGCCCGCGCACCGGCAGCGCCGAGGTCTACCTGCATGAGATGCCCGGCGGCCAGTACACCAATCTCATCGAACAGGCCCGGGCCATGGGCCTCGGCCACCGCTGGCCCGAGATCATGCGCACCTATGCCGAGGTCAACCAGCTCTTCGGCGACATCGTGAAGGTCACACCGTCCTCGAAGGTCGTGGGCGACATGACGCTCTTCCTCGTCTCGCGCGGCATCAGGCCCGCCGACGTCCTCAACCTTGAGCCCGGCACGTCCTTCCCCGCCTCCGTCATCGACATGCTCGCCGGCGGACTCGGCCAGCCGCCCGGCGGCTGGCCCAAACGGCTCCAGAAGATCGTGCTCGGCAAACGCAAACCCCTCCGCGGGCGGCCTGGCGCCAAGCTGCCGGCCGTCGATCTCGAGCAGGAAAAGGAAACCCTCCGGGAGAAGCACAAAAAGGAGATCACCGACGCCGACCTCTACTGCCACCTCATGTACCCGGAGGTGTACGCGGAATTCGTTAAGTTCCAGCGCGCCTACGAGGAGGTGACCATGCTGCCAACGAGCGCCTTTTTCTACGGCCTCAAGCCCGGCGAGGAAATCTCCGTCGAGATCGAGCCCGGCAAGACGCTCTTCGTGAAACTCATTCACGTCGGCGAACCCGACAAGGACGGCTATCGCACGATTCTCTTCGAGCTCAACGGGCGTCCCCGCGAAACCCTGGTGCTCGACGCCGCGGTGCACACCAAGGCCAGACCCCGCGCCAAGGCCGACCCCGCCGATCCGCTCCAGATCGGCGCGCCCATCCCCGGCATGATTTCAACGCTGGTGGTCAGCGTCGGCACGAAGGTGGCGAAGGACGCCAGGCTGCTTACCCTCGAGGCGATGAAGATGCAGACGACGATCTACGCCCCCGCCGCCGGCATCATCGACGAAGTCCTGGTCCAGGTCGGCGACACCGTGCAGAGCAAGGATCTGCTCATGCGGTTGCGCGCCCCGAAGGTCTGATGCCAGATCGCGGGGTTCAGTCCGGCTGCATTTATCGTCGGCCTGTTGGTTGATCAGCCAACGTTGTTTCTGACGGCCCGCGGACAGATACAACGCGTCGCCAGCGTCGTCTTTTCCGTGCTGGCTTCGCAGGTGTTCGCGTTTGCCTTGTTACTTCTCGCCATGAACATATACCGGCTGGTGATCCACCGGATTGCGAGGGAGTGGATTTGACGACCCTGCAACGTGAACATCATTTATGCGCTATCTGGCGAAGGTCGGGGCCACGGCTCTTTGGCGAGAGCCATCTTGCCCGTGCTGCAACGGGCCGGTCACAACCTGAAGGTCGTCACCTACGGCCAGTCCATCGGCCAGCTGGAAGACTACGATTTGATCCGCATCAGAGGCATCAAACTTTATTACGACGGCCAGGGCCGGCTCTCCCTGCTGAAATCCCTGTTCCGGAATTTAGGCGTGCTGGCTTACTACGCCAAAAGCTGGAAAGGGCTGCGGCGCCAATTGGCGGAATTCTCGCCGGACGTTTTGATCGTGAACTTTGAACCCTTCGCGCCGCTCATCGCCCGCTCGCTCAAAGTCCCGATCGTGAGTTTCGACAACCAGCATGCACTGCTTTATTTCCACCTCCCGGTGCCCAAAGGATGCGGATGGTCGGCGTGGTTCACGAAGACTGCGATCAGACTCGTCGTGCGGCGGGCTGAACATTATGTGATCATGGCATTCACCCCGTCTGCAACGGACGATCGCCAGGTGCATGTGGTGCCCCTGGTCGTGCAGGACGAGATCCGGCAGGTCAGGCCGACGACCGGATCCAAGGTGCTGGTCTACCTGAAGCGCCCGAATTCGCGGTTCTTGGAGGTTCTGAAACGGACCGATCAGCAATTCCTGGTTTATGGCTACAATACGGCGGCCACCGACGGCAACCTTACCTATCGTATGTTCAGCGACCGCATGCCCGGTGAATTGGGTGCGTGTAAGGCAGTCATGGGCACCGCCGGGATGTCACTGATATCGGAGGCCGTCTGGCTAAAGAAACCGTTTTTCGGGATCCCGGTGAAAAACGAGTTCGAACAGATGTGGAACGCCACGCTGATCAGGCAGTCGAATTTCGGGGACTTTTCCGAAGAGCCCACGAAGGAAGCGGTGGACCATTTCTTCCGGCATTTGGACGAATATCGCAGATCACTGGAGGAATACCGCTTTGATGCGGATGCGGCCGTGAAAAAGCTTCTTGAGGTGATCGAGCGAAGACGGGAAGGAAAAGAGCTGGCCGCGCGAGACATTCGTGCTCGACGCCTCGGTGCAGACTAAAACCAGGCCCCGCGCCGAGGCCGATCCGCTCCAGATCGGCGCGCCCAGCGCCGGCGCCGCACCTCCGGCATTTTTGCGCACCGGAAGCACCGGCAGGCACAACGCCATTGACCCCGACCAGAAACAATTTCTTGTGTGGGGACCAAACATGAATTCGCCCAAGCCTTCGTTGGATGACCTGCGCATCGAGCGCAGTGGGAAACCGAATGCGCCGCCGCGTCTGCTGCTGGTGGTCGTGGCGGTCGTCGTCGCGGGGGTCATCGCGGCCGCCTTCTGGTTGCTGACGCGACCCAAGGCCGTTGAAGTGCACACGGTGATCGCGCGCGAGGCCGCGAGCACGGGTGGCGACCGCACGGTGCTCAACGCCT
>CAJAKX010000286.1 GCA_903940425.1 uncultured Opitutia bacterium | reverse complement strand
GATCTCCTGGAGGAGTCGCTGCGCCAGGATCCGGACAACGCCCAGGCCCACCTGAATCTCGGCGTGGCGCTGGACCTCTTGAAGCGCACGCCGGAAGCGATGCCCCACTACGAGGCGGCAGTGCGGCGCGATCCGAACCTCGCGCAGGCCCACAACAATCTCGGCGACGCGTTGTCCCGCTCCGGGCGAAACGCGGAGGGCATCGTCCACCTGCAGGAGGCGCTGCGCCTGAAACCAGGCTACGTCGACGCCCACTACAACCTCGCCGCGGCGCTGGCCCGGGCCGGCCGCATGGATGAGGCGCAGGCGCAGTTCGAGGCCGGACTCCAGCTCAAGCCCGCCGATGCGGAGGCGCACGCCCACTGGGGCGGCGTGCTGTTGGCGACCGGTCATCCCGCGGAGGCCATGGCCCAATTCGAATCCGCGCTCCGGCTGCAGCCCGCATCCGCCGCGAATCACTACAACTACGGCAGCGTGCTGGCCACCGCGGGCCGGCTCGACGAAGCGGTGCCGCAGCTGGAAGCGGCGCTGCGGCTGAAACCCGACTACGTCGACGCCCACAACAACCTCGGCAACGCGCTCATGCTGCTCCGCCGCGAAGCCGAAGCTTTGCCGCACTACGAGGCGGCGTTGCGGCTGGATCCCGGACATCCCTCCGCCCACAACAACCTCGGCCTCGCGCTTGCCCGGCTCGGCCGCCTGCCGGAGGCGGCGGCGCAATTTGCCGAGGCCCTGCGGCTTGCCCCGAATTATCAGGAAGCACGGGACAACCTTGCGCGGGCGCAGGAGCAACTGCGCGCGTCGCCGCCGTAGCGCCGAATCGCGCCCCGCGGCCGGTTGCAGCCTGACACCACCGTCAGCTCCGCCGGCAATCATGGCGACGTCTCCGATGACGTAAAACCGGCGTGGAATCTGCATCGTTTTTTGATTTGATTCCTGCCGGCGGGTGTCTACTAAGACACGTGTCCTATTCCTGCCCCTGGCGTTACCTACCCCGTAAGAGAAAGACTGCAATTATGAATTCCACCCATGGATTACCCTCAGCACTGCGACGGCTGCTCCTGGCGCAAACCTGCGCGATGATGGCCGTCTCGTTCTCGTGGGCGCAGACGGCGCCGACGACACCAGCCACTTCGGCGCCCGCGGCCAGATCCGATGAGGTCGTCGTTCTGTCGCCCTTCGAAGTCAAAGCTGAGAGCAACGGATACTATTCGCCGAACACGATGTCCGGCACGCGCATCAACTCCAGCATCCAAGACCTGGCGTCTTCCATCACGGTCGTGACGAAGGGGCAGATGCAGGATTTTGCGATGCTCGATGTCAACGACGTCTTCCTCTACGCCGCGAACACCGAGGGCACCGGCACCTACACGGCCGGGACCGGAGTCGGCGTCGCGGACCGCAATGGCAGCGTTGCGGACAACGTGCAGATTGATCCGATCAACTCCAACCGCATCCGCGGCATCGCCCCCGCCAACACCTCCCTCGACAACATCCAGACCATGGGGCGCGTCCCG
>CAJAKX010000285.1 GCA_903940425.1 uncultured Opitutia bacterium | reverse complement strand
CCCACGCGGCACCGCTGTGGCCGCGTATCCTGTCTCCCGGAAATCCCCCTGCGGAATCGGTTTCCTCCCGGCGGTCCGATCGCTTATCAGTCGGTCCATGCAACCGTTCCGTTACCACGTATTCGTCTGCGAGCAGCGGAAGCCGGAGGGGATTTCCTGCTGCGCGGCGCGCGGGTCCGCCGCCGTCTTCGAGGCGCTGCGCCGGGAGATCGCGGCGCAGGATCTCCTCGACGCAGTGCAGGTGACGACCTGCGGCTCGCTGGGATTGTGCGAACGCGGACCGAACCTCGTCGTATACCCCGACGGCATCTGGTATTCCGGGGTCGGCGCCGCGGACGTGCCGGAGATCGTCCGCGAACATTTCCAGAACGGGCGCCCGGTAGAACGTCTGCTGAACCGCGACGGGGCGGCGGTGAAACGCGAGATCACGGAGAACCGCAGCCGGATGGTGGCGGCGCTCAAGGCGCGCGACGCGGCCGGCGCGCTTCCCGATGAACTGATGGGCATGATCCGGGGCTACCAGGAGAGCCGGATCCTGCTCACCGCGATCGAACTCGACGTATTCACGGCCGTCGAGCGCCGCGCCGGCCAAGCCACGGCCACCGCCATCGCCACCGAACTGCAGACGGATGCGCGCGCGACCGGGATGCTGCTCAACGCGCTGGTGGCGCTCGGCCTGCTGACGAAACTGGCGAACACGTTCGCCAACGCGCCCGCCGCCCGGCGCTTCTTTGTGGCCGGCTCGCCGGACGATGCGCGCATGGCCTTGCGCCACAATCTCAGCCTGTGGGCCACGTGGTCGACGCTGACCCAGTGTGTCCGCGAGGGCCATGTCGTCCGCAACCGGGAGATGCAGGAGCGCGACGATGACTGGACGACACCCTTCATCGCGGCCATGCACCGGAACGCCGCGTTACGGGCACCGCTGATGGTGAAGGCGGTCGGGGCCGAAGGCGTGCGGCGCCTGCTGGATGTCGGCGGCGGCTCGGGCGCCTACTCGATTGCCTTCGCCCGGGCGAATCCGGCGTTGCACGCGGAGGTGTTCGATCTCGCCACGGTGGTGCCCATTGCCACAAAGCACATTGCCGAGGCCGGTCTCGGCGACCGGGTCCGCACGCGGGAGGGCGATCTGCGCAAGGACGCGCTGGGATCGGGCTATGATCTGATGCTGCTCTCGGCGATCTGCCACATGCTGGCCGTCCATGAGAACCGCGACCTGATGCGGCGCGCCTTCCAGGCGCTGGCCCCCGGCGGGCGCCTCGTCATTCAGGACCATATCATGAATGCGGACAAGACCGGCCCCCGCGCCGGTGCCCTGTTCGCCATCAACATGCTCGTGGGCACCGCCGGTGGCGGCACCTATAGCGAGGATGAGTATACGCAATGGCTGCGGGAAGCGGGCTTCGCGCAAGTGCGCCGTGTCGCGCTCCCCGGGCCCAACGAGCTCGTCGTCGCCCAACGGCCTTAGGCGGGCAGCTCCGGCGCCGGCATCTCCCTCCGCCAACGGATCTGCCGGCGTTTTTGACTCGCCGGGCGGGGAAATTTCCCCCTCCTTCGGCAGAT
>CAJAKX010000284.1 GCA_903940425.1 uncultured Opitutia bacterium | reverse complement strand
TCCCCGACAGAGTGATGTCGATGCGCATTGGCGTCGGGCATGAAGCCCGACCTATATAAACTGACCCACCGCCCGGTTTCAAACTCTCACGAGTTTGGCTGCTTGCTGTCTGCTCCGTCAGCGGTGATCTCGCGATTTGGGAATCCTGGCTTCACCGCCGGGAGCCGGTAAAACTACGCGGCCGGCTGGAATTGCGCGATTTTCTGGACATGATGAATCCGTCAACTCCGATCCTCGCACATGAATACACCGACCAAGAATTTGTTCCTGCTGACGGCGCTCGGCGCCGTCCTGAGCCTCAGCGTGTCAGCCAAGGCCGCCGAAGTCGGCCAGCCCGCGCCTGATTTCACCCTTGCGGACATCGACGGCAACACCCACACGCTGTCCAGCTACAAAGGGAAAATGGTCGTGCTCGAGTGGGTGAATCCGGAATGTCCGATCGTCCAAAAGCACTACAACAAGAGCGGCAACATTCCCGGGCTGCAGAAAACCTATACCGCGCAAGGCGTGGTCTGGCTTTCCATCAACTCGGCGACCCCCGGCCAGCAGGGCGACTTCGATCCCGCCCGGGTGAAGGCCTGGATGCAGAAGGTCGGCGCCGCGCCCACCGACTATTTCCGCGACCAGACCGGCATGGTCGGGCACTTGTACGGCGCGAAAACCACCCCGCACATCTTCATCATCAACCCGGCGGGCACGCTCGTTTATGCGGGCGGCATCGACAGCATCGCGTCCGCCGATCCGGCGGACATCGCGCGGGCCACGAATTATGTCACTGCCGCGATGGCCGATCTCGCGGCCGGACGCCCGGTGGCCCTGAGCAACACCAAACCCTACGGCTGCTCGGTGAAATACTGATCCGGCCCCGCAAGGCACCCGAGGTGGAACCCGCACTCCGTGCGGGTTTTCATCGTGGATGGAAAGCAGCCCGCACGGAGTGCGGGCTCCACCAATAGGCAATGCCGCTTGAATCAGGCGCGCGGGTTGAAACGCCGCGCCACGTAGCGCAGGGCTTCAGCCTGCGCTCGGCCTCCGCCGCCCCGGCCAGGTGTCGGGCCGCCGCCAGAATTCGTCGCCCCGCCCGCCATAATACGCGGCGAGCACCTGGTCCATCACCTGCGAGGTGCGCCGCGCGGACTCGCCCGTGCTGGGACAGACGCCGCGCCCCAGCAGATCGTCGACGACCGTCTGGATCAACGGCTGCTGCACGTGCGGCGGATTGGGCCGGTCGAGCGTCTGCACACCCGCCGCTGTCTCGAGGCGCAACGGCTCGTTGCCGAAAACGCTGCAGGTCAGCCGTCCCTCGGTGCCGTTGATTTCAAGCAGGTCAGCGCGAAAGGCGCTCGCGAAATTCCACGTCGCCGTTCCGGGCACCCCGGTTTCGGTCTGGAAGCTCATCGCCACGGCGTCCTCCAGGAAATAGGCGGAAGCGAGATTGGCTGCCACGCCTGAGACATTGGTCAGCGGGCCGAAAAGATGATCGAGCAGATCGAGGGCGTGGGAGCCGAGGTCGAGAAACAATCCGCCGCCGGCCTTGGTCGCATCCAGCCGCCAGGCGCCCTCCGCATCGCGATGGCGGGGTTCGGTCCAATGGTGGCGCAAGCTGGTCGGCCGGCCGAGCGCGCCGTCAGCAAGCAACTGCCTCACCTGAACAAACCGCGGCAGGCGGCGCCGGTAGTAAGCCACGAACAATTTCTGACCGGCCCGTGCGAAAGCTTCGATCATCCGGTCGCATTCGGGCGTGTGACGCGCCATCGGTTTTTCGACATAGGCCGGCTTGCCGGCGGCCGCGACGAGAAGGGAGTAATGGGCGTGGGTCTCGGGCGGCGTCGCGATGTAGACGGCGTCGACCTCGGGATCCCCGATGAGCGCGTCGGCGTGGTCATACCAGCGCGGCACGCCGTGGCGCCGCGCGTAGTCGGCGGCCAGCGCCGGCTGGCGGCGCATCACGGCCACGAGTCGGGAGCCGGCCGCATTTTGGAAACCCGGGCCGCTCTTGACCTCGGTCACATCGCCGCAGCCGATGATCCCCAGCGCACCTCCGTGCGTCCCTTCAATTGCGGCGAAAGCATGATGGGGGAACCTGGATCAGACGCGGCGCTGCCGCAACCAAACCCTTGGAATATGTAATGGCCGCATTCCT
>CAJAKX010000283.1 GCA_903940425.1 uncultured Opitutia bacterium | reverse complement strand
CTGCCGGGCGACGCAAAGTTTTCTTTTTATGCCTCACGCAAAGGGCGCCATGTTGTCCGGTGGAGGGCGCTGCTCCGTCAGCGCCGCTCGGGCATTTGGCGGCGACAGCGCGCCGCCCTCCAAGCGCTGCCCGGTGGAGGGCGCTGCTCCGTCAGCGCCACTCAGGCTGCCTCTGTGGACTCTGTGTCGGCCCTCTGTGCTCTCTGTGAAACCCGTCCTGACCCACCATCCGCCCCCCGCAAAAGAAAACTTTGCGTCGTCCGGCAGGCTGACCATCTTGACCGGTTCAGACATGACCGTTGCACCTTTCATTCCCGCAGACGGTGTCACCTACGTCATCGGCCACAAAAATCCGGATGCCGACGCGATCTGTTCCGCCATCGCCTATGCGGCCTTCAAGCTGGCGCGCGGCGAGCCGGGCTACGTGGCCGCCCGCTGCGGCAACACCAATGCCCGCATCGACACCATCCTCGCCCGCTTCCACCAGCCGCTGCCGCTTTACCTGAGCGACGTCACCCCCCGGGTGCGCGACCTCATGGTCACCGAGGTCATCTCCATTCCGCAGGACGCCACGTGCGCCGAGGCGCTCGAATTGATCGAAGGGCATGACATCCGCATCCTGCCGGTCCTCGATCCGACCGGGCGTGTTACCGGCACGATTTCCATCTTCCAGCTCGGCAGCTTTTTCACCCCCAAGGTGCGCGAGCCCAAACTCATGCGGCAGGTGCACACCCGCCTGGCCGACATCGCCCGCGCCCTCAAGGCGCAGGTGCTGCACCTCACGGATGAAAACGCGCTCGAGGCGCTCTATGTCCGCATCGGGGCGATGGACATCCGCTCGTTCGGCAAGTTCTCCGATCAGGAGGATATTCCGGCGCGGCAGTCCATCATCATCGTGGGCGACCGCTGGGACATCCAGCAGCGCTCGATCCAGATCGGCGTGCGGCTGCTGGTCATCACCGGCAACCTCCCCGTGGACGCGGAGGTCGTCGAACTCGCCCGCACGCGCGGCGTGAGCCTCATCGTCAGTCCCTACGATTCCGCCACCACCGCCTGGGTCATCCGCACCGCCACCACCATCGAGCGCCTCATCGACCGCAAGTTTGTCTCGCTCGACGCCGACACGCGCCTCGCCGAGGTGCGCCGCAAGGTCGTCACGTCACGCGCCCCGGCCTTCATGGTCGTCGCCGACGACGGACGCCTGCAGGGCATCCTCACCAAGACCGACATCCTCAAGCCCGTCAAAACCCGCCTGGTGCTCGTCGACCACAACGAGATCACGCAGGCCGTCACCGGCGCGGGCGAGGTCACCATCACCGAGGTCATCGACCACCATCGCCTCGGCGTCCTCAACACCGCCCAGCCCATCCTGTTCATCAACGAGCCCGTCGGCTCCACCTCCACCATCGTCGCCGATCTCTTCCGGCGCGAGAACCTCGTGCCGGCGCCCGACCTCGCCGGCGTCATGATGGCCGGCATCATTTCGGACACGCTCAACCTCAACAGTCCCACCTCCACGGAGAAGGACGGCGTGATGCTGCGCTGGCTGGCGACGATCGCGGGCGTCAACGCCCGCGAACTGGCCGACATCATTTTCAGCTCCGGCTCGGTCATCCTGGCCAGTCCGCCCGACAAGGTCGTGCGCTCCGACTACAAGATCTACCACGAGGACGGCGTGCGCTTTGCCGTGGCCCAAGTCGAGGAGCTCGGCTTCGGCAATTTCTGGGGCCGGGCGAAGCCGCTGGCGGCGGCGCTCGAGGAACTCCGCGCCGCGGAGCATCTCGTGTTTGCCTGCCTGCTCGTCACGGACATCAACACGCAGAACTCGCTGCTGCTGGTCAAGGGCGACTCCGAGATGATCGCGCGCATCTCCTATCCGCACGTCGAGGAGGACGAGATCTTCGACCTGCCCGGCATCGTCAGCCGCAAGAAGCAGCTCATCCCCTACCTGACCAGCCTGCTGAAGGAAATGTCGGCGGAGGGCGCCACGCCCACGCACAAAGGCGGCTCCTAGCCAGTAATGTCCGTCAAATCAGGGCAACCTCAGCCGACCCTGTTTGACCTCCTCCCTATTTGCCCTCCTCCGATCCAGTCGGTTTTGCTGTCGCATCCGCCCTGCGGATGCGTGCAAGCTCGTCATAGGCAGATGACCTGGAGACATGAGCCGCCGTGGCCTGTTCGAGTAATGGCCGGGCGAGATCGTCCTTGCCTATGCTCGTGTAGTAAAGACCGAGAATGGCAAGGAACTCCGGGTCACGGGCTCCTTTCCGATGCGGTCCGCTGAGGTCAGCTTCCGCTTGGCCTACATACTGGTCGACGTACGCGGGGAGATTCTGCCTAACATAACCGATCTCCTTGAGATCAAAGCTGCCCTTGATCCATCCTACCTCTCCTGCTGTCGCGTCGCGGATGG
>CAJAKX010000282.1 GCA_903940425.1 uncultured Opitutia bacterium | reverse complement strand
GCAGCGAACAGGAGCACCGGCCCATCGTCGACCGCCCCTACCGGCAACAGCGCTGCTGTGTCGATCCCGGTGAACCGGCCTGACGGCGTGTCCAACAGGATGCTGGCTGGACTCTGGGTGGTCCCTCCCAAGACCACATCCTCCCGTCCGTCGCCAACGATGTCGCCCACCGCGATCCCGGGACCCCGGCGATTAAGCCGGGTGGGCAGCAACCGCTGCAACGCAACCTCGTCGACCAGCTCCTCTCGCGAGCGCACGGCCAGGCCGGTTGCCTGGCTCACCTCGGCATACTGGCTGGAGACCGGAGGCTTCGTTGGCGTTTTCGACAGCGCCGGTGCCGGACCCGACGGCTCCGTAATGGTGAATCGCCGGTCAACGGCCAGGTTTTCGAACGTCTGCACGTGGCCGCTGGGCCACGTCACCACCATGCGCCTGATGTTCGTGTCTCCGCCGAGGCCGAAGTGCAGCATGGGTTCGCTGCTGGACATGTATCCGCGGGCCAGCACCAACTGGCGCACCTGCACGCCCAGGGCGCTTTCGATCCGCACAATCGCCCCCACGCCGAATCGATTGGAGACGGCCCCGCGCAGGTCGATGTTCACGCGGTGCCCCGTGTCGTTGTCGTTGCGCAGAACGGTGACGCCGCCATGGTAGTTGGCGTAGACGATGTCGAGATTGCCGTCTCCGCCCAGGTCGCCAAAGGCAGTGCCGAAACTCACGCCCTTCTGGTTGAGGCCCCACTCCGCACTGACGTCTTCGAATTGCAGGTTGCCCAGATTGCGAAAGCCGAGATGGAATTCGGCCTGAGGGGGGCTGGCGTACATGATCCGTATGCGCTCAGCCGGCGTTTCGGCGCCCATCAGGCGCTTGACGACGTCGACGCCTGGATCCCGTGGAAAGCCGTTGGTCACGAAAAAGTCGAGGCGCCCATCGTTGTCCAGATCTTCGAAGCGCGGCGACCACGTCCAGTCGGTGGCGGCGATTCCGGCGAGGAAGCCCGCCTCGAGGCAGTGGCCCGTTCCGGTGTTCAGCAGCAGTGCGCTGCGGTGGTACTTCGGCGCCGCGGTGGAGCCGTCCGGGAGCTCCTGGCTTCTTGCGCGCGCGTCAGCCATCATGTGGTGATCCCATTGGTGGGTGGTCCCAGCCATGTCGGCGGCGAGGAAATCGATGAGCCCGTCGTTGTTCACGTCGCCCAAGTCCGAGCCCATCGAGGAAAATGACGTGTGCGGCAGGACACGATCAAGGGTGTCGGTGAACGTGCCGTCCCGGTTGTTATGGTAGAGTTTGTCAGGGACCCCGTAGTCGTTCGCGACGTACAGATCTGGCCAGCCATCGTTGTCATAATCCCACCAGGTGGCGGAATGGCTCTGCGATTCGCCGCTGATGCCGGCACGATCGGTCACGTCCGTGAACGTGCCGTCGCGATTGTTGTGGAAGAGATACCCGCGCTGGCCGTTGGGCTGTGTGGCAATGTTCAATATATTGGTCGCAATATAAACATCGAGCCACCCATCGCGGTCGTAGTCGCAGAAGGCCGCCATGACGCTTGAATCCTTGACGTCGAGCCCGTAGGCGTGGGCCATCTCCTTGAAGGTTCCATCGCCCTGGTTGATGTAGAGCAGGTTTGGCGCGTTGAACCGGCAGACATAAATATCCAAAAGCCCGTCGTTGTTTATGTCGACGAACGTCGCGCCTTGTTTCCAGATAATGGCTGCGGCGCCCTTGTCGCCGACCCCGGCCTTCTCGGTCACATCCTCGAATTTCCAGCCGCCGAGGTTGCGGAAGAGACGGCAGCTCTCGGTCTTGCTCACGACAAAGATGTCGGGGCGGCCATCGCCGTCGTAGTCTCCGATGGCCACCCCGGTGCCGATCGATGAGGTCTCGAATTCCTGATAGAGTTCCGCCCGCATCTTGGGGTCGGCGTAGCGATTCTCCGTTCGCACGCCAGTCGCTTCGGGCGGGAGCTGCACGAACATGGTTTTCCCTCGCGGGAAGGGGTGCAGGCCGAGCGGCTTTTCGGTGATGCCGCCCGCCGGATCCGCCGCACGAGCCGCCAGACCGGCGAAGAGGGCTCCCGCCAGCATCCCGCAGTGCAGGCCGTACACGGCAGCACGCCGCATTGTTGGACAAGAGGGCATCGTCATGGCTTCCCGGTTGGCGGCGGCGCCGAAAGGGTCAGGGTAGACGCATTCGGCGGGAAGCTGTGTTCCGTGGTAACCCCCGAGGGCCAGCGGACACGGATAGTCTTTGGAGGATTGGCATCCGGGTAGCCGAAGAAACATGCGGCCGTGGACTGGCTGTAGTAGCCCGAGCCGGCGTAGACCTCGCTGGTCTGGCTTGATCCATCAGCCAGTACGACCGTAATGCGCGCGTCCACCGCGGTCGGATTGCCGGCTGGTCCCCGCAGCAGGATGCGCAGGGAATGCCGGCCGGCCACGCCGTTGTTGCGGAAAGCCAGCGTGGTATTGTTATTCCGCGAGACGAGAAAGTCCGGCCAGCCATCCTGATCGAGATCCAGCACCGCCAGCGCCTTGGCGTCGCCTGGCACGAGCAGGCCGCTCTCGGCCACCGGCACTGGCGTGAAGTGGCCGTGGCCGTCGCCGCGCAGCAACTGGCTGAGGCCGCTATCAAAGCGACCGACCGAGGGAATGGGCGCATAGGAGTTCTGCACCGCATAGATGTCGGCGCGGCCATCGCCGTCGAAATCCCCGGCGACCAGGCCTTGCAACGGCGAGATTTGCGCAAGACGGGGCAGGGGTTCGAATCGATAGGTGCCGTCGGGCTGACTGAGGAACACGCCGCTGTGAAACTCCGTCGCCGCAAAGCGCCGGGCTTGGGCCAGCTTGTCCTCCCCGAGAATCTCGCCCAAGGTGGCCCGTTCGTAATATTCGTTGCGGGGAAAGCGTTTCAGAACCGAAGGAATCGCGGCGGCGATGCCCCGACGGCTGCGCCAGGGATAGAGCCGGTCGCCTTCGTAGTAGGCTTCAATGAGCTGCGTCGATCCGTTGCCCCTGAAGTCGCCGGAGAAAAGCAAAGCGGGGTGTTGGGGGTCGGCGTGGTATTGGGTATTGAGGCCAACGTTGCCCACGACGTAGTCGGGGCGGCCATCGCCATTGAAGTCCGCCGCTGCGATCGAGGTCCACCAGCCGGTCCCGGCGGTGGCAAAGCCCGCTTTCTCGGTCCAGTCTTCGAAGCCCTTGCCCCGGTTATTGTGGAAGTACTTCACGTTGCCCCATTCGAGTGTGAGCAGCAGATCAAGCCAGCCGTCGCCGTCGACATCGCTCCACAAGGCGGAGGTCACCATGCCGACTTGACGCAACCCCGGCGCGAGCGTGTCGGTCACATCCTCGAATTTGCCGCCGCGGTTGGCGAGGAGCGCACTCTGCGGCGACAGGGGATACTGGCCGGTCTGGACCCGCCCGCCGATGAACAGGTCGAGCCGGCCGTCATGATCAAAATCAGCGGCGGCCACGGCGCCCACGCTGAAGAGCAGCGGCGGCAAGGTATCGTCTGGTGCCGGCCGGAAGCCGCCATGGCCGTCGTTCAGAAATAGCTTCGGTTGATATTCCGGGGAGCCCGCCGGCAGGGCGTTGCCGCCTTTGGTCACCAGCAGGTCTTCCCTCCCGTCGCCAGTGGCAGCGAAGAGCAGCACCGGCCCGTCGTCGATCGCCCCCGGCGGCATAAGCGCCGATGTATCGATCCCGGTAAACCGGCCTGCAGGCGTGTCCAGCAGGATGCTGGCCGGACTCTGGGTGGTCCCGCCCAGGACCACACTCTCCCGCCCGTCGCCAGCGATGTCGCCCACCGCGATGCCCGGCCCCCGGCGATTGAGCCGGGTGGGCAGCAATCGCTGCAACACCAACTCGTCGACAAGCTCCTCGCGCGAGCGCAGCGCTAGGCCGGTTGGCTGGCTCACCTCGGCAAACTGGCCGGAGACCGGAGGCTGGGTTGGCGTTTTCGGCAGCGCCGGCGCCGGACCCGACGGCTCGGTGATGGTGAAACGCCGGTCGACGGCCAGATTCTCGAACGTCTGCACGTGGCCGCTGGGCCATGTCACCACCATGCGCCGGATGCTCGTGTCTGCGCCGAGGCCAAAATGAAGCATCGGCTCACTACTGGACATGTATCCGCGGCCCAGCCAGAGCTGGCGCACCTGCACGCCCAGGGCGCTTTCGATCCGCACCGTTGCACCCACGCCGAAACGGTTGGAGACGGTCCCACGCAGGTCGATGATCGCGCGGTGCCCCGTGTCGTTGTCGTTGCGCAGCACGGTGGCACCGTCATGGTAGTTGGCGTAGACGATGTCGAGGTTGCCGTCTCCCCCCAGGTCGCCGAAGGCGGTGCCGAAACTCACGCCCTTCTGGTTGAGGCCCCAGGCCGCGCTAACGTCTTCGAATTGCAGGTCGCCGAGATTGCGAAAAGCGAGATGGACTTCGGCCTGCGGGGGGCTGGCGTACATGATCCGGATGCGCTCG
>CAJAKX010000281.1 GCA_903940425.1 uncultured Opitutia bacterium | reverse complement strand
TTCCATCGAAAGCCA
This sequence comes from uncultured Opitutia bacterium, assembly GCA_903940425.1. Taxonomy (GTDB): domain Bacteria; phylum Verrucomicrobiota; class Verrucomicrobiia; order Opitutales; family Opitutaceae; genus Fen-1467. Next base: position 1,801 of record CAJAKX010000281.1, on the reverse strand, counting down.
GTTCGGCCAGCGCGTCCAGCGCGGATACCAGTCGCGGCAACATTGCGCGAGATCCTTGCCGGTGGCCACGCCCAGCCGGGCCGAGATCACTTGCAGGAAGATCGCCATCAAACTCGCGAGGCCGACCACCCAGAGCAGTCCGTATTTGAATTGAGCGCCGCCCTGCAAGTCCGTGCCCCAGTTGCCCGGGTCCATGTAGCCGACGCTGATGAGAATGGCCGGCCCGACGAAGGCCCGCCATTGCCGCCAGAACCCGGCCTGCTGGGGCGGCACGCTCACCGTGCCGTGCAGTCCCTCCAGTGACGGGTGCCCGGCAGGGGGCGGGCCGGCCGATTCTTTTGGCCTTGTCTCCAAGATGTAGCCGTGGCTACATGCGGTTGGCCAGGTTGTCAACACGCTTCCCTTTTCCCCTTCGTTCGGCATGAATTCCCCCGTGGCCAGGTCAGCCAAAACCCGCCCCGCCCAGCACAAGGTCAGTCTCCAGCGCACCCGGGAGGAAAACGCCCAGGAGACCGCCCAGGACTACGTGGAGATGATCGCCGAGCTCATTGCCGCGACGGGGGAGGCGCGAGTGACTGATCTCGCCCGTCGGCTGGGCGTAACGCACGTCACGGTCAACCGGACGATTCAGCGCCTCCAACGGAATGGCCTGGTCACCGCCCTCCCCTATCGCTCCATTTTCCTCACCGACGCCGGGCGGAAGCTCTCGGAAGAATCGCGCCGCCGCCATGAAATCGTCGGCGGTTTCCTCAAGTCGCTCGGCGTGCCGGACACCATCGCCCTCGCGGATGCCGAGGGCATGGAGCATCACGTCAGCAAGGAAACCCTCGCCGCGTTCAGGAAACACCTTGCAAGCCACCGCCGGCGCAAGCCGCGCTGACGGCGCAAACCGGGCGGGCGAAGTTCGGCCTTGTCTCGCCCTCCCCCGGATCGCCACACTCCCGCGCGATGTCGAAGTCCTTCGCCCGTGTCGTGTTCGCGGTTACCACGGCGTTTTTCGCCGTGTTTTTCCTGTGGCCGGTCCTGCAAATCCTGAAGGGCGGCTTTATCGACGCCGACGGGCACCTCACCTTTGCCTTTCTGGCCGCGGTGCTCGTCAATCCCCTCTATCTCGGCGGCCTGAAAAACTCCTTCCTGCTCGCGGTCGCAGCGACGGCGCTCGCGCTGCTCATCGCGCTGCCACTCGCCTCCGTCTTTGACCGCTATCGCTATCCCGGCAAGGGCCTGCTGGCCTCGCTGGTGTTGATCCCGATGATTCTGCCGCCGTTCGTCGGCGCCATTGGCATCAAGCAGATTTTCGGACAGTACGGCGCGCTCAACGCGCTGCTCATCGCCGTGGGAGCGCGTCCGCCCGGCTGGACGTTTGACTGGTTCGCGGTCAGCCAGTTTTGGGGCGTCGCCCTCGTCGAGGCGCTCAGCCTCTACCCCATCATCTACCTCAATGCCGTCGCGGCGCTGGCCAACATCGATCCCGCGATGGAGGAGGCGGCCGAAAACCTCGGCTGCACCGGCCTGCGGCGCTTCTGGCGCATCACCCTGCCGCTGATGAAGCCGGGTTTGTTCGCCGGCGGCACCATCGTTTTTATCTGGACGTTCACCGAACTTGGCGTGCCGCTCATCTTCGACTATGCGCGTGTGACGTCGGTGCAGATTTACCATGGGCTGAAGGACATCGGCGACAACCCCTTCCCGTACGCGCTCGTCGTCATCATGCTGGCCAGCACCGTGCTCATTTACTCCCTCGGAAAGGGGCTGTTCGGCCGCGACAGTTACGCCATGATGGCCAAGGCCACGAGCACCG
>CAJAKX010000280.1 GCA_903940425.1 uncultured Opitutia bacterium | reverse complement strand
GTAGGGCGCGGTGCGGTGCGTGTAGCCGAAGAACGGCCACAGATAGGTCTCGCTCAGGGCGCCGGCCTGCTGGTCGCGCGCATAGAATGGCAGCACGCCGAGTTCCACCTCGGGCGTGGGCTCTCCCAGCTTCGCCTCGTTCTTGTAGATGAGCGGCCAGAGATAATATTGCTCGCGATCGACGCCCGCCTTGGCGCACCAGCCGAACAGCGGCCACAGCGCGAAGCCGTGCTGGCCGTCGCCCTCGATGATTTTCACGATCGGCCAGGGCGCGGTGGTCGTGGTGACCCCATGATGCTCAAAACGGGCGTAGAGCGGGAAGAGCGTCCAGGTCACCCGGTCGTTGCTGAAGCGGTCGAGGACCGTGCCGTGCAGGGGAAACACGGCGTGGTAGGAGGTGGCCGGATCGCCCGTGTCGCGCGAGAAATAGATCGGCCACACATCAAAACGGCGCACGCCCGGGGCGGCGGAATCCTTGGGTCCATCGAAATTGACAAGACTCAGCAGGCTCCAGCGGTGATCCACCTCGTACTCGCGGTGGATCAGAAGCGGATAAAGGAAATCGCTCTCGATGGTCCGGTCATACGGATTCTTTTGGTAGACATAAAACGGCCGGAAACCGCCGGCGCTGGCGCCCTCCGGCAGCAACCGGCCGAAGAACAGCGGCCCGCCACCCTGCCATGACTCGACCGATCCGACCCCAGCCTGGTCCGTGACCGTCTGCTCAACCTTGAAAGGCCAGAAGTTGCGCTCCGCCGTCCCGGCCGGAAGGCCGAGGGGTCCCGCCAGACCCAGAAGGGCGATGAGCCCGAGCGTGCGCATGGATTATAGTTTGACTGAAAACGGACACGACCAATGCGCCGGACAAGGCGGGGAGTTGGCAACCGCCGGTTCCAGCGCATTTAAGATTGTCAGAATACGATTCTATACGTTACGTGCAATTTCTAACGTGCAACTTCCATGTTACTACCGTTATTCCACAGCGAAGTTCCGTTGATGAAAAAAGAGGATGGCACGTCCGGCGATGGCCGGATCGCGGCCGGACTGCGGAGGAAGCAGGCAACGATGACCCAGTGGTGGAGGCGGTCATGCGCATAAGCGGTGGTGCGGCGAGAGGCATATTGTTGACGGCGCCGAAGGGCGGCGCCGTGCGACCGGCCACGGATGGCATGCGGCAGGCGGTGTTTTCCAGTCTCGGCGCGCGGGTGGCAGGAGCCCGCTTCTGGGATCTCTTTGCCGGCAGCGGAGCCTACGGACTGGAGGCGTTGAGCCGCGGGGCGGCGGACGGAGTCTTTGTGGAGCGCAACGCCCAAGCGGTTGCCTGTATCAAAAAGAATCTCGCCGTCGTGAGCAGAAGTTTGGGACGCGAGGTGGCGGGCATTGAGGTGGCGACGGCTGACGCCCTCACCTGGGCGCCGCCCGGCGGAACCGCGGCGGCGGATCTGGTGTTCATCGACCCGCCTTACGAGATCATCCCGGAGGCGGCGCCGAGGCTCTTTGCGCGGCTGGCGCAGGCGCTCGCCACAAAACCCGCGGCGTTGGTTCTCTTCGAGATGCCCGGCGGGGCCACGCTTTCCCCGCCCGGCTGGACGTGCATCAAACGCCTCGGCAAAGGCGCGCACCAGCCGACGGTGGGCGTATTTCTGCGGCGGTGATCCGGGCCGGGTGCCGGTCTACATCAATCCCAGCCTGGCTTTCACGAGCGCCACCGCCGCCACCACCGCCGTCTCGGTGCGCAGCACGCGCGAGCCGAGATGTGCGAGCACAAAGCCGGCGCCGCGCAAGGCGGCGCGCTCGGCATTCGACCATCCACGCTCCGGCCCGAAGGCAAGCACCAGTTCCGGCCGGGGCGCTCCGGCCGTGTCATCCGGCAGGCGGCACCGCGTCAGCGCCTCCGAAGCCTCATAGTGGTCGAGGGCCACGCGGATCGCCCGGTCCGGCAGGCCACCAATGATCTCGAGCAGGGAACGCCCGTGGGTGACCTCGGGCAGACGCGTGGCGAACGCCTGCCCGGCGCCACTGATGAGGTGGCGGCGCCACCCGTCGCCCGCCCAAAGCGTGCTGCGTCCATAACCGGGCTCGCCCTTGTCGGTGGCCACGAAATGCATCGCCGCCACGCCGAGCGACGTGGCGTCGCGCAGAATGTCGCGGGCCGTCTGCGGCCGGGGCAGGCCGATGATGAGCGTGATCGGATCCAGCGGCGGCGGCGCGGCGTCCCAGGCAAAGGCAAGCGTAAGCGCGTCCGGGCCGATGGCGGTCAGCGTGCCCTTGCCGCGCGGACCGTTGACCAGCCCGGCGTCGAACGTGTCGCCCTCGCGCCGGCGCAGCACGCGCAGCAGATGCCCGGCGCGCGGATCGCTGCGCGCCAGCGGATGGGCAATCTCGTCCGGCTCGAAAAGAATGAGATTCACGCTGAAGAAGGTCCGTCATTTGTAACGTAATACGTTACAAACCGTCGGTCGCGGATGGATCTCACGCGGCAAGGATGCGGTCGATGCCGGTGAGTTCGTCGGTGGAGAAGGAGAGATTCTTGAGCGCGCCGAGGCTGTCCTCGATCTGGCCGGTCTTGCTCGCCCCGATCAGGACGGACGTTACAGCGGGCTGGCGCAGGACCCAGGCGAGCGCCATCTGGGCCAGGGTCTGGCCGCGCGCCTGCGCCAGGGACTGCAGCGCCCGGATCTGCGCGAGCTTCGCGTCCGTGATGTGTTCGGGGCGGAGAAACCGCCGGTCGTGGCCCGCGCGCGAATCAGCGGGGATGCCGGCGAGATAACGGTTGGTGAGCAGTCCCTGCGCGAGCGGGCTGAAGGCGATGGCGCCGATGCCTTCGCGCTGAAGGACCTCGAGCAGCCCTTGCTCCACCCAGCGATCAAACATGTTGTAGCGAGGTTGATGGATCAAACAAGGCGCGCCCAGCTCCCGGAGGAGTTGCGCCGCGCGCGCGGTCTGGACAGGATGGTAGTTGGACAGGCCGGCGTAGAGCGCCTTGCCGGCGCGCACGGCGTGGACGAGGGCGCCCATGGTCTCCTCGAGCGGCGTGTCCGGGTCGGGACGATGGCTGTAGAAGATGTCGACATACTCGAGGCCGAGGCGGCGCAGGCTTTGATCGAGGCTCGCCAGCAGGTATTTTCGCGAACCCCACTCGCCGTAGGGTCCGGGCCACATGTCGTAGCCCGCCTTGGTGGAGACGATGAGTTCGTCGCGATGGGCCGGAAGATCCTCGCGCAAGACGCGGCCAAAGGTCTCCTCGGCCGAGCCGGGCGGGGGGCCGTAGTTGTTGGCGAGATCGAAATGCGTGATGCCGAGATCGAAGGCGCGCAGAATCAAGGCCCGGCTGTTGGCCGGGCTGTCGCCCGCGCCGAAGTTGTGCCAGAGGCCGAGCGAGAGGAGCGGCAGCTTGAGGCCGCTGCGGCCGCAGCGGCGATAAAGCGCGGGGTTGTCGTAACGGGTGGAGGCGGGCTGATGGGACATGCTGCCGTCAGGTTGGCGGCTCCCGGCCGCCGAGTCGCGCCTGAAGTTGACCGCGGGTGACGTCCGTGCCGGCGGGCGGGGTCAGAATGGAAAACCGCCGGCGGGGGTCGGGGCCACGGCCTTTTTATCGGGGGATTTTTGCGCCCGGCTGTGCCGGCGGAGACCAGTGACGGTAATGGCCTTCGCCGGCAGGACGGGGCACGCATACTCGCAGCCACCGCAACCGATGCACAAATCCCGGTTGACTCGCGGCAGGCGCAGGTTGCGGCCGTACGGCACGGTGGAAACCGCCTGCGTGGGACATTGTTCGGAGCAGGCGGCGCAGTCGGTGCCCTTGGTCTTCACGATGCATTTGTCCTCGTCGAACTGCGCTTCGCCGATCCGGACCACCTGTTTGTCGGCAAGACCGAGCAGGCTGATCGCGCCATCCGGGCAGACCTCTTCGCAGGTCCGGCAGGTGTAAGTGCAGAATGACTGGGTGAAATCCAGGCGTGGCATCATCATCCCGGCGATCCCGTACTCGAGGAACGCCGGCTGTAGCACGTGCGTCGGGCAGGCGCTGATGCACAGGTGGCAGGCCGTGCAACGCTCGAGAAAGCGATCGACACTGACGGCGCCTGGCGGGCAGATGGCATTGCTGGGTTCGGGTTCATTTTGATGCCCGTCATTCCCGCGGGCGCGGTTCGCACGGAGTTTTTGAATCTGGGCCAGCAGCAGCGAGCCGGTGCCGAGGGAGGCTGTCACCGCCACCGCCGTGCCGGTGATGAAGGCGCGGCGTTGAAGATCGGGGGCGGTCGGCGCCGGGCGGGCGTTGGCCTGCCGCGCCCAGGCGAAACGATAACCGATGCCCCGATCCTGGCACGCGCCGATGCAGTTGTAACACGCGACGCAGCGGGAGAAATCGATCGTGCCGGTGCGCAGATTGATGCACTGGCTTTTGCAGACGCCCAGACACGCTGCGCATTTCTGGCAGGCGCTCTTGTCAATCGCTAGGCGGAACGCCGCCCGCTGCGCGAGCAGGCCGAGGAAGGTGCCGACGGGGCAGAGGGTGTTGCAGAAGAGCCGTCCGCGCAACGCGACCAGCACGGCGAGCAGCGCGAGGAGGATCGCCGGCTGGTGCAGCGCGCCGGCGCCGGCCCACTGCGGCTCCACGCGGTAGAGGGTGCCGATGCCGGCAGCGTTGGCCAGGCCGGCCACGGCATTGTTCGCCAGGGTGACGAGCGGCCGGAAAATATCCGAGGCGATGCGCCCGAAATTGCTGTACGGATCGAGCAACGCCAGCGTCAGACCGCTCCAACCGGCCGCCACGCCTGCCACCGTGCCCCAGAGGAAAAGCTGGCGCAACCAGGTCAGCGGCGGCACGTAAGGCATGGACCGCGTCCCTTTCCTCCGGGTCCATGCGGTGACGCGCGCAACGACATCCTGCAGAATCCCCAGCGGACAGATCGCCGAACAATAGACGCGGCCCACGGCCAGCGTCACCCCGATAATGATGATGCCGGCCAGCGAGACGGACGCGCCCGTCACCAGTGCGACCAGCGACGGCACCAGTTGCACGGAGGCCAGCCAGTGTCCCAGCGCCGCGGGGACGAGACTGCGAAAATCCACCAGCGCCGCGGTCAGCCCGGCGAAAACCACCAGCGCCGTGATCACCCGGAGCAGTTTCAGGCGGCTGCGCGGCACGGTGTCAGGCGAGTTTGAAGCGGCGGATGTCGACGCTATCGAGATCCATCGTGCCGAGCTTCATGCCCGCGGCGAGTTTCACATAGCCCACGTCGGCCGGCTGGAGGCCCAGCATCTTGGCGCCGGCGGCGTCAATGGCGACAATGTCGGTCGAGGCCAGCAGGGTGCGCATCTCGACCAAGTCGTCCACCGACCGGCCGTGGGGCCCGTTGCGCACCATCGGATGGTAGGCGTCGAGGATGTTGAGCGCCGGCTGCTTGAAGGTGAGGAAATCGGCGATGCACTGGTTGAGGTCGTTGCGGTGGTAGAAACGGCGGTCCCACACGACCCCCATCAGGTTTTTCATGCACGCGCTCATGAGCGGGCCGCCATGGTGTTTGAGGACGGGAACGTTGATGAAGACATCGCTGTCGAGCACGAGCGAATGCACCCGCGCCGAGCGCAGCTGCACCCCCCGGGGAATCGCGACCTCGCGATAGAGGCTTTGGTCGTTGCCGGGGACGAGGGCGGCGCCGGTCTCCCGGGCGACGCGTTCGGCGCCGCTCGCCGCGTAGGCGCGCTGCCATTGGTCCAGGGTGTGATCAAAGAGGCTGACGGATTTGGCGCCGGCGGCAAAACACAGCGTCACGACATGGCCCAGCAGTTCGGGATCCGTGTTGGAGCCGCGTTCGGGCGGCGCGTCGAAGCTGATGTTGGGCTTGATGACGACGGTCTGGCCCTTCCTGACGAACCGCTCCATGCCGCCGAGTTCAGCAAGGGCCTTGTCGAGCATGGCCGTGCGGCTGCCGTCGCGCACGGCGATGAGCACGGACCTGCTGGCATTGGTGGCCGGAACAGCGGGGGCGCCACCGCCCGGGGCGGCATCGGCGGCAAAAAGACCGCGCAGATCGGCGAGGGAGAAGGTGGCTCCGAGCGCAAGCCCGGTCTTGATGAACTCACGACGGTTTTTCATGGCGGGAGACGGAGAGTGACAGTTCCGCAACAAGGCGCTGAAGGCGGGGAGTCAATGGGTGAAACAAGCAGCAGCGGGCCACACCGGACCGTTGTTTTGCAAGGCTATACCCGGCGGCCGCATCGGACACCGCATGATTTGCCGAAAACGCGGCAAAAATTGGTTTGCAGCCCGTTTTTCCCCTCCCGGTCCTTGAAGGTGGGATGGCTTTACGTCATCCGCCCGAAAGTACAGTGTTGCTGTCGATCACCCTGGGATGACGCCGCTATCTTTGAAGGACATTACTGATCGTCTGGGACGCTGGAAGTTTCCAGCACGCCTCGACGGCATCGTGGGCATCGCTCAGGGCGGCGTGGTTCCAGCGGTGCTGGTGGCCGAGCGGCTCGGGCTGGAGATGAAAATCATCACGCTCAACTATCGGGATGAAGCCAATGAGCCGCGCTACGCCGAGCCCAGATTGCTCTCAGCGGTGCCCGCGCTCGGTGTCTGGAAACGGGTCCTGCTGGTTGACGATGTTTACGTCACAGGCCGCAGCTGGCAAACGGCGCGCGCGCTGTTGCCGGCGACGATCGAGGTGCTGCCCTTTGTCATGAAAGGCCAGACGGATTTCGCACTCATCCGCGACATCGACGGCTGCGTGCAGTGGCCGTGGCGGGTGTACTGAAGCGCCGGCGCAAAAGCAGGCCGGCCAGAAATAGGCGAAGGCGCCCGGGTGGGCGAGCTGCCGCAGCCGTCCGCGCCGAAGTTGTGCCAGAGGCCGAGCGAGAGGAGCGGCAGCTTGAGACCGCTGCGGCCGCACGGGCGATAAAACGCGGGATTGTCGTAACGGGTGGCGGCGGGCTGATGGGACATGCTGCCGTCAGGTTGGCGGCTCCGGGCCGCCGAGTCGCGCCCGAAAATGCCGGTCGAAATCTGACGGCTGTCCGATGGCACCCACCACTGTGCCCGTGCTGTCGTGCAGGCAGCCTCGGTGAAGTGTGCCTCCATGCCTCGGGGCTTGCCGCGAGGAGGCGATTCACCTAGACAGCCGGCGCATTCCGCGTGCCATGCCAGCGCAAAGTCCCCCCGCAGGAACCTCGACCTTGAAACGCATCCCGGATTTGCG
>CAJAKX010000279.1 GCA_903940425.1 uncultured Opitutia bacterium | reverse complement strand
GAGATCGCCTGCCGCTCGACGGGCTCGGGGCCCTGAGCTAGGGCGTGTCTTCATGATGTCATTGCGAGGAGCCCCGCCGCCGCGGCGGGCGACGAAGCAATCCATCTGGATCGCCACGGCCCGCTCTGCGGGCCTCGCGATGACAGGACATTTTGAAAACAGACCCTAGTTGCGAATCTCCGCCATGTGGCGCGCCACACACCGGTGACAGGCGCCCAGCAGACCCAGCCGCCGGCGCGCGCGGAAGCGGTGGGCGCGCTCGCCGTTCCAGATCTCCGCGATGGTGGCGTGCCGGACGTTGCCCAGGCAGCCGTCCGGAGAGTCGACGCAGAAGTTCGCTTCGCCGGTGGGCTGGATGTCGATCAGGCGCTCGACGTTCGCGCAGCCGGGCGGTCCGACCGGCGCGGTCGGGTCGGTGAACCATGTGCGGTATTCCGCCGCCGTCAGCGGCATGTAGGGATAGTCGTGGAGGTTCTCGAGTGACTCGACATAGCGCCGGTGCTGCCCGGCGAACACGTCGGGATCCACGCCCGACTCCTCGTGGTGGAAGCCGCGCCACGAGAAGGCTTCGCAGCCGAGCGTCTCGCGGATCTCGCGCTCCCAGGCCGCGCCCATCGCGTCGGGCACGTAGAAGTAAGGAACAATCGAAAGCGTCTCGACGCCCAGCCGCCGCGCCACCGAGGGCATCTCGCCGAGCCCGCCCACCGACCACGGGCTGATTGTGAAACAGATGGAACGGCTGACGCGCCGCGGCGTCCCACCGTCGAGCTCGTTGAGCCGGGCGAGCCCGCGCGCGAGCTGCTGGAAAGACCCCCGCACGCCGCGCACGGCGTCGTGGACCGCCTCGGGGCCGTCCACGGAGACCGTGATGTGGATGTTGCCAAGGCGGACGAGATCCGCGGCATGTTCAGCGAGCCGCGATCCGTTCGAGTCGATCGAAATGTAGAGGCCGAGGCCGTGGATGTGCTCGAGCAACGCGATGATGCCGGGGACCAGGAACGGTTCGCCGCCCCGCAGGAGGATGGAGGTGATGCCGTGGGCCGCGGCCTCGTCGGCCAGCCGCCTCCAATCGTCGAGCTTCAGCGCCGGGCCGCCATAACCGCGCCCCGTGCGCACGTAGCCCTCCGGGCTCCATTGTCCGCACATCTGGCAGCGCAGATTGCAGGCGTTCGTCAGCGTGAAGGAGATGTAGCCGGGAAAATCCATGCTCTGTGGTCCTCACGTAGAGCGCGGCCGACGGCAAGCGGAAACTCCGGGCGTGATCCCGGCGCTGATGTGGTCAGTTCTCGCCGCGGCGGCGGGGCTCGCGATGACCGGCGGTTTGAAGATACGCCCTACCCTTCGCCATGACCGGCGGCCGTCTTTTTAAATTCCTGCGACAACCACCCGGCGGCTTCCTCCAGAATCGCACTGGGGGCAAGCCGGTGGCCTCCCGGGAATTCGATCCAATGGGTCTTCCAGCCCAGGCTCTCCAGAAACAGCCGGTTCTTCTTCATCTGCTCGTAACGAAAATCCGTCGGGCTCGCCACGAAAACGGCGATCTTGCCACGCGGCGGATGGGGCCAGGTCGGTTGCTCTTCATCCATCATCCCGGTGTTGATGATCACCGCTGCGAACAGCTCGGGATGCGCGTAGGCGAGGTAGTGCGAGGCCATTCCGCCGCCGGAGAGTCCGGTGGCAACGATCTTGGATTTGTCCACGGGGTATTCCGCACCCACCGATTTGACCGCCGCGATCAACGGGGGGACTATGCCCGCGTAAGCAACCCCGTTTCGAGACGTCTTCGAGGCATACAGCAGCCATTTGTGCTTCTCGACCACCGGCTGCCATGCCCGGATCATGCCCCAGGCATCCGCCGAAGGAGACAACGCGACGAGCAACGGATGCCGGCTCTGCAGGTCCAGCTCGCTCGGCAGGTAGAGCACGTATTCCCCGGTCTCGATGACCTTCGGTCTCTTTTCCGCGGGGAGATTCCGGTAATCCTCGGTGCCTGCCGGGCCGGACGCGACCGCTGATCTGGCCAAGGGGTTCTGCAGAACCACCATACCCGCCAGCAGCAGGATCAGTGCCCCGCCAATCAGCAATCGCACCCGCCGGCCCTTCGTCATTTCAGTCCTCGCGCTTTCTGCTCGTCATGGATCCGCCGCGCCCGCCGCCGCCGCGGGGCTGGTTCGGCTTGGTTCACGGCAGAGGGGTGCAGAGCTCGACGAGGTGGCCGTCCTTATCCCGGAGGTAGGCCACGGTTTGCCCCCACGGCTTGGTCGCGGGTTCGCTCACCACGGTCGCCCCGGCTTTCACCGCGCGGGCATACAACGCCGGAACATCGGGTGTCACCAATGCTATCTCAAAACCAAGTGGGGCCTTGTCCGGGGAGGCGGCCACGACTTCCTGTTTCAAATGTTCGTTGGCCAATTCAAGGCTTGCGAAGGCAAGACGGGCCGCTCCGGTCTCCAGCTCTCCATAGGCCTTGCCGTGGTCATCATTGAAAAAGCGCCGGGAAAGACCGAAGGCCTCTTCGTAGAAAGTGAGGGTCGCCGAGACATCTTTCACATACAGGACCACGTAACCGAGCGAGACGGATGGGGGGCTCATGGTTTTTCCATTGGACTTCGCGGTTTCCTTGGTGGTTTCGGCGGTTGTCCCGACGCTCGCGATCAACAGCGAGCAGACGGCGAGCAGAAGATATTTTTTCATGTTTATTGCGGAACGTTGAAATAATCCGCGACTACGGCTGGCGCGGCGGCGACTGGTTAGCCTCTTTTCATCGAGAGCGGGACCTCGCGGCTGCCCCAAACAGAATCTTCTCCTCTTCTCTTTCCGCCTTGAAGCGACGGAACAGAAGGCGGGCAACCAGCAGACTCGCCGGACACATCACGACGCCAAAAACGCCGGATAATATCTGCCTTGCTTCGAATGCCCAGAATGCGCCCAGCGCCATCAGGACGGCTCCGATAGAAAACGCTACGAAACCGAACGCGTAGAAAGTCGAGTGGTGTAGCCGCTGTTTGAGCATCATTTGTTCGGCTAACAGAGTTTATGCCACAGTGCGTGTACGCCGTCCGTTCGCATCGATCAATTGATTAATGGATTGTGTGTAGGGGCGCTCTGCTGGCCAGCAGAGTCACCCCGAATACCCAAACGGCGCTGACGGCGCAGCGCCCTCCACCAGGCGTGGTTTTTGTTTGGCTGGAGGGCGGTGCGCTGTCGTCGCCAAATGTCCGTACGGCGCTCACGGCCTGCGCTCCGAAGCCTTGGCGAAGGAGGGCGCAGCGCCTTCCACCGGGCAGCGCAGAAGGGTTTTCGGATAGCCTCTAGTCAGCCGGTCCGGCCGACGCGGACGGCGAGCGGCCAGGTGATTTCGCGCACGGTCGCCGGGTCGCCCCACGGCCGTCGGAGCTTCTGCTCGAGCGCCGCGACCGGATCCTGTCCGCGCGCCGCGAGGTAGCGGGTCGTCGCCGACCAGCTGCGAAAGTAGCCGAGCAGTTGCGGCAGCGACCAGTGCGTGCGCATCGCGAACGCGGGCGCCGGCACCTCGGCGAAGGGAAACGGAATGGTCCGGTAGCCCTCCTCGACGTGCTTGCGCTCCGGCGGCCAGTATGGTCCGACGACGTTGTGATAAAAATCCCCGGCGAGCCGGTCGATCGTCTTGATGCCGAGCTGGTGGGCTCCGTAACTCCAGACGGCGATGACGCCGTCGGCTGCCAGCACGCGCCGGGCCTCGGCGTAGAAGCGGTCGAGATCGAACCAGTGGACTGCCTGCGCCACGGTCACGAGGTCGGCGGAATGATCCGGCAGGCCGGAGGCCTCCGCGGGCGCGAGGCGGTAGGTCACCCGGGGATGCGGCGGCGCCTCGGCGAGCTGCCCGGCGCTTGCATCCGTGGCGGTCACTGCCGCGAAGCGCCCGGCGAGTTCCAGCGTCGCCTGGCCGCTGCCGCAAGCGCAGTCCCACGCCCGGCCCGTGCGCGGCGCGATGTCGCGCAGGTAATCGAACAGCTCGCACGGGTAGCGCGGCCGGTAGTGCGCGTAGTTGGCGGCAACCGCGGAAAAGTGGTCCTTGAAGGGTGTTTTCACCGGAAGCGAATCCGCGCCTGAGGTGTGTCGCGACCGTCGGGCTGCGTCAAACCCGCAGCGGCGTTCGGTGGGACGGGCCGGGCCACGTCCCGGGGACACAACGAGCGGCCCTTTACTCCGGCCTCTCGCCGTCGTCCAGGGGATGCCCACCCTTCCCTCACCGATTCACAAACCGGCCACTGGATTTTTGTCATCTAATAGATGACAAACGAGTGCCGCCTGCCTCTTGCCTGTGGTTCGGGCCGCGCCCTCCCGGTTCCCGGTCACCGTTGCTGCCGCCGCATCTTTGTCATTTAATAGATGACATCGATTCAGGGGGCGTGCAGAAAGAGGGCATGAGCCTGAAAATGGTCGGCCGGCGCTGGTACATCGATCTCCCGACCGACGCCCTCGTCGCGTTGGCGCGCGAATCGATCAGGGCGGCGCGCCGGCTGGCGAAAGCCCCCCGGCGCCAGCGCCGGGGCCAGACCTTGAGGCCGGGGCCCGACACCCCCTTGTGGAACGAACTGGCCCGGGCCGTTGAATGTCATCTCAAACGTCGCGGCGAAAAGGTCAGGCTGGCCCGCATCCTCGGCATCACGCGCCAACGCCTGCACCTTCTAATCGTGGCCAAGACGGCCTATCCAGACGCAGAACGCGCATTACTGTTACTCGTCTGGCTGCAAGCCCGTCGCCGGGGCCGGGATCTGGCGTAGCAGAAGAATGGCAGGAGGCTTCCGGTTCGATCACGCGGGAGCATAGCTTCGTGCTCGAGCTGATCCAACCGGAGGATGCCGAGTCGGAGCGTGCGGCCATTCACGGCCCGGTTCGGCCCGGAGAGTGAAGTGAACCGCCTGTTCATGCATCGCAAACGGGGCGATACGATAACGCTCGAGATCGCCGCCGGGCTGGCGACGAAACCCCGCACCGTTGTTCTGACGCAGGGTCTCGTGGTCCCTAGGTCTTTTCCGCGAAACCTGTCGCAATACTCCTGAGTGAGGCGCCGGGGCGGAAACCGGCGGGCGGAGTTGCAGAGCAGGGAGTCCTCTGTCAACGATGACGGCGTCCCGTCCTTCCGCTTCATCCATGAAAACGTCCCCTGCCCCCCGCTGGCGGCTGGCCGCCCTGCTCCTCGCCAGCATCGTCCTCGCCGTCGCCGGCGCCCTGGCCGCACCGCCCGCGACCCCGGACCAGCTCCCGCCGGTTTTGACCATTCCTGCCGAAGCCCGGGCTTCGGCACATTTCGACGCGGAGGCCGCGACGAACGCCTACCTGGCGCAGCTCCCGGCGGAGGCGAAGACGCGCTCCGACGCCTACTTCGAGGGCGGATACTGGCTGATCCTTTGGGATTTTCTCTACGGCGCGGCGATCTCCCTGCTCTTGTTGTCTCTGCACTGGTCGGCCGGCATGCGCAACCTGGCCGAGCGGATCACGCGGTTCAAGGCGCTGCAGTCCCTGATCTACTGGGCGGAGTACCTGCTGGCCACCACGGTGCTGGGCTTCCCGCTGGTCGTGTACGAGGGTTATTTTCGCGAACACCACTACGGCCTAGCGACCCAGACCTTCGGCCCCTGGATGTTCGACCAGTTCAAGGCACTGCTGGTCGGGCTCGTGATTGGCGGACTCGTCACCATGGGACTGTTCGCCGTGGTGCGCCGCCTGCCGCGGACGTGGTGGATCTGGGGCGCCGTGGTGGCCATGGCCTTCATGGGGGTGGGGGTCATGATCGCGCCGGTCTACCTGGTCCCGATCTTCAACAAGGTGACCCGGCTGGATGATCCCAAGATCACGGAGCCCATCCTGAGCCTGGCGCGGGCGAATGGCATCCCGGCGCACGATGTGTATGTGGTCGACGCCTCGCGCCAGACCACGCGCATAAGCGCCAATGTGAGCGGCCTCGGCCACACCATGCGAATCACGCTGAACGACAACCTGCTCCGGCGCGGCACGCCGGAAGGGATCCAGGCCGTCATGGGACATGAGATGGGGCATTACGTGCTCAACCATGTCTACAAGATCCTGATGTTTTATCTGATCGTGTACGTCGCGGGATTCTCCCTGTTGAAATGGGGACTGGACCGGTGCCTGCGGCGGTGGGGCGAGCGGTGGCGGATCCGGGGCGTGGGCGATCTCGCCGTCCTGCCGCTGGTGATGCTGCTCGTCTCCATTTTCTTCTTCGTCCTTACCCCGGTGACGAACACCCTCTCCCGCACCATAGAGACGGAAGCCGACGTCTTCGGGCTCAACGCCAGCCGCCAGCCGGACGGCTTTGCGCAGATCCTCCTCCAGCTCTCCGAATATCGCAAGATGCGCCCCGGACCGGTCGAGGAATGGATCTTTTTCGACCATCCCAGCGGACACACCCGGATTCTCGCGTCGATGCGCTGGAAGGCCGAGAACCTCCAGTCTCTGCCGCCGACGCCGGAGCCGGCCGCACCGGCGGAACCGCATCCCGCGGCGGCAAATTGACACGGGCTCAGGCCGCCGCGCAAACCTGTCGATAGAGTGCCTCGTAACGCGGCACGATGACCTCGGCGGAAAAGAACTCCCGCGCGTGCTGCCGGGCGGCCTGCCCCAGCGCGAGCCGGCGCGCGGGATCCCGGATCAGTGATTCGACGGCGTGAACGAGTGTGTCAACGTCGCCGGGCGGCACCAGCAGTCCGGTCGTGCCTGACGTCACAACCTCGGGGATTCCGCCCACCGCCGTCGCGACACACGGGCAGGCAAAACACATCGCCTCAAGGAGGCTGAGACAGAAACTTTCCAGATCCGACGGGAACAGGCCCACGTCGGCCGCCTGGAGGTAATCCTCGATCGCGCTCACCCGCTCGCGCACGATCACGCGGTCCGCCAGTCCCAGCCGGCGGACCTCGCCGGCAAACGGCGCGAAATCGCCGCCGGCGAGAATCAGAAGCTTGAACGCCTCGCGCGGGCGGAGGCGGGCGGCGGTCTCGAGCAGCAGGTCGATGCGCTTGAGCGGACGAAGATTCGACGCGTGCAGCACCACCACCTCGCGGTCCACGCCGAGTTCGCGCCTGACCTCCTCCCGCGTGCGCCGCGGCGGCTGCGGCTCAAAGAAATTGTGGATCACCTCGATCGGCCGGTCGACCGCCAGTACCCGGTGGGTTTCCCGCTCCAGCCAGGCGGAGACGGCGGTGACCGCATCCGAGCACATCAGCGCGTGGCGGATGGCCGGGCCGTAGCCGGGGTCGCGCCCCAGGAGCGTGGTGTCGGTGCCGTGCAGGGTGGTGATCACCTTGGGCCGCCGGCCGGCCGGGAGCATGGCGCACGCCAGCAGGGCGGCGGTCGCGTGCGGCACCGCGTAATGCGCATGCAGCACGTCGAGTCCGTGGTCGCGGCTGACTTCCGCCATCTTCACCGACAGGGGCAGGGTGTAGTCGGGATATTTGAAGAGATCGTAGGTGTTGATCTGGACGGGGTGAAAAAAGACGCGCGGCTCGTTGACCGGCATGCGGAACGGCTGCTCATAGCTGATGAAGTGCACCTCGTGCCCGCGTTTCGCCAGCTCCTCGCCCAGCTCCGAGGCGAGGATGCCGCTGCCGCCCACGGTCGGATAGCAGGTGATGCCGATCTTGAGTGGCCGCCCGCGCTCCATGTCAAAATTGCCGCGCCGAGCGGCCGAGCTGTTGCAGCGACTCAAAGATCAGCGTGTCGTTCGGAAACAACGGAATGGCGAAACTGACGCCCGCCCGCTGGCCGTGCATCGAGGCGCGGGCCATTTGCAGTCCGGCGTATTCCCGGGTTTTCGCCTGCGATTGGTGCGCCGACATCGCCTCCCACCAGGTGGCGACCACACTCGTCACGTCGATCAGCACCGCCGACCGGTCCGCCGGCTCGGCCTCGACGGTGACGGCGTAGAAAAGCAGCTGCTGGATCGCATGGGCGGCCCATGGCTTGAGTTCCTTGACGCCGCCGTAGCGCGCCAGGCGCGCGGCATCGCGCACCATCCGGCCGACCGCGATGTGGTCGGGGTGCTGGTTCCCGGCCGGAGTCGGCGCGAGCACCACCGCCGGCCGCACGCGCCGGATGATCGCCGCCAGCTTCAACGTGCGCGCGACGCTCACCTCGAGGTGCGCGTCGCCGCCGAAACCGACGAACTCGAGCGTGGCCCCGAGCAGCGATGCGCTTTTCCTGGCTTCGGCCGTGCGCTGCGCCGGCGTGCCGTTCGTGCCGGCTTCGCCGCGCGAGCAGACGACAAAATACGCCGCGCAGCCGGCCTGCGTCTCGCGCGCGATCACGCCGCCGCAGCCAAACTCGATGTCGTCGGGATGGGCGCCAAACGCCAGAATGGTCGTGAGGTCAGGCTGGAATTTCGGTGTACGCTTCATCGGAGCGATCGATGGGATCCCGCTTTAGATAGGTGATCTCCGGCGCGTCCTCCTTGCGCAGATAGTCCTGCTCGCTGGCGCCCGCCACATAGTGCGTGCAATGCACGACAGACTGCATCCAGCGGAGGCGGGTGTCGCGAGTGGGGCTCACCTGTTCCGGGGTGAAGGGGCGCATGGGGAGGGTCAGGTAGGAATCACCACCTTCATGCAGCTTGAGCAGGCCGTCAAGGAACCGGGCGCGCACAATTTCGCCCTCATGCGGCACGTCCACGTAGAAATCCGGCACCGCGCACGCCGCGCGCCGCACGACCGGATCGCCGGAACGGACGACCTCGACGCCATCGAGCAGGCCCATGCGGCGGTACATCTCGAGGCAGAAATCGGCGACCGTGGTGGCGGCGACCTGCTTGAACGCCTCCACCCAGGGCGCACCGACGAAGGCGGGAAGCTGCCGGGCCAGCTTGTCGCGCCAGCCGGCGGGCACACGCTTCAGATAGAGCGGCGAATATTTGCGCTGCAGCCGGTTCTCGAACGCGAAATTGACCGTCAGCGGCTCGCCGG
>CAJAKX010000278.1 GCA_903940425.1 uncultured Opitutia bacterium | reverse complement strand
GGCCGTAGCGGGCTTGTTCTTCTTCCCCAAGTCTTTCGACTCCGGGCAGATTGGGAGATGCAGTGCGCTCCAACCGCTCTTGAACCTGCTGCCACAGGCTCTGCCCGGCGGGTTCAGTCGTGTCATAGGACTTTCCTGTGACGATGTTCGCACTCCAATCCGGTGGAACGGGAATCCATACATCGCGCGGAAAGAAGAACGGCTGGGTCAGGATCGTGCAGCCGATCTGTCGGCCGAGTTCACTGGGGGAACGATGTTCCAGTATGCGGCTGCGGAGCGCTGCCATATTCGGCACGCCGTTTTTCTCCCCGAAGGCCTGCCAAGCCCATTGCAGCGGCAAGAAATCGTGCCGAACGAAAAAACCGCCACCGGCGATGAAGTTCAACGGAGCATGCAGCTTAAACAGGAATGGTGCACCGACGGGGATGGCGCGGAAGTCGGATTGGCTCCGTGGCCGCCAGAAATTCACCTCGTCGGGCTGTCGAGCTGCCAAGTACTCGAACCACTCGTTGTTGGTGACTCCGACGAAGAACTTCATGACGATTTATCGCTTCAGGTCGTTCTCGATCTCGCGGAATTGTTCGAGGGCGGATACGTGGTTTTCGATGAGGAGCGCAATTATGCGGCCCAATCGGCGCAGAGGAGCTCGGCTTGGGCAAGGACGGTCTTGGTCGCCTCTTCCTGGAGGTCGGGCGGATAGCCATGCTTGCGCAGGATGCGGCGCACCATGACGCGGATCTTCGCCTTCGCGCTTTCCCGCTCGGTCCAGTCGATGGTCACGCTCTTGCGGACTTGCGTGACCAGTTCGGTGGCGATGACGCGCAGCTCCTTGCTGCCCATCGCCTGCATGGCGCTCTCGTTCTCGGCTAGGGCGTCATAGAAGGCGCGCTCTTCATCCGTCAGGCCCAGTTTTTCGCCGCGCTTGTCGGCTTCGCGCATGTCCTTCGCGATCTTGATCAGCTCTTCGATCACGGCCGCGGCTTCAATGGCGCGGTTCTGGTATTTGCGGATCGCCTGCTCCAGCATCCCGGCAAAGGACTTCGACTGGATGAGGAACTTCCGCGAGCGGATTTTGATTTCGCCGCTGAGCAGTTTGCGGAGCAGCTCCACCGCCAGGTTCTTCTGCGGCATGCCGCGCACTTCGGCGAGGAACTGGTCGGAGAGGATCGAGATGTCGGGCTTCTTGAGTCCGGCGGCCGCAAAGATGTCAACGACCTCATCCGACGCGACGGCGCGTGAGATGATCTGTCGGATGGCTGCATCGCGTTCCTCGCCGGTCTTTTTCCTCTCGCCGCCGCCTTTGCTCATGGCGGCACGCACCGCCTGGAAGAACCCGACATCGTCGCGGATCGCGAGCGCCTTGTCATGCGGCACGGCGAGCGCAAAGGCTTTTGAGAGTTCGGTGACCGCTTGGAGAAACTTTTGCCAGTAGTCCGCCGGCTTCGGGTCCTTGGCAGCGGCGGCGAGGATGTGCTCCTGACCAGCGGGGAGGAGCGAGAGCTTCTGCGCCGGTGTGCCGGTCGTCCACTTCGACCAGTTGAAGCCATGGAAATAATCGCGGCAGATCGCATAGCGCGTGAGCATCGCTACGACCGCCTGGTCCTGATCGATGGCGGTATCTCCATGCCCGCCGCTTTCGGTATAGACGGCGAGCGCCTGCTTCAACTCATGGGCCAGACCGAGGTAGTCGACCACCAAGCCACCGGGCTTGTCCTTGAAAACGCGGTTTACGCGGGCGATGGCCTGCATGAGGCCGTGGCTGCGCATGGGTTTGTCGATATACATCGTGTGCAGACAGGGCGCGTCGAAGCCGGTGAGCCACATGTCGCGCACGATGACGATTTTGAAGGGGTCCTTCGGATTCTTGAACCGCTTTGCCAGCTCCTCCCTTCGCGCCTTGTTACGGATGTGCGGCTGCCACGTGAGCGGATCGGACTTCCCGCCGGTCATGACGATCTTCATAACGCCTTTGTCGTCGGTGTCGGCGTGCCACTCGGGGCGAAGCTTGCGCAGGGCCTGATACAGCTCGAAGCAGATGCGCCGGCTCATGCAGACGATCATCGCCTTGCCGTCCATGACCTCCAGGCGCGCCTCCCAATGCTTCACGAGGTCGGCGGCGATCAGGCCCAGGCGTTTGTCGGCGCCGACGACGGCCTCCAGCGCCGCCCACTTGGACTTGAGCCGTGCCTTCTGTGACTCTTCCTCGCCCTCGGTCGCCTCCTCGAAATCGGGATCGATCTTCGGTCTCTCCGACGCTTTTAACTCCAGCTTGGCGAGCCGGCTTTCGTAGTAGATTGGGACGGTCGCCTTGTCCTCCACCGCCCGCTGGATGTCGTAGATGGAAATGTAGTCGCCGAACACGGCCCGCGTGTTGGCGTCGGCTTTCTCGATGGGAGTGCCGGTGAAGCCGATGAAAGAGGCGTTCGGGAGCGCGTCACGCATGTGTTTCGCGAAACCATCGATAAAATCGTATTGGCTGCGGTGCGCCTCGTCAGCGATGACGACGATGTTGCGCCGACTGGACAGCAGCGGATGCTTCGCGCCTTTGTCCTCCGGGAAAAACTTCTGGATCGTGGTGAACACCACGCCGCCCGACGCGACTGCCAGCAGTTGCTTCAACTGCTCGCGGCTCTCCGCCTGCACGGGCTTTTGCCGCAACAGCTCATGGCAGCGGAGAAACGTGCCGAAAAGCTGGTCGTCGAGGTCGTTGCGATCCGTGAGAACGACGAGCGTCGGATTCTCCATCGCCGGCTCCAGCACGAGCCGGCCGGCATAAAAAACCATTGTGAGCGACTTGCCCGAGCCCTGCGTATGCCAGACCACACCTGCGCGTTTGTCGCCCGGCATGCCTTCAGCCAGTGGTTTCGCGAAGTAACCGCCGGCCGTTTCGCCGACCTGACGTTCCGATGCTGCGCGGATGGTTTCGGCGAGCGCGGTGTTGACGGCATGGAATTGATGGTAGCCGGCGACCTTCTTGATGAGCGAGCCGTCCTCCGGGTCCTCCTCGAAAACGATGAAGTAATGAAGCAGATCGAGAAAGCGCTTCCGGTCGAAGGCACCCCGCAAAAGGACCTCCAACTGGGGCATGGTGGTCGGGGCCAGAGCCTCGCCCTCGATCGTGCGCCATGGCATCATGCGTTCCCAGTCGGCGCTGATCGTTCCGATGCGTGCGTCGGTGCCATCCGAGGCGACGACTACCGCGTCGAAGAAGAAGAGTGAGGGAATCTCCTGCTTGTAGACTTGCAGGTCCTTGAAGGCGTCGTAGGTCGTCGCGTCCTCCTCGGCGGCGTTTTTCAGCTCCAGCACGCCGAGTGGCAGGCCGTTCACGAACACCACGATATCCGGCCGGCGGTTGTGCTGGCCTTCGATCACTGTGAACTGATTGACGGCAAACCAGTCGTTGGCCGCCGGGTCATCGAAATCGACCACCCGCACGCGATCACCGGCGATGCCGTCACCACCCTTGCGCCGGTATTCGACCTCGATGCCGTCGCGCAGCATGGCGTGAAACCGCCGGTTCGTTCCGACCAGCGAGGGAGTGGCAACCCGCAGCACTTTCCGCACAGCGTCCTCGCGTGCCTCCTCCGGGATGGCCGGATTCAGCCGACGGACGGCGTCCCGCAGCCGGCCAACCAGCACTACCTCCCCAAACGAATCACGCTCCGCCTTGCGCTCCCCCGGCGCCAAGTCCGGCCCAAAGGCGACGCCGTAGCCCAGCTCCCCGAACCATTCGAGGGCGGCGGCTTCGACCGTGAATTCGTTGAGGCTCATACGCTCACTCCGCCGGCTCCAGCTTCAGATTTTTGACGATGGGGGCGAACACCTTGTGCATGGTTTCGAGCCGCTGTCGAAGCCACTCGAAGTGCTGCGGCCACAAGGCTTCGTTCAGGAAGTCCGCGTCCTGCCGGGTGTAGAGCCGGCACATCGCCTTGTTTTCGGGATTGTGCCAAGTCAGCGGAAAGCCCAGCGCAGTCTCAAGGTTCTCCTTTTGCTTCTCCAAGGCGGCGAACTCCTGTTTCGCATTCGGTCCGTCCAGATAGAGCTCAGCGCGAATCTCCGGTCCCTTGCTGTTGGTTTCCGAATTCCAAGTCGAAACAATCGAAGTCAGGTGGATTCCTGATCTGCCAATCGCATAGTTCGTCCAGTGCTGCGGCAGGGGCTTCTGGCACCGGACTATGCTCCCCTTGGCCTCCATGTGTTCTCTGAACGCTGTCCAGAACTTCAATTGGAGCTGCTTGTGCGCGGAAATCCCGCCGGCCCCGGCCGCGGCCTGCTGCACCGTCCGCGACCATTCGTTCGGCTGGCTGATGATGTTAAACTTCGGGGCAATCGGGGAATCGCCGATCCGCCACAGCTCAACCTCCAACCCAAAGAAATTGATCTTCTCGTCGGTCCGTTCGTTCAGCCAGTCGAGCGTGGCACGATGCTCCTCGGTGAAGCGTTCCGCGACCCAGACGACTGTGACTGCCTCCAGACCGGCCGCATAAGTGAGAAGCTGGCCGAGATGGGAATGATCGGTGCGCGCCAGCTGATTCTCGATCAACACCCAGGAGTCGGTGGCGGTGTCCTTGCAGAGGATGTCCGCGCGGAACGGTCCGACTTCTTTCTCCTGAGCCTCGAGTTCGAGGTCGATGCCGATGGTTTCGCCGAGCAGTTTCAGGTTCTCCTCTTGGGCGAGCCAAGGGGTGAATCCAGCCGCCTCGCTGGACCACACCTCACGCAGATCGATCTTCTTAAGTCGGCCGAGGTTATTTGTGCTCATGTTCTTGTTAGAATGTTGTCCGATGCCTGGTGTGCGCCGCGGCCGACGGCATAGCGCAACTCCCCAAAACACGTTGGGGCGGCGGCTTTGATCATGGATTCGTTGAGGCGCCTCACAAGTTGGGTTCCATGAAGCCGTGGAAGTCCTTTAACCCTTCGAAGCTCAAAACCCGGGTCTTGTCGTTCAGCCGACGCTGCAGAACAGTTCTGATTCGATGACGGGCGCGTTGATCTGGGTTCACGACGATAAGTAGCTCCAGTGGGTTAGGATCCTTCTCGACTGTTAACAGCGCCTGAACCGGTAGATCGGTTTCAGGAAGAGAATATCCAATGAATATGAGCGCCTTTGTATCTTTGAGGGCTTTTCGTGCCCGCCGCCAAACCGGAACGTATACGCCTGAACGAGTCGGCTTGTTCCACTCCGGTGGAGCGATTTCGAACTTCAGACGCCCATTCTGATGCCACCATCGTGTTCTTAACTCCAGTCTTGGAGGAATGCGGTCTTTCGGCACAGGAAACCAGTTCATCGATCCGTGAAGTTTTAGAAGTAGAATGGTCTGCCGCGAAAAAAACGGCCGATTCCTCTTTTTTTTCCATGCCCAATACCTAGTACCTATGCCGCGTTTCCCTTGAGTATAGGTCGGAACGCAATAGCCAGTCCTCGGATTCCATTTTCTCGCCGCGAACTTCATCAGCGTATGGTCGATAAGCCAGTCGTAATTGAGGCTCAAAATGACGTCATCGCCAGAGAGTTGCTTAACGAGTCTCTGATGGTAAATGCAGTCCGGCTCGCGGCCAATTGACTCATCGAGGAGGGCCGCGAGCACTTGGAGGAAATCCTCTCGCATCCGCTGAAAACGATTCACCGGCTGCCACCCTCGGAACCTGTAGTCGGCCACGACGTGGGATAGTTGCTCTAGGCGGGTCAAGTATCCCTCCATTGTAAGCGAGAAGTTATTGCCGAATGTGTTCACAACGTCTCGGATCAATGTTTCCAGCAGCAGTTGGGGTTTAGCGGCACTAAGTCGCTGCGCTTGGGTGAAAAAATCGTGATCCAAAGGAGGCAGCGCCCCGGTTGCGCGTTCGACGAACTTGGCGCCACGCGTCGCTCCGGCTCCCAGCAATACTACAGACCGATCGTCAAAACCGATGTGATCAATTCTCATGGCCTAAATCACCTTGCCCATCCTTCCTACGATCGGGCGCCGGGTACTGCCTTCGGCCGAGCGCGTATCCGAGCGCCTCGAACCATTCGGGGCCGGCGGCTTCGACGATGGATTCGTTGAGAGACATCTTTTCCTCAAGTGCTGAGCCCCCATTTTACGTAGGCTTCGTGAACATAATAGGTCAGAGGGCCGCTAGGAAGATTGTCGTGGTTGAATTGATCAATAGCCGCCTTTAGCGGCTCTTTCTTAAACGGAACATGGATTACCTTGGCCGTGCTGTTGCTGATCCGGTCCGCCAGTGCTTTGGGCCAAAGTCCGCTATGTTGTGCAGGAAGGCCGATGTATTCATAGCCGGTGTAAGCCGCGATAATGGGAATCTTGTATTGATCCACCGCCTGCTCGATCTCGAATGGCACCCAATCCGTGTCCAAGCGCGTTGTTTGACCGATGATCAAAACCATGTTCTTCGAATTTCGCAGGCGTTCTTGGAGCGATGCCCGCAACGTATCTCTTTTACTGGAGTCTCGGACCGACGATGCCTTGTCGTGGCTGTTGATCATCGTGAAGTCGTCGTCGCTCTTCTCGGTCCATGCCTTCATGAGATTGTAGTATTTGATGTCCGAATCAGTCGGAACATCGGTGCCATTCGCATGAAACGCGACGTAGGTGCCGTTACGATAGGCCATCAGTGTTCCTCCCAGTATCTTTTGACCTCGCGAAGATCCAAGTCGTCGTAGCGATCCTTCCAAAGAACGATACGAATGCGTCGCGTGATCTGTTGTTGTTTGGTTCCGACGATCACCGAAAGGATGATCAAGTTCAACAAGTCGCGAGTCGGCAGACCGATTCCTGCGAGTCCGCTGCCAACGAGCGGGACATTTAACGATTTTCCGCCGGTTTCGATCCGGGCTTTCTTCCAGAGACCGTCAAGGCTTCGCCACAGCATGTTCACATCAGCGGATGCCTTGCAGGTCATCACATCGGTTTCCGTGAACGCAAACGTCACGTAGCGATCAACGTCGACTGTGAGAAGGGCGCATGTGCCAATCTCGTAGCGCAGCGGTTTGCCGCTGGGACGATCGACGCGCTGCGAGGGCGTTCCCTTCAGTTCCTCGCCCACCTGCTTGTCAAACGATTCGGGGTGCCCGCCGAAGCAACGTTTCAGGAACAGGCCATGTAAGCTCTCCTCTGCCACGACCTTCCCGAGTTCACTGTCGAAAAATTCGTTCACAGCAATTGCGCGGTAGCCTTCCTGCGCAAACAGATCTCCAAACAGAATCTCCAGCACCGTGTCCGTGTGAGGGACCTTGATTTCGATGCGGGTCGGTTTTGCTACGCGGTACAACGCAAATATAACGCTGACGGCGATAATGGCGCAGAGCGAGAAAACGCCTTTGATGTCGAAGCCCGGGACGAAATACGAAAGTCCTTCGGTGACCGTCCAGAGCGCACTAAAAGCGAGGAAAGCGTCTCGCGGTGTCCGCCACGGATGCCGGCGAATTCCTCTCCAGAGATCATTCGGTAATCGATTCATTGGGGCGTGAACTCCTATTCTGAAGTAGATGCTGCTCTGATTTTGCCGCTCAGCAGTTTGGCAGCTGTGCGTCGCGCCGAAGCCCTGCGCAGGTGGCTCCGTGCCCGACCGCATACCCCAGCTCCCCGGACCACGCTAGTGCGGCAGCTTCGACGATGGATTCGTTGATACTCATCATACCAGTTTGTCGATGACAGCAGCTTTCAGCGCCGCGTAAGTCGCCAATGGTGGAGCGACGAGAGGCGCAAGAGTGTCACGCATGAACGAATCAGCATTGTCGCCGCGGCGCCGAAGGCCGAGAAGCGTCCTCAATCCCGTGTAGATTTCTCCAGCCGCCGATTTGAGGTCGTCAGCGGGACGCCCGCGAGTGACACAATTCGCTAACGCCTGCCGTCTGATTTCTAACGCGGCGGCGAGTTGAGGCTGTTTTTGCTCTCGCACAAGAAGGGCTTCAATGACGTCTTCCGCGAAAAGAAACGACTCTAGATTTCGAAGAGGCAGCGTGATCTCGTCCCGAATGAGCTGCTCCTCGACCTCAGTGTCCGACTTGTCGTCGCGGTCGGCGAGCGACCAAATCTTGGTTGTTGGTAGAATGCGGGCAAGCGCATCGCGCACGGAAACTCCGGCGGCTTGCACTTGGTTGGATGATCCCCCGGAAATAAACACAACGTCGGGGTAGTGAGTTCCGAGAACTCCGTTATAGATGTCGGCGTCAAAATCCTTTCGGCGATTTCCAAGCGACGAGCCTTCACAAACCACGACCGCTTTGGGAGCGATACGGGGAGAAAGGTCATCCAAGGTGATGGACAGGAGCTTTTCCCACGTCACTCTGCCGAGACTGCTGGGTACCAACTCACATGGGATGTCGGTGTCAACGCCATCGAAATCGATTAGGCAGACAGAAGCCGGATTGGCGGTGATCATCTCTTGGGCCGCCCGCAGCACGCCCAGTGAATGTGTAGTCACCCAAAGCTGGCATGCCTCTGGGAGAACCTTGATCATTTCCTTAACTAGTGTGCCCTGAACCCGCGTGTGCAGGTGTGCATCAAGCTCATCGACGCAATAGATGGCGTCCGTAAAAAAACGTCGCTTGACGTGAAGGTCGAGGAGCAGGTCAAAAGCGGCTTTTTCACCACCAGATAGATTTTTGTAATGATACGACTTGGAAACACCCTTCTCAAAGAAGAACGCACCCGATCCGAGAGGGTCGGCGATATTGTTTAGGAGCAGGTCTCCAAACACGCGCTGCATGGAGGCGCGAATCTCGCCAATTAGTTCCTCTCGGAGTATGCGAACTATTTTCTCATCGTTTGCCGAATTATAGACGCCAGCCATCGTATCGTAAACAAGGCGCCGATAGTTGTCAGAAACGGCTTGGTCGTTATCAATGGATCGGTTGACTCGTACTCCTTCTGATGGATTCGCAGGGAGATCGATGCCATTCACAGAGAAATCTGGGTCATTGCGGTAGGCGGTCCTAACGTAAAGCGAGCCTCTCTTTGGTTGCGTTCCATCGTGGAGGGTTACTTCTACGGCTTGTCCCCAATCGAAGGCTTCAATAGCGTCCTTCCGATAGTATAGAGCGTCTGCATTAATTCCAAAACCAACTCGGCTCCGATACCAGTGAAGAAATGCATCGAACAACGAGGACTTGCCGCATCCGTTCGGCCCGACCACGACGACTAGTTTAGCTGTTCGAGGGATGTCTCGGATCAGCAGGTCGCTGAACCTTTTGAAGTTCTTTAGTTTTATCGATGCGACTCTCATGACGCTAATTGGTTAATGGTTGTGTCTCCGCTCAGCAGCTTCGGTAGCAGCGTG
>CAJAKX010000277.1 GCA_903940425.1 uncultured Opitutia bacterium | reverse complement strand
TGGCGTCGACGGCGAGCCGGTCGAAGTGTGGCAGCAACTCGCGCACCAGGCGGACCGTCTCCTCGCCGGCGTGTGAGGCGAGGAGCGCGGCCTGCTTCTCACCCACTTCACCGCGCTGCTCGATCAGCAATCCGTAAACGAGCGCCGGGGCCTCGCGGGTAACCCGGGCGGCCTCGCGCAAACGCACCGGGATGGCCTCGAGCACATTCCGGGCATGCTCGACGTGCTGTGGAGTGACCGTGCCGATGGCGGCCACCGCAGCCACAGCCGACAGAGTGACCGGGATGGCGGCGGTGTCCGGCTTCGGTCGGGCGAGGCCGGCCTGCACAAACGATTCGCGCGCCACATCCACCGGCTCCGGCGGCTGGTAGAACTTGCCGTCCCATTGCGGATCAACGGCGTGGATGCGCACATCGAGCGGCGGGTGGGTGGCCCAGAGGCCGCCGAACAAAGAGGTATCCGAGCCCTCCGCGAAAAAGAAGTGGCCGATCTCCGCGGCCTTGTGGGTGGCGAGGTGCGAGCCGAGCGCGTAGCCGCCGATCTTGCGCAACGCGCCCGCGATGCCGCCAGGGTTGCGCGTGAACTGCACGGCCGAGGCGTCGGCGAGGAATTCGCGCTGGCGCGAAACCGCGGCCTGGATGAGCCGGCCAAAGAAATAGCCGATGTAGCCGACGATCATGAGCGCGAGGCCGATGGCGAGGATGGCGGCCACGCCGCCGCCGCCCTTGCCGCGGCTGCTCACCCGGCCCCGCCCGAGGCCGCGCAGGATCCCGCGACCGATGAGGCCGATCACGAGGATGCCGAACACGATGGCGGCGAGCTTCACGTTCAGCCGCATGTCGCCGTTGAGGATATGGCTGAATTCGTGGGCGACCACGCCCTGCAATTCGTCGCGGTTGAGCTTTTCGAGCGTGCCGCGGGTGACGGTCACAACAGCGTCGCTCGTGGTGAGGCCGGCGGCGAAGGCGTTGAGGCTGGGCTCGTCGTCGAGCACGTAGACGGCCGGGATCGGCACCCCCGCGGCGATGGCCATCTCCTCGACGACATTGAGCAGGCGGCGCTCGTTGAGATCGGTGCTATGCGGGTCCACCGGCCGGGCGCCGACGCCCTCGGCCACGGCGGAGCCGCCGGCGCGGTACTGGTACCATTTGTAGAGCGAGCCGAAGCCGACGACGGCCAGGGTCCCGAGGGCGACGCCGGCGAAAATCTGGGAATTCCACCACGGGTAGCTGATCCTGTCGTCGGGCCAGACCGCGGTATGCTGATATTGCCAGTAGCTTCGCTCGACCTGCCGGGCGCGGGGCGAGATCTGCTGGAAAACCAGGATCGCGGCCGCGTAGCTGGCGAGAATGGTGCCGATGACCGCGAGGCCGAACAGCACGACGAGCCGCGTGGTGCGCCTGCGGGCGTGTTCCTGGGCCTCGAAGAAGTCCATGACGGCTGGCCGAAGGCCGAAGGGCGGAAGTCGAAGGCGTCAGATCCTGGCTTTCGCCCCTCGTCATCCGACCTTCGACTCAACTGAAGCTGACCTTGGGCGCCTCGCGCTCGGTGGCGTTCTCGATCTGGAAGAGCTCCGCGGCGAGGAAGCCGAACATGCCGGCGAAGATCACGTTGGGGAAGGTCTCGCGGGTGGTGTTGTAGGTCATGACGGAGTCGTTGTAGGACTGGCGGGCGAAGGAAACCTTGTTCTCGGTCGAGGTGATCTCCTCGGTGAGCTGCATCATGTTCTGGTTGGCCTTGAGGTCGGGATATTGCTCGGCGACGACCATCAGGCGGCTGAGCGCGCCCGCCAGTCCGGTCTCGGCGGCCCCAAGGCTCTTGATGGCTGCACCATCAGCGGGATTGGCGGCAGCGGTCTGCGAGGCGGCCAAGGCGATGTTGCGGGCCTTGATGACGTCTTCGAGCGTACTGTGCTCATGCTTGAGGTAACCCTTGGCGACCTCGACGAGGTTCGGGATCAGGTCATAGCGGCGCTTGAGCTGGACATCGATCTGCGCGAAGGCGTTCTTGAAGCGGTTGCGGAGGGCGACAAGCCGGTTGTAGATGCCGACCACGAACAGGGCCAGCATCGCAACAGCGGCAAGGAGGAGGAGGAGGACAATGAGGACAATGCTCATGGTGGTGGAGAGGGGAAGAGGTGAACTTTCGCCGGCGATTAAGGTCGAAGGCCGCGGCTGATGCGAGCCTTAACCCGTTACAGCACTCCGCCTTATTTATAGGCTCGGGCGGGCTTGCCACACCGCTCCGCGCATCGCAACCTCCCCGAAACGCATGCATCGCCTGATGTCGAATCCGCTGTCCGTCGTGCTGGCCGGGTGGGCTTTGATCGCGGGGGTGGCGCACGGCCAGAGCGTGACACCGCCGGACATGGCGGCGCCGACGGACCGTGCATCGGTGACGCCGCTGGTCCGGGCGGGTGAAGCCAGGCCCGCGCCCGGCGGCTGGATCCTGCGCGAAAATGCGGCCGGGCGCGCGCTGCAGCTCGGTTTTTCGCCGGCGGCGGAGGCGCTGCTGCTGGAATTGCTGGAGTCGCCTGAGACACCCGCCGGGGAAAAGAACCATCTTGTGCTGGAGCTGACGGCGGCGCTGCTCGACCAAGGGAGGCTGGAGGACGCCGAGCAGGCGCTGAGCCGCTTTGCAGGAATGCGGACGGCGGCCTATCATCTCCGCGCGGGATTGATCGCGGCCCACCGGCGCCAGCTCGACGCCGCGCGCGCGGCGTCGGCCCAGGTGCGCGTGGAGGATCTGGCGCCGGCGGAGCGCGGCTGGGCCCATTTCCTCCGGGGAATGATCGCCGAGCTGACCGGTGATCTGAAACGCAGCAGTGCGGCCTATGAGGAGGCGGTGAAAAGCGCGGTCTCCGAACTCCAGCGCGCCCGCTTTCAACTGGAACAGCTGCGGGTGCGGCTGCTGTCGAGCCCGGCCACCGAACAGGAGGCCGCCAATCTGAAGCAGAACATGGAACGGCTCCAGGGCCAGAAGACCGGCTACACCTATGCCAGATATTACGCCGTGGCCCTCGACGTTTTGGGGCGCAAGTCCGAAGCGGTGACGCTCCTGCAGCGGCAGTTGCAGCTCCTGCCGGGGGAAGAGCGGCAGGAACTCGACGACATGCGGCTGCTGCTGGGGCTCATTGCCGGCGCGCAGAACGGCGTGGGGCGCAACGCGCTGTTCGGGCTGCTCGACGGGGCGGTGAGCAGCGAGCCGCAGCGCATGGCGCTGCAGCTGCTCGCGGGCGCCAGCGGCAACGGCGCGGCCCGCGCGGAGTTTCGCGCCAAACTCGACCGGTTGATCACGGCTTCCACGCCGGCCTCGCCGCATCCGATCATCGAGGATCTGCGGGCGTTCCGGGCGCAGGTGGCGCTGGCCGAGAAAAACTACGGCCAGGCGGAGGAGGATGCGAAGTGGCTGATCGACAACCGTCCGGGTTCGCAATTGAAGCCGCAGGCGCTCGGCGTGCTCACCGGCGCGGCGTGGGAATTGCGGCGGTATCGCACGGCGGCCGATTATGCGACGCAGCTGCGGGCCGGGCTGCCCGCGGGCGACGCGCGGGCGCAACTCGGCGTGCTCGTGGCCGACGCCTATTTTCGCGCCGGGGACTACAAAAACGCCGCCGACGCCTACGGCTCGGCCCTGCGCGAGCCGCCGGCAGCCGTGGCGCCGGGCGTGCTGCTCTTCCAGCGCTCGCTGGCGGAAATCAACGCCGGCCGGCTCGAGGACGCGCAGAAGCTGCTCGACGAGGCGGCGGGAACCGCCGGCATCGACGCGGTGAGCCGCTGGCAGGCCGAGTGGAACCTGGCGCGGGCGCTCCAGGTCGACGGCCAGACGGCGCAGGCACTCAAACGCGTGACGCGGCTGGTCAACGAACCCGGTGCGGCGGCGCTGCCGTCGGAGCTGCTGGTGCGCATGGCTTGGCTGCAGGCGCGCCTGGCATTCGAGTCCGGCTCGCCGGCGGAGGCGATCCGGCTCGTGGATGCGCTGCTGGCGCGCCTGGAGGCACCGGCTTCCACGACGCTGCCGGCCGCGCTCAAGACGGACGTGGCGAGCACCAGCGTGCTGTTGAAGGCGCAGGCGCTGCTGGCTTCGGGGCAGGCGCGGGCGACGGCGCCACAGGAGGGCCTCGACCTGCTGACGAAGCTGCGCAAGGACTATCCGAAGACGGATGCGGCGGTCTATTCGTACATCGCGGAGGCGGACTATTATTCGGCGCGCAACGAGATTGTCGCGGCGCAGACCCTGTTCACCAGCCTCGCGGACGACAACCCCGACAGCAACTATGCGCCATTTGCCCTCTACGAAGCCGCGCTCACCGTCGAGCGGCGCGGCCAGGACAATTATTACGAGGAGGCCTACCGGCTGATCGAGCGCCTCGTCACCACCTATCCGAAGAGTGATCTGGTCTTCTATGCGCGACTGAAGCAGGGCGACCTGCTGCGCAAGCTGAATCAATTCGGAGCCGCACAGCGGGCGTACCAATGGCTTGTGGACAATTTTCCCGAACATCAGGACGTCCTGCTGGCCCAGCTGGCCCTCGCCGACTGCCATTATGCGCAGGCGGCCAGCGACCCCTCGCATTGGGAAAGCGCGGCGGCCATCTGCGAGCGGTTGCAGGATCTGCCGACGGCCCCCGTGGATCTGCGGGTGGAGGCGGGCTTCAAACATGGCTACGCCCAGGTCAGGCGCGGCAGCCCGGCCCAGGCCGAGCGGGCGTGGTGGCTGGCGGTGAACACATTTCTCCTCGACCCCGGCAAGGCGGCCGAGCTGGGCGCGAAGGGGCGCTATTGGATGGCGCGCGTGCTGCTCGAATTGGGGGATCTTTATGAAAAGGAGGCCAAGCTGGAGCAGGCGCGCCGGGCCTACGAATTGTTGCTCCAACAGAAACTGCCGGGGGAGACGCTGGCCCAGCAGCGACTGGCGCGGTTCAGGGCGGGAAAAGGCGAGGGCGAGACGAAGCCGGAGTAAGCCATGAGCAAACCCCAAGCCAGCGAAGACTGCAGACGGGCCGCCAGAAGCGGGCCGGGAACGGGCCCTTCTTTGGCGTTTACGGTCCGGGCAGGATCAAGGCATAGTCACGCAGAACCATGACGGGTCTGGATTTCAGTCTATTCGCCGCTGGCGGGCCGATGATGTGGGTGCTGCTCGCAATGGGCATCGCCGGCACGTTGATCTTCATTGAGCGACTGCTCTACCTGCATCGCGGGCAGATCCGGTCCACGGCGTTCGTGGGCGGCATCAAGAACATCCTCGCCAAGCGACGACTCATGGAGGCGCTCACAGTCTGCGAGGAAACGCCCGGTCCCGTGGCGGCGGTCGTGAAGTCGGCGTTGCTGCATGCGGACGACGACGAGCAGAAAATGCGCCTGGCCGTGCAGGAGGCGGCGCTGATCGAGGTTCCCGTACTGGAGCGGCGGCTGGGCTCGATCGCGGCCATCGCCCAGGTGGCGCCCCTCGTCGGTCTGCTGGGCACGCTGCTCGGCATGATCACGACGTTTCACGCTTTCATGCAAGGGGGCAACTATGCCACGGCCAACGCGCTGGCGACCGGCATGTGGCAGGCGCTCATCAGCACCGCCGGCAGTCTCGTCGTCGCCATCCCGGGGCATCTGGCCTATCATTTCCTGAGCGGACGCGTGCGGGCGATCGTGCGCGACGTGGAGTGGGCGGGCAACGAGATCATGAAGTATCTGCTGGTGGAGTATCCCCATCTGCCGGCAAACGGCGAAGGCGGCGAGGGAGCCGGGCAGAAGGACGGACCATGATCACCCGTCCGTTGGATCTCGCGGCGAAACTGCGGCCGCCCCCGCGGAATTATGATGTGCTGTTTCTGGTGAACGGCGCGCTGATCGTGGTGTTTTTCCTCCTATTCGGTTCGCGTTTTGTGCTCGCGCCCGGGCTGGGCATCAATTTCAGACTGCCCGAGATGGCGGGGGCGATCGAGGGGGCGGCCCCGGCAACGGTGGTCATCAGCGTGCCGCGCTCAGACATGGTGCTGGTGGAGGACGGCATGTTCAACTATACGCAGCTGCGCGGCTGGCTGCAGCAACGAGCCCGCAAGGAAAAGGGCCTGGTGCTGCTCGTGCGTGCCGACCGGCGGGTTCCATCGGAGGACATGGGGGTCATCGCCGACATGGCGGTGCAGGCCGGCTTTGCGGGGGTGCAGTGGGCCATGGAGCCCGTGCGCGGCGGGCCGGGCGAATCACTGAGACCTGGAAAGTGACGGGCATGCCGACGTTAACAAAGCGACGCCGGGCCGGATGGTGGGTGGCGGGCCTGACGATGGTTTTCGCCCTGATGGCATTGGTCGTGTTGTTGCGGCCGCTGGGCAAAAACGAGAGCGCGACACGACCAGCCGCCGCCCCGAGGGTCAACGTTGAGCGTCTCGAGGAGGGCTTGGGCAACCGACGGCTGCGGGAGCAGGCCACGCTTTTCGATCCGACCCCGCTCTTCTTGCCGACCGAGTGGAATACCAACCAGCGGCCCCTGCCGGCGGCGGTGCAGCGCCAACCCGGACAAGTGTTCGGCACGTTCCCTCCGAATCCCGTTTATGGCGAAGCGGAGCTGGCCTTACCAGTGGGGCCCGAGCAATCCCTGCCGAAGAGTCCGGTGGAACTGCTCAAGGATCCCACCCATGATCCGTTTCTGGGATTTGATCGTGAGGATGTGCCGTTGACTCCACTGAGCCCGCGGCCCGGCCTCGTAGAGGTACGGAAAGTGGCCACGGGCGAAATGGTCTTTGTCCGCAACCTTGAGGCAGACGCCATCCTGCCGGCCGGCCGGACAGACTGGCAACCGACGGAATTTCTGGTCGCCGTGACTGCCGCCGGCCTGCTCGGGCGGCCGGTGCAGGGGCGGCCGGTGGACACGGCCAACTCCGACATTGAAGAGGTGGATGCGTTCTTCCGCGATTATCTCGTGAAAACCCTCCATCTCGGGGAGCGGCTGCCTCCCGGCATGTATCGAGTCGTGGTGGGCCCTTGATCAGTCGTTGTCATGACGTTGGCTGGCGGGAGAAACTGAAGGTCAACGCGGGTGCCGCCGGCCGGGGGCACTTGTCTTGCGGAGCGGTCAGTGCATCTTTGCCCCGTTATGCGCCCTCTACCACTGCTTCTCCCCGGGTTGGTCAGCCTGTTTCTCGCACGGGTCATGGCCGCCGAGGAACTGCCGCCCCCCGAGGCCACCGAACAGTGGACGCCCGTGCCGGCGGTGATCACCGCACCCACCGGAGGCGTGCCATCCGATGCCATCGTGCTCTTCGACGACAAAAATCTCGACGCTTGGGAACCGGTGCGGTCCGGTGAACCCGGCTGGAAAATCGAGGACGGGGCGATGGTCATCGTCCCCAATCCCAAGCCCTGCGACCAGCGGACGAAGATCGCACTCGGTGACATCCAACTCCACTTGGAATTCCGCACGCCCGCGAAGATCGAGGGATCCGGCCAGGGCCGGGGCAACAGCGGGATCTATTTCATGGGCCTCTACGAATTGCAGATCCTCGATTCCTGGCACAACGAGACCTACGTGAACGGCCAGGCGGCGTCCATCTACAAGCAACAGCCGCCGCTGGTGAACGCCAGCCGGCCCCCGGGTGAATGGCAGACCTACGACGTCGTGTTCATCGCGCCGCGTTTCGCCGCCGATGGCAGGCTGACAAGTCCCGCGCGCATGACGGCATTCCACAACGGCGTACTGGTGCAATATGACACCGTGCTGCGCGGCCCCACGGTTTTTCGTGGAACGCCCCGTTACGCACCGCACGCCCCCAAGCTGCCGCTCGTGCTGCAGGATCACCGCAACCCGGTCGCTTTTCGCAATATCTGGGTGCGGGAACTCACGCTGCCGGAAGCAAAGTCCTGAACCGCGCCGCGGGCCGTCCGGGCCGCCGGTTCACTGGCCGGCGAATTCCGCGGGGATCGCCGTGATCGGCCGGATTTCGATGTCGCGGTAATAGACCTCCGCGCCTTCCGTCTGCAGGCTGATTTGTCCGGACATGAGCGGCACGGGCGTGGTCCCATCGAGACGCTGCGCATCGTGGAGCCGCATCACGACCTTGCCGTTGACGATATGCACGCTGGTGCCGCCGAGGCAGACAAGATCGAGCGTGTTCCATTCGCCATGGGGCTCCTCGACGTCCGCCAGCTTCACGCAGCGATTGCCGACCGGCGGCTTTTGCACAAACAGAGTTGGAGCGCCCTTGGGGTCGTAAAGCCACAGTTTCCCTTCCGGGCGGGCCGGCACGGTGATCTGCGCACCCAGCGCGAAAAGATCGCCCATGTCATGCTCCTGAATCTGGAACTCGATCGATCGCGGCCACGTCTCGTGATCAAACCCCGGTTCTCCGTGACAGAAGTAGAGCAGCCCGCAATCGCGCGGGGCATGCAACTTGGCGCCCCACTTTTTCTCGCCCCATTTGACCTGGAGACGGAGATGTAAATTCGCGAACGTCTCGATCGTCGTGATCACGCCGAAACCCTGGCCCGAGACATGGATCGCCGGGCGGCCGTCGACATTTTCGACCACAAAGACCTTCAATGGGTCGCGATTCTTGCCAATCGGTTCGAGGTAGTTGCCCTGTTCGTCGCGCTTCAGGCCGGGCACGTTCCAAGTCCGGTCCGGCTTGGTTATGAACATTTCCCAGCCGGTGAGATCCCGGCCATTGAAAAGCGGCCGCCGCGTACTGGGAGGTGGTGCCCGCCAGACCCAGCAAGATGTAACTTAATGATAATCTGATTGATGGGAGATATAAATTACGGGAAGAAAGGGGATGGAGACGGCTCATTTCTAGATGTTTTCGGACTACAGGGTTGAAAAGAAGCTATCGGTACCGATCGGCGGTCATTTTGACCGCCGGGTTTTCAGCCAGATTGGAGCCGCACCACAGCCATCACGCAAGGGCACCAATCAAAGCCAAATCCCGGAAACTGCAAAGATTACAGTTGACGGCTAAAAACCGGTTGTTCACGTTCTACCCTTCTTCCCTTTCTGGCCTAGGCTTGGTCTGCCCAGATAGCTCAGTTGGCAGAGCACGTCCTTGGTAAGGACGGGGTCGCCGGTTCAAATCCGGTTCTGGGCTCCAGGTCAACGCCGGCGGCTTCTCCAATCCTTCACCAGAGGTCAACCATCTAACCCAAACGTCTCTCTCACATGGCTAAAGGTATATTCGAACGGACTAAACCGCACGTGAATGTCGGCACGATCGGCCACATTGATCACGGTAAAACGACGTTGACGGCCGCGATTCTAGTCGTCCAGGCGAAGAAAGGGCTGGCCGAAGTCAAATCCTATGCGGACATCGCCAAAGGCGGCACGGTGCGCGACGCCACCAAGACCGTCACGATTGCGGTGTCTCACGTGGAATACCAGACGGAGAAGCGCCACTATGCGCACGTCGACTGCCCGGGACACGCCGACTTCATAAAGAACATGATCACCGGCGCGGCCCAGATGGACGGCGCGATCCTCGTGGTGAGCGCGGCGGATGGGCCGATGCCCCAGACGCGTGAGCACATCCTGCTCGCCGGCCAGATTGGCGTGCCGAAGATCGTCGTGTTTCTCAACAAGATCGACCTGCTCGAGGACAAGGAGCTGCTCGACCTCGTCGAGATGGAAATCCGCGAGCTCCTGACCAAGTACCAGTTCGACGGCGAGAAGGCCGTCATCATACGCGGCTCGGCGACGGCGGCCCTCGAGGGCAAACCCGAAGGGATTGCGGCGATCAACGCGCTCATGAACGCGATCGACACCGAGATTCCCGAGCCGACGCGCGAGATCGACAAGCCTTTCCTCATGTCCGTCGAGGACGTGTTCTCGATCACCGGTCGCGGCACCGTCGCCACGGGGCGCATCGAGCGCGGCAAGTGCAAGGTCGGCGACACCGTTGAGATCGTCGGTCTGCGTGACACCTCCACCACCGTCGTCACCGGCGTCGAGATGTTCCGCAAGATGCTCGACAGCGGTCAGGCGGGTGACAACGTCGGCGTGCTCCTGCGCGGCGTTGAGAAGGATGGCATCGAGCGCGGCCAGGTGGTCGCGGCGCCGAAATCGATCACGCCGCACAAGAAGGCCAGGGCCGAGGTTTACGTGCTCAGCAAGGAAGAGGGCGGCCGGCACACGCCGTTCTTCAACGGCTACCGTCCGCAGTTCTACTTCCGCACTACTGACGTCACCGGCGTCATCCAGCTTCCGCAGGGCGTGGAGATGATCATGCCGGGTGACAACATCAACCTCGTTCTCGAGCTGATCGCCCCCATCGCCATGGAGAAGACGCAGAAATTCGCGATCCGCGAAGGCGGTCGCACCATCGGGTCGGGGCGCATCACTGAGATCCTCGAATAAACCCTCACCAACGCTTTACGGCGTGCGCCGAGGCTCCGTCACAGGGGCCTCGGCGGCGTCGTCTAAGAGAGAAAGACCATTACCACGGAGGGCAGTAGCTCAATTGGTAGAGCAACGGTCTCCAAAACCGTCGGTTAGGGGTTCGAGTCCCTTCTGCCCTGCCAACCCAAGTTTCGTATGAAAAACCCGTTCCGCTCCACCCGCATCTTCGTCGGCGAGATGTACGCCGAGCTGCAGAAAGCCTCCTGGCCCACGCGCCAGGAACTGTGGGATTCGACCGTGGTCGTGATCGTGGCGTCCCTGCTGCTCGGTCTGTTTACGAGCATCGCCGATTTTTCCCTCTACCAGTTTATTGACCTCTTCACGAAGCTGGCCGGCTAATCCCCACCGCATGTCCACCCAGACGTCAGCGCCGCCCGGCGCCCAGTGGTTCGCCTTGCACACGCTTTCGGGTCAGGAACCGAAGGTGAAGGCCTATATTGAGAAATTCAAAGCCGCCGAGGAACTCGACGACTACGTCCTCGAGGTCATGCTGCCCACCGAAACCGTCTCCGAGGTCAAGGGCGGCAAGAAATCCAGCAAGGTCCGCAAGCTTTATCCCGGCTACGTGTTCATTCAAATGCGCCTCTATGACGAGGAGGGCCGCGTGATGAACAAGCCGTGGTACTTCGTGAAAGAGGCCGCGGGCGTGATCGGCTTCGTGGGCGGCGACCATCCCGCGGCGCTGCGCCAGACCGAGATCGACGAGATCAAATCCCGCATCGAGGCCGCCACCGGCAAGGAGGTGCCCAAGGTGCAGTACGAGGTCGGCGAGGAGGTCAAGATCACCGACGGCCCCTTCATGAACCTCAACGGCCGCATCGACGAAATCGATCCCACCCGCGGCAAGCTCAAGATTTCCGTCTCCATTTTCGGCCGGTTCACCCCGGTCGAGCTCGAATACTGGCAGGTGCAGCGCGTCACCGACTGACGCGCGCCTCTCTGCTCCCGCCGCCACCACGCCACCGTCATCCATTTCGCTAGACCACCATGGCCAAGAAAATCCACGGCTACATCCGCCTCCAGCTCCCGGCTGGCGCCGCCAATCCGGCGCCGCCCGTCGGCCCCGCGCTCGGCGCACAAGGCGTCAACATCATGGCGTTCTGCAAGGAATTCAACGCCAAGACCAAGGACCAGGCCGGCATGATCCTGCCGACCGTCATCACCGTCTACTCCGACAAGAGCTTCAGCTTCATCCTCAAGTCACCGCCGGCCGCCGTGCTGCTCAAGAAGGCGGCCAACATCGCCAGCGGCTCGGCCAAGCCCAACCAGGACAAGGTCGGCAAGGTCACCCGCAAACAACTCGCCGAGATCTACCGGATCAAGGCCAAGGACCTGAACGCCAAGAGCGAGGAGGCGGGCATCCGCACCATCGCCGGCACCGCCCGCAACATGGGCATCGAGGTCGTCGACTGAATTTCGTCCGCCAACCGAACGAACCACCCACTCACCGCGGGAGTCCCGCCCGGGACGTTCGCACCGCAAGGAGCCATTGATGGAAAAAAAGAGCAAACGCTACCGCAGCGCCCTGCAGGCCGCTGACCTCACCAAGGAGTATCCGCTGAAAGACGCGGTGGAGATCCTCGCCAAATTTCCCAAGGCCAAGTTCGACGAGACCGTCGAGCTGGCCTTCCGCCTCGGCGTCGACCCCTCGCAGGGCGAGCAGATGGTGCGCGGCACCACGCCGCTGCCCAACGGCACGGGCAAGAAGGTCCGCGTGCTGGTGTTCACCGACAACCCGAAGGCGGCCCTGGACGCCGGCGCCGACTTTGCCGGCCTGCAGGACCTGATGCAGAAAATCCAGGAGGGCTGGGTCGATTTCGACGTCGCGATCGCCACCACCGAGGCGATGAAGACCGTCCGCACCATCGCGCGAGTCCTGGGCCCCAAGGGGCTCATGCCCAACCCGAAGTCGGGGACCGTCACCGACGACATTTCCGCCGGCATCAAAGCCGTGAAGGCGGGCCGCGTGGAGTTCAAGATGGACAAGGGCGCCAACGTCGGCGTGGGCATCGGCAAACGCTCGTTCACTCCCGGCCAGATTCTCGAAAACGCCGCCGTCGTCCTCGAGGCCGTCGGCAAGGCCAAGCCCGCGGCCTTCAAGGGCCGCTACATCCTTACCATGGCGCTTTCCTCAACCCAAAGCCCCGGCATCCGCATCGCGGGCAATGAATACAGCAAATACTGAACCGGAGCGCCTCCCATGAGAGTTGAGAAAAAATACCTGATCGAGGAGGTGGCCGGCCACCTCAGGAAATCCGACTACGTCATCCTGGCGAACTTCGACAAGATGACCGTCGCCGACGTGTCCGAGCTCCGCCAGCGGCTCACCGCCCACAAGGCCGAGTTCCACGTCGTCAAGAACAGTTCGCTGCGGGTGGCCGCGCAGGCGTTGAACCTGCCCAGTTTCGAAAGCGTGCTCACCGGCCCGACCGCCATCATCGTTGGCGGCAAAAACTCACCCGGTGTCGCCAAGGTCCTCCGCGACTTCATCAGGGAGAAGCAGAAGATCGTGGTGAAGCTCGGCGTCCTCGGCAACAAGCTGATTTCTGCGAAGGACATTGAGAAGCTGGCGGAACTGCCGTCGCTCGACGCGCTGCGCGCGCAGCTGCTCGGCCTGCTCAGCCAGCCCGCCAGCATGTTTGTGCGCGTGCTCAACGCCGTCCCGCAAGGGGTCGTCAACGTCCTGCAGGCGAAGGTCCGCGCCGCGGAGGGGAACAAATAATCAACCATCACCACTTTCCAGACACTGGCGGCGCGGGCCGCCGTCCACGGGAAAACAACATCCATCGCCGCAGGCTAGGGGATACGTCTCTTAAACGCACTTCCGGTTCGAAGGCGCTAGTCCGCGACAGGAGATCACCATGAGCAACATCACCAAGGAACAAGTCATCGAGTGGCTTTCCAGCCAGTCGGTTCTCGAAATCGCCGGCCTCGTGAAAGACCTCGAGACCAAGTGGGGCGTCTCCGCCGCCGCCCCCGTCGCCGTGGCCGCCGCGCCCGCCGCCGCCGCCGCGGCGCCGGTCGAGGAGAAGACCGAGTTCACCGTCGTCCTCGTCGAGGCTGGCGCGAACAAGATCGGCGCCATCAAGGAAGTCCGTGCCATCACCGGGCTCGGACTCAAGGAGGCCAAGGACCTCGTCGAGGGCGCGCCCAAGTCCGTCAAGGAGGGTGCTTCCAAACAGGAGGCGGAGGAGATCAAGAAGAAGCTCGAGGCCGCCGGCGCGAAGGTCGAGCTCAAGTAACCAACGTTTGGCGATTCGCACCGCACAGCATCCATTCATTTCAGGGCAGGCCGTGTTCACCCGCGGCCTGGCCCTTGCCTTTTGCTCGTTCCGTTCTTTCTTGCCGCGGCGGGTTCCCACGCGCCGCTGCGTCCGCACGTTGTCCTCATTCAGTTAACCGGGAGTATCCATGGCCGACCGCAATCACACCGAGCGCATTAACTTCGGTAAGCTCAAAGAAGTCATCCAGCCGCCGAATCTCATCGAGATTCAGATCAATTCCTATCTCGACTTCCTGCAGAAGGGCGTGCCCGACAAGCAGCGGAAACCCCAGGGCCTCGAGGCCGTGTTCCGCGAGGTCTTCCCGATCGAGTCCTACGACGGACGCCTGGTCCTCGAATACGTCTCCTACAGCATCGGCGACCCGAAGCATTCCGAGATCGAGTGCATCCGCGAAGGCATCACCTACGCCGTGCCGCTGTATGTGAAACTCCGCCTGCGCGAGGAGGACTTCATCAAGGACGAGGAGATCTACATGGGCGACATCCCCATGGTGACCGAGCGCGGCTCGTTCATCATCAACGGAGCTGAACGCGTCGTCGTCTCCCAACTTCACCGCTCACCCGGCATCTGCTTCGAGAAGGATTTTCACGCCAGCGGCAAGGAGCTTTTCGCCTTCCGCATCATCCCCGACCGCGGCACCTGGCTCGAGGTGCAGTTCGACAACAACGACCTGCTCTACGTCTACCTCGACCGCCGCCGCCGCCGCCGCAAGTTTCTCATCACGACCCTGCTCCGCTCCATCGGCTACTCGAGCGATCTCGACATCCTCAATCTCTTCTACGAGATCAAGGACCTCAAGGTCGCCAAGGCCCTCGACATGGAGAATGTGAGCACGCTCGTGCTCGTCGAGGACGCCATCGACGCCCAGAAGGGCGTCGTCCTCGCGCGCGCCTTTGAGCCGCTCACCAAGCAGATCGTGCGCACCTTCGAGAAGCACGGCATCAGCGCCATCCGGGTCATCGACACCGCGGTGGACGACGGGGCGACCATCCGCGCGCTCAAGAAGGATCCCACCCGCAACGAGGAGGAGGCCCTCAAGGAAATCTACAAGCGCCTGCGTCCCGGCGAGCCCCCCACAACCGCCAACGCCAAGGCCCTGCTCAAGCGGCTCTTCTTCGATCCCAAGCGCTACGACCTCAGCCGCGTCGGCCGCTACAAGATCAACCAGAAGCTCGGCCTCAAGGCCGACCTCGAGAACCGCATCCTCGCCGCCGAGGACATCATTGTGGCGACCAAATACCTCGTCCGCCTCAAGCGTGGCGACGGCGTCGTCGACGACATCGACCACCTCGGCAGCCGCCGCGTCCGCACGGTCGGCGAACTGCTGGCCAACCAGTGCCGCGTGGGCCTCTCCCGCACTGAGCGCCTCGTGCGCGAGCGCATGACCCTCTACGATCAGAGCGTCGATTCCATCACTCCGCAGAAGCTCATCAACCCGAAGGCGCTGACGACGGTCATCCGCGACTTCTTCGCGCGCAGCCAGCTCTCGCAGTTCATGGACCAGATCAATCCGCTTGCGGAAGTCACGCACAAGCGCCGGCTCTCCGCGCTCGGGCCCGGCGGCCTCAACCGCGAACGCGCCGGCTTCGAGGTCCGCGACGTGCATCCCTCCCATTACGGCCGCATCTGTCCCATCGAAACGCCGGAAGGCCCCAACATCGGCCTCATCAACTCGCTCACCGTGTTTTCGCGGGTGAACGAGTTCGGGTTCATCGAGACGCCCTACCGCGTCTGCAAGGACGGCCGCGCCAGCGAAAAGATCGATTACCTCACCGCCGACCAGGAGGAGGGCAAGGTCATCGCCCAGGCCAACTCCGAACTCGACGACAAGGGCCACTTCATTGGCAAGGTCACGGTGCGCCGCGACGGCGAGTTCCTCGAGGTCGACTCCAAACAGGTCGACTACATGGACGTCTCGCCCAAGCAGATCATCTCCGTCGCCGCGGGCATGATCCCGTTCCTCGAGCACGACGACGCCAACCGCGCGCTCATGGGTTCGAACATGCAGCGCCAGGGCGTGCCGCTGCTCCAGAATGAAGCGCCGTTCGTCGGCACCGGGCTGGAGGAGCGCGTCGCGCGCGATTCCAAGATCGTCGTGGTCGCCGCGGAGAGCGGTATCGTCGCCTCCGTCGACGCCCGGCGCATCGTCGTCACCAAGGACGGCGAGCTGCCCCGCAACTTCGACCGCAATCCCAAGGGTGACCCGAAGGGCGGTGCTTACGTCTACGAGCTGCGCAAGTTCATGCGCTCAAACGCCGGCACCTGTTTCAACCAGAAGCCCATCGTGAAGCGGGGCCAGAAGGTCAAGGCCGGCGACGTCATTGCCGACGGTCCCTCCACCGACCACGGCGAGATGGCGCTCGGCCGCAACGTGCTCGTCGCGTTCATGCCCTGGAACGGCTACAACTTTGAGGACGCCATCCTCATCTCCGAGAAGGCCCTCAAGGACGACATCTTCACCTCCATCCACATCCAGGAGTTCGAGGTCACCGCCCGCGACACGAAGCTGGGGCCCGAGGAGATCACCCGCGACATTCCAAACGTCGGCGAGGAGGCCCTCAAGAACCTCGACCACAACGGCGTCATCCGCATCGGCGCCGAGGTGAAGCCCGGCGACATCCTCGTCGGCAAAATCACGCCGAAGTCCGAGACCGAACTCGCGCCGGAGGAGAAACTGCTCCGCGCGATCTTCGGTGAGAAGGCCGCCGATGTGAAGGACACCTCACTGGTGGTGCCCTCCGGCTCGGCCGGCATCATCATGGACGTCAAGGTGTCCAGCAGCCGCATCGACGAGCAGGCCCGGCTTTCGCCCTCCGACCGCCGCCGGCAGATCAAGCAGATCCAGGAGGATTACAAGACGCAGATGGACAAGTTGCGCGAAGGCCTCACCGAGGCGCTTTCCAACATCCTCCTTGGCGAAAAAATTCCCCTCGACGTGATCAACGGCCAGACCGGGGAGATCATCATCCCGGCCAACC
Source organism: uncultured Opitutia bacterium (assembly GCA_903940425.1). Lineage (GTDB taxonomy): Bacteria > Verrucomicrobiota > Verrucomicrobiia > Opitutales > Opitutaceae > Fen-1467. The sequence continues at coordinate 10,593 of CAJAKX010000277.1, read as the reverse complement.
GCAAGATCACCAAGACTCTGCTCCGCAAGCTGGCCGCCGTCTCCAAGCACGTTGAGATCGATCCCTCGCCCGTGAAGATCAAGATCATGGAGATCATTGGCTCCTATCAGGGGAAGTTCGATGAGCTCGAGGGCGACCGCGAGCGCAAGATCGCCTCGATCGAATCCGGCGATGACGCCGGTTCCGGCGTCATCAAGCAGGTCAAGGTTTACGTCGCCACCAAGCATAAGCTCGAGGTCGGCGACAAGATGGCCGGCCGCCACGGCAACAAGGGCGTGGTGGCGAAGATCGTGCCCGCGGAAGACATGCCCTTCCTGCCTGACGGCACGCCGATCGAAATCTGCCTCAATCCGCTGGGTGTGCCCTCGCGCATGAACGTCGGCCAGGTGCTCGAGACGCACCTCGGCTGGGCGTGCAAGAAGCTCGGCCTCAAGGTCGCCACCCCCGTCTTTGACGGCATCAACGAGAAGAAGGTGCGCGATTACCTCAAGCAGGCCGGCCTGCCCACCTCGGGCAAGAGCGTCCTCTATGACGGCCGCACCGGCGAGAAACTCGATCAGGAGGTCGTCGTCGGCTACATCTACATGATGAAGCTCAACCACCTCGTGTCGCACAAGATCCATGCGCGCGCGGTGGGTCCGTATTCGCTCGTCACGCAGCAGCCGCTGGGCGGCAAGGCCCAGTACGGCGGCCAGCGCTTCGGCGAGATGGAGGTGTGGGCGCTCGAAGCCTACGGTGCCGCGCACACCCTGCAGGAGCTGCTCACCGTCAAGTCCGACGACGTCAACGGCCGCACCAAGATCTACGAATCGCTCGTCAAGGGCGACAACACGCTGTCGGCCGGCACGCCCGAGTCGTTCAACGTGTTGATCAAGGAGATTCAGTCCCTCGGCCTCGACATCCGCCTGCAGAAGCGCAACGCACTCAGCCTCAGTTCCGCCACCGGATCGTGAAGCCGCGCGTCCCCGCCATCCTTAACGACAACCTGGGAGATATTTCATGAGTACTGAACAAGCAGCCGCCGCCCGCGAAGAGGCCCGCTCCGTCTTGGGCATCGACGAGAATCCGTTCGACTGCGTTTCCATCACGGTCGCCGCCCCCGACAGCATCCGATCGTGGTCGCGCGGCGAGGTCAAGAATCCTGAGACGATCAACTACCGCACCTTCAAGCCCGAACCGGGCGGCCTTTTCTGCCAGAAGATCTTCGGCCCGGTGCGCGACTACGAATGCGCCTGCGGAAAATACAAGCGCATCAAGTACAAGGATGTCGTCTGCGACCGTTGCGGCGTCGAGGTGACCATCGCCCGCGTGCGCCGCGAGCGCATGGGGCACATCGAGCTCGCCGTGCCCGTCGCCCACATCTGGTTTCTCAAGAGCATGCCGAGCCGCCTCGGCCTGCTGCTCGACATGACCGCCCGTTCCCTCGAACGCGTCATCTACTACGAGAATTTCATGGTGGTCGACCCCGGCAAGACGCCGCTCGAGTTGAAGCAGCTCCTCACCGACAATGAGTACCGCCAGGCCATCGACGAGTACGGGGACGATGCCTTCACCGCCAAGATGGGCGCCGAGGCCGTGCGCGATGTGCTGAAGGGCATGGACCTCGCGGCCACGGTCGCCGAGCTGCAGGAGCAGATGCGCGCCACGCGTTCCAAGCAGATCAAGAAGAAGCTCTCCAAGCGCCTGAAGGTCATCCAGGGTTTCATTCACTCCAAGGCCCGCCCGGAGTGGATGGTGCTCGAGGTGCTGCCCGTCATCCCGCCGGACCTGCGCCCGCTGGTCCCGCTCGAGGGCGGCCGCTTCGCCACCTCCGATCTCAACGACCTCTATCGTCGGGTCATCAACCGCAACAACCGCCTCAAGAACCTGCTGCAGCTCAAGACGCCCGACGTCATCATCCACAACGAAAAGCGGATGCTGCAGGAGGCGGTCGACGCGCTCTTCGACAACGGCCGCCACGGCCGCCCCGTGACCGGGGCCGGCAACCGCCCGCTCAAATCCCTTAGCGACATGCTCAAGGGCAAGCAGGGCCGTTTCCGCCAGAACCTGCTCGGCAAACGCGTCGATTACTCGGGCCGCTCCGTCATCGTCATCGGCCCCGAGCTCAAGCTGCACCAGTGCGGCCTGCCCAAGAAGATGGCGCTCGTGCTCTTTGAGCCGTTCATCATCCGGCGCCTCAAGGAACTCGGCTTCGTGCACACGGTGCGCGGAGCCCGCAAGATGATCGAGAAAAAGTCGCCCGAGGTGTGGGACATTCTCGAGGAGGTCACCAAGGGGCATCCGGTGCTGCTCAACCGCGCGCCCACGCTGCACCGCCTCTCGATCCAGGCGTTCGAGCCCGTGCTCATCGAGGGCGAGGCCATCCGCGTCCACCCGCTTGTCTGCACCGCCTACAACGCCGATTTCGACGGCGACCAGATGGCCGTGCACGTGCCGCTCTCCCTCGAGGCCATCATGGAATGCAAGCTCCTGATGATGTCCACGCTCAACATCTTCTCGCCCTCGAGCGGCAAGCCCATCCTCACGCCATCGCAGGACATCGTGCTCGGCGCCTACTACCTCACCATCGAGCCGCGCAAGAAACCCGCCAAGGATCAGCGCGTGCCGCTGCTTTCCGGCCTGCACGAGGTGCTCTACGCCGAGTTCGACGGGGCGCTGCGCAAGCACGACTGGGTGGAGATTCCCAACCCCGACTACCGCCGCGACACGGTCTACGGCAACAAGGACCGCAAGATCCTCCGCACCACGGTCGGCCGGGTGATTTTCAACCAGATCTGGCCGGCCAGCCTTGGCTTTGTGAACTTCGCGGTCGCCAAGTCCAAGCTCGGCGACCTCATCCTCAATACCTACAAGTCCGCCGGCGATGTCGCCACCGTCGAGACCCTCGACAAACTCAAGGAGCTCGGCTTTCAGACTGCGTTCAAGGCCGGCATCTCCATCGGCATCGACGACATGATCATCCCGGAGACGAAAAAGGACATTGTCGCCGACGCCCGGAAGAAGATCGCCGAAGTCGAGAGCCAGTTCAACAAGGGCATCATCACCTCCGGCGAGCGCTACAACAAGATCATCGACATCTGGACCAACGCCACCGACCGCATCGCCAAGGAGGTCTTCGCCAAACTCGAGGCCAACGAGGGTAAGAACGAGGTCAACCCGGTCTACATCATGATGGACTCGGGCGCCCGTGGCAACCGGCAGCAGGTCCGCCAGCTCTGCGGCACCCGCGGCCTCATGGCCAAACCTTCCGGCGAAATCATCGAGCGCCCGATTCTCTCGTCCTTCCGCGAGGGGCTCACGGTGCTCGAATACTTCATCTCCACGCACGGCGCCCGCAAGGGCCTGGCTGACACCGCCCTCAAGACCGCCGACGCCGGCTACCTTACCCGCAAGCTCTGCGACGTCGCCATGGACGTCATTATTGCCGAGGACGACTGCGGCACGCGCGACGGCATCTGGAAGAAGGCCATTTACGAGGGTGACGACGAGATCGTATCGCTGCGCGAGCGCATCGTCGGCCGTTGCGCAAGCGACGACCTCGCCAACCCGCTCAACCCGTCCGAACTGCTTGTCGGCTCCGGCGAACTCATCACCGAGGAGACCTCCCGCAAGGTCGAAGACGCGGGCATCGAGCGCGTGAAGGTCATGTCACCGCTCACCTCGACCAGCCGGTATGGCATTGATGCGAAGTCCTACGGCATCAACCCCGCCGCGAACAAGCTGGCCAAGATCGGCGATTCCGTCGGCATCATCGCCGCCCAGTCGATCGGCGAACCGGGCACGCAGCTCACCATGCGGACCTTCCACATCGGTGGCGTGGCGAGCGCCGGCTTCAAGCAGCCTGAAATCCGCGTCCGCTCCGCCGGCATCGTGCGCTACCGCGGCCTCCGCCTCGTGCAGACGGCCGATGGCGCCAGCATCGTGCTCAACAAGACCGGCTCCATCCAGATCATCGACGAGGAGGACAAGGAGCTCGAAACCTACAACATCGTCATCGGCTCGGTCGTCACCGCGGCCGACGGCCAGAAGATCGACAAGGGCCAGGTGCTCGCGTTGTGGGATCCCTACAACGTCCCCGTGCTTTCGGAGAAGGGCGGGGCGCTCGCCTTCAAGGACACGATCCCCGGGGTCACCGTGAAGCGTGAACTTGACGAGGCGACCGGACGCATCGCGACGGTGGTCATCGAGCACAAGGAGGACCTCAATCCGCAGATTGAGGTGCGCGACAGCGCCGGCAAGCCCATCGCTGCTTATTCGATCCCGGTGGGCGCCCAGATCGTGGTCAACGAGGGCGACATCATCTCCCCCGGGGCGCTGCTCGCCAAGACGCCGCGACAGGCCTCCAAGACCAAGGACATCACCGGCGGCCTTCCGCGCGTGGCCGAGCTGTTCGAGGCCCGCCGTCCGAAGGACGCGGCCGAAATGGCCCGCATCGACGGCGTCGTGAACTTCGAGGGCTCCATTCGCGGCAAGCGCCGCCTCATCGTGAAGAACGAGGAGACCGCCCAGGAGGAGGAGCATCTCATTCCGCACGGCAAGCACATCATTGTGCAGCCCGGCGACGTGGTGCACAAAGGCCAGCACCTCACTGACGGCGCCGCCGACCCGCACGAGATCCTCGAGATCCTCGGGCCCGCGTCGCTCTATGATTTCCTCATCTCCCAGGTGCAGGAGGTCTACCGGCTGCAGGGCGTGACGATCAACGACAAGCACATCGAGATCATCATCCGGCAGATGCTCCGCAAGGTGCGCATCACGGATCCGGGCGACAGTGAATGGTTCTGGGGCGAACAGGTGGATCGCGGGTCGTTCCTCCGCGAGAATCAGCGCCTCGTGGAGGCGGGTGGCAAGCCCGCCGAGGCTGAGCCGATCCTGCTCGGCATCACCAAGGCCTCGCTCGAGACGGAGAGCTTCATTTCCGCCGCTTCCTTCCAGGAAACCACGCGCGTGCTCACCGATGCCGCCACGCTCGGCAAGGTGGATCTGCTCAAGGGCTTCAAGGAAAACGTCATCATGGGCCACCTCATTCCGGCCGGCACGGGCCTGCCGAAATACAAGAATCTGCGCATCACGCTGCCCTTCGGGGCCGAGCTGCCGCCCATCGAGGAGGTCAAGACCGCCAGCGAAGCCGGCTGATGCACCGTCCGGAGGCGCCGGGACACCCTCGCGACACAGGCGAAGCCGCGGCCATAAGGTCGCGGCTTCCTTTTTATCTGCCGGCCGCACGCTGGATCAGCAGCAACCGGCCCGTGAACCTTTCGCCACACGTCGAGCCACCGATGGGATTTTCGCCGAGGTACAGTTCGCGGGGCAGGGAAAGATAGTAGGGCTGGTCGGCGGTCAACACAGTCCGGCCGTCCATGGTCACCACCACCTTCCGCCCGCGGGAAAGGGACGGTTGGTCCACGGATGGCGCATCCGGATAAGATCAGCCAAGGTTCAAGCCTAAACGGATGCGGCCAGGGTCGCCGGGTGGTATCAAGCCAGACATGGTCCTGGAAACGGAGATCGCTGCAGGGGCGGCTTCCACGGTACAGGAATTTCGACTGCGGGAATTCCGCCGCGGAAAAAAAATCTTGTAATCCGGCTTGGGCTTGCCGACTCTAGTGATCCCTCCCGCCAAAATGACATCAGTTGAGCTTAGCTCCTGGTGTCATGCGCCCGGCCTCCTCCGAGGCCGGGCGTTTTTTTAGGGAATCGGCGTGACGCCTCGTTCGATCAGGAGGAGGTGTCCTAAAAACGTTCACCGCACGTCGATCCCCCGATGGGATTCTCGCTGACATAAATCTGACCGGGGGTGGCGGGATAACAGGGAGAGGCTCCCGCCAAAACAGGAACCCCGTCGAGTGTCACCGACACCGACCGCTGGCGATCGTGCGCCTCGTCATGGCGGCGCTCCAGCTTTTGAAATTCTGTATCCGGCCCAGCCTGACGGTGGGTTCGTGGATATAGATCCAATTGTCCGGGAAGGGGGTTTCACCCTCGAGGACGAGCGCCACCGTGAGGAAATCACGGTAGCCGAGCTTGCGGGCGGCGGCCTCGACTGCGGGGGGCAGGGCGGGATCGAGCGTCTGCACGGTCTCCTGCAGCGGCATGGAAACAATGAAGTGGTCAGCCTCGAATCGCCGGCGCGCGCCGGCGGCAGGGACGGCTTCGACCGCGATCACCCGGTGATCGTGCTGCGCGAGCTTGACCGCCTGCATGCCCAGATGAAGCTGGCCGCCCGCCACCTGGAAGTCGGTGGCCACCTTTTCCCACATCTGGCCCGGACCGAAGCGCGGGTAGTCGAAGGTATCGATCAACGTCTTGATGACGGCAGAGCCCCGGGTCTTTGGAGCACCACGGAAGGCATTGAGGATGGCCTTGAAAAGCGAAAGTCCCCGGATGCGCTGCGCCGCCCAGTCGGCGCTGATTTATGAACAGGGGAGGCCCCAGACCTTCTCGGTGTAAGTCTTGAAAAAGATGTTGAACAGGCGCCGGCCAAAACGGTTGGAGACCCAGTCCTCGAACGACCGTTCCGGTTTGCGGGGGAGCAGTTGCGCCCAAACGTAACTCAGCACACACGCGGTGCTCGTGAGGAGGCCGAGATTGTGGAGGGCGTTCCAAGGTTTGAGCGGGTAGTCGAAAAACTTTCCATGGTAGTATATGCGTGACATGCGCCGCACCTGAATGAAGTCATCGGGCAGACGCTCTTTCCACCATCGCATGATTTCGCCGCTCTTGCTGAAAAAACGGTGACCGCCGATATCGAAGCGGTTGCCTTGGTGTCGCACGGTGCGCGAGATGCCGCCGACATAGACGGGATCTTTCTCCAGCACTATCACGTCGAAACCGCTGCGTTGCGCCTCAAACGCGGCAGTCAGACCGGCCGGGCCGGCACCAATAACAACTAGCCGTCGCGAGGGGGTTGCCATCAGGGTGGGGAATGGAGCGCCAGCAAAGAAGACTATCACTTCTGCGTAAACGATTTTCCCGTGCCAAGGCACCGCTCGATGCCGGGGAGGATCTGTTCAGCCAGGATCCAACTCCACCGGCGGGCGACGATGCCCGAGAGCGACTTGGTGACAAGTGTTTATGTTTCGTTAAGCGGACAATATGCCGCTCGGGATCCGAGCGAAGGGAGATCGTAACTTTGGCCTTGCGTTGCAGCGCGCGGACATGATTTCCTGACCCTCCTTTTCTCTCTCAGCGCAGCGCGTTTTCAGCTCCTGCTGAATAACGCTTTTTGGACCGCGAATTTGGGGGCCGAATCCCAGATTTCGCGGGTTGTCTTTTTTTCGCGAAAAACGCTTGCCGAAGGTAACCCCTCTGGTAGCGTTCGCGACTTTTCCCTCCATATCAGCCGTCACTCTCAAGTCTCTCTATGCCAACCATCAACCAACTCGTGAGGAATGGCCGCCGCCAGGTCCGCGCCAAATCCAAGGCGCCGGCCCTGCAGGGCAACCCGTTCCGTCGCGGCGTCTGCGTGCAGGTCATGACCCGTACGCCCAAGAAGCCCAACTCGGCCATCCGCAAGGTGGCCAAGGTGCGCCTCACGAACGGTTATGAAGTCATTGCTTATATCCCCGATGAAGGCCACAACCTGCAGGAACACTCCATCGTGCTGGTCCGCGGGGGCCGCGTGAAGGACCTGCCGGGCGTCCGCTATCATATTGTCCGCGGCACGCTCGACGCGACTGGTGTCGAGAAACGCCGGCGCAGCCGCTCCAAGTACGGGGTCAAACGTCCCAAAGCCGGGGCCAAACCCGCGGCGGCTGCACCCGCTCCGGCTGCCCCCGCGGCAGCTCCGACCCCCACCGTCTGAGGAGACCCCTGAGCCATGTCACGCCGTCACAGAGCAGAGAAGCGGAAGACCATTCCGGACATCCGTTATAGCAGCCCGCTGGTCGCGCATTTGATCAACGTCATCATGGAGCGCGGCAAGAAGAGCCTCGCCCAGCGCATTGTTTACGGCGCGTTTGAGCGCGTGAGCGAGAAGCTCGGCAAGGGTGATCCCGTCGACCTGATGATCGGCGCGCTGGAGAACGCCCGGCCGCGCCTGGAAGTGAAGAGCCGGCGGGTCGGCGGGGCGACCTATCAGGTGCCCGTCGAGATTTCCTACGAACGCCAGGAGAGCCTCGCGCTCCGGTGGATTGTGACGGCGGCGGGCGCCCGCAAGGGCACGCCCATGTCGGACGCCCTCGCCGCCGAGATAGTCGACGCCTACAACAACACCGGGACTGTCGTCAAAAAGAAGGAAGACACCCACAAGATGGCCCAGGCCAACCGCGCCTTCGCCCACCTCCGCTGGTAGCAGCTTCCCTGCGCATGTCCGTTACTCTCCAGATCGTCACCGACAAGGCCAAGCTGTCGCCAGCCAACGCGCCGCAGCGCCCCTCGCCCATGGAGTGGACGCGCAACATTGGCATCGCGGCCCACATTGACGCCGGCAAGACCACCACGACCGAGCGCATTCTCTATTACTCCGGCGCCGTCCACAAAATGGGCGAGGTGCACGAGGGCACCACGGTCACCGACTGGATGGAGCAGGAGCGCGAACGCGGCATCACCATCACCGCCGCGGCCATTTCCTGCGCGTGGATTCCCTCCATCGGACCGTTCGCGCCGATCAAGCATCGCATCAACATCATTGACACGCCCGGTCACGTTGACTTCACCGCCGAGGTGGAGCGTTCGCTCCGCGTGCTCGACGGGGCCGTCGCCGTCTTCTGCGCAGTCGGCCGCGTGCAGCCGCAGTCCGAGACCGTGTGGCGCCAGGCCAACAAGTACCGCGTGCCGCGGCTGGCCTTCGTCAACAAGATGGACCGTGTCGGGGCCAACTTCTACGCCTGCGTCGAGGAGATGCGCAAGAAACTCGCGGCCAACGCGCATCCGCTTTTCCTGCCGATCGGCGCCGAGGAGCATTTCAAGGGCCTGGTCGACCTCGTGCAGATGAAGGCCTATTATTTCGAGGAGGATCCCACGGATCTCCTCGGCCTCACGCCCAAGCTGGGAGCCATCCCGGCCGACCTGCTCGCCAGCGCCAAGAAGTACCGCGAGAAGCTCATTGAGGCCGTGGCCGATTGCGACGACGAGATCGCCCACAAGTATCTCGAGGGCGCCGAAATCGGCGTCAACGAACTGATGTTCGGCATCCGCAAGGCGACGGTCTCCCTCAAGTTCTGCGGAGTCATTCCCGGTTCCGCCTTCAAGAAGAAAGGGGTCCAGCGGCTGCTCGACTGCGTCGTCAACTATCTGCCCAACCCGCTCGACCTCCCGCCCACCAGGGGTCAAAACAACGACGGCCAGGAAGTCTTTGCCAAGGCCGACGACCGCGCGAAGACCGTGGCGCTCGCCTTCAAGCTGTGGAGCGACCCCTTCGTCGGCCGCCTGGTCTTCGCCCGCGTTTACCAGGGAAAACTTACCAGGGGCCAGTCCGTCTTCAATCCGCGCACCCGCCGCCGCGAGCGCATTTCCCGCCTGCTGCTCATGCGCGCGATGGACAAGGAGGAGATCGACGTCGCCTATGCCGGCGACATCTGCGCGGTGATCGGGGTCAAGGACGTCATCACGGGTGACACCCTGTGCAATGACGAAGCCGACATCCGGCTCGAGCCGCCCACTTTCCCCGAACCCGTCATTTCCATGTCCATCGAGCCGAAGTCAAAGGCCGACCAGGACAAGATGGGCAAAGCCCTCCAGCGCCTTTCGGCCGAGGATCCGACCTTCCGGACCTTTACCGACACCGACACGGGTCAGACCATCATCGCCGGCATGGGCGAATTACACCTTGAAATCATTCGCGACCGCATGTTCCGCGAGTTCAAGGTCGAGGCCGACGCCGGCAAGCCGCAGATCGCCTACCGGGAGAGCATCACCGCCCACGCCGACGGCGAGGGCAAGTTCATCCGCCAGTCCGGCGGTCGCGGCCAGTACGGTCACGCCTACATCAAGATTGAGCCCAACCAGAAAGGGAAGGGCATCGAGGTCATCAATGAGATCGTGGGCGGCGCCATCCCGAAGGAGTATATCAAGCCCGTCACCGAGGGCATCCTCGAGGCCGCCAACAATGGCGTCGTGGCCGGCTATCCGGTGATCGATTTCAAGGCCCGCCTGGTCGACGGTTCGTTCCACGAGGTCGATTCCTCGGAACTCGCCTTCCGCATGGCCGGCATTTTCGCTTTCAAGCATGCGATGGCCAAGGCCAAGCCCATCCTGCTCGAGCCGATCATGAAGGTCGAGGTCACCGTTCCCGAGGAGTTTCAGGGCGACATCCTGGGCGACATCAACCGCCGCCGCGGCCACATCCAGGGCATGGAGCAGCGCGAAGGGGCCTGCATCATCAACGCCTTGGTCCCGCTCGAGACGATGTTCGGTTACGCCACGGACATCCGCTCGCTCTCGAAGGGCCGCGCCTCCTACTCGATGGAGCCCTCGCACTTTGACCAGGTGCCGGCGCAGCTCCTCACCAAGATTGTCGAAACGTCCACCAAGGCTCCGGCCCGCACCTAAACCCCCGTTCTTTGCACCGCCATGAAAGGCCAGCGCATCCGCATCAAGCTTCAAGGTTTTGACTATCGCGTCATCGACCAGTCGGCCTCGGAAATCGTCGAG
>CAJAKX010000276.1 GCA_903940425.1 uncultured Opitutia bacterium | reverse complement strand
TGGGTCGAGTTGACCGTGAAGGCAATCATGACGAAAAACGCCAGCGCCCAGTTGAGCGTGGTCACCTGCGTCGCCACGAGAATGACGCAGACCTCGATAAAATAAATCCCCATCGCCACCGGCGCACGACGCGAATGGAAAAACCGATCCGAAATCCAGCCGGAGAGCAGGGAGCCGCTCGACGCGACAAACGGAATCAGGAACCCGAGCCACTGGAATTTCGCGCCGAGCAAGTCGAGGTGATATACCTCGGCGAAATAGCGCGGAAACCATTGGTCGATTGCCTGCCGCACCGCACCGGTGCACGCGTAGGCCGACGCCATGATCCACACGACGGGGTTGCTGAAGATCTGCCAGAATACCGTCCCGAGTTCGCCGTGGATGTCGACGTCGGCGTGGTCCGCCTCGCCGGGGAAGAGATGGCTATAGCCGCACTCCTCCGGCGTGTCCTTCACCACGAGCGCAAGCACGATCGCGACGACGGTCGCAACGCCCGCTGGAATCCAGAACAGCCAGCGCCAGTGCGCCGGCGGCAGTTTATACATCCAGAAAATCGTGATGCCGGCGAGCAGCGCGGGCAGCAGCCGGTTGGCCACGAAGCGTCCAAGGTTGATCATGAAACCGAAAATGCCCGCAAACGTGCCGCGCTCCTTCTGGCTGAACCATGAGACGTTGATCTTGATGAAGCCCGGCGCGCCGAATGACTGTAAGTAGCCATTCAAACCCCACAGCAGCGCGAACAGCGATAGCAGCCCCCAGAACGACGCCGCGCCGAATAGCAGGTTCAAAGCCACCGTGCCCGCCGCGCCGATCAGCATCGCGCGCTTGCCCCCGATCCGGTCCGTGAGCAGGCCGTTGATAAACTGGCCGCAGCCATACGCGACGAAGTTCATCGCGAGAATCGTGCTCATGTCCTGATACGAGAAGTGAAACTCGTCGGCGATGGACTTGTTCGCGTACGAGAAATTGTAGCGGCACAGATAGTAGCTGGTATACATCAGGCCCACGACGGCCCAGTTGAGGCCGCGGCGGGGGCGGAAGCCGGCGGGATATCTGGGGCGGACGGGGGCGGATTGATCCATGGACCGTAAAGCAGCGATTCAGAAATCAAGCCGCCAGCGCCGCCGCCTTTTTTTGCTCAACCTCGGCGATGTACTTCCGGGTGGCCGCGGGCAATGCGTTCCAAAATCTCATCGCAATGAGCCCGCCGATCAGGGCAAAAGGCATCAAAAAGATCGGCCACCACTGCCAGCTCAGGCCTGCCAGATAACCGATACTGACGGACTGCACTCCGCTTCCCAGATACACACACCCGTCCACGATTCCGGAACAGGTGGCCGTGGCTTTTCTGCCGCCAAAATCGGCGGCGGCCGTGCCGGACATCAAAGAGTGGACACCCGTCACCGCCATGACGATGAGAACGGCCGCGCCCCCCACCATGACGGGTGAAGCGAACAGCGAGAAAGCCATCACAATCGTCATGATGAACATGAAACCGCACAGCAGCACCGCCGGTGGTCCTCTCCGCGACTGGAAAAATTTGTCCGAAATCAATCCACCGGCAAAGCCACCGACGATGCCGAAGATGCACAGCAGCAGACCCCAATGCTCCATGAAGAATTCCGCCCCGGGTTGCTTCACTTCCCGGGCGAAGATGGTATACCACTGCATGATCCCGTTGCGCATGACCCCGGCGGTCAGCTCCACCGATGCAAACAGGAGCATCAGGGGACTGCCAAAGACCTTCTTGAGCAGATCCGCCGTGGTGAGTTTCACCTGCATCTGACCCGAAGAGGCATCACAAGTGTCAAACGGCGCGAAATGGGCCTCTTCCGGAGTGTCCTTGATCAGCCACCAGTCCAGAAGCGCCCAGAACAGCAGGATCGCGGCGGGGATGTAGAACACCGCCCAGGTCGCATCAACCGACTGGGTCTTGAGGGCGAAAACCCGCTGAATCAAAATATGGAGCCAGCTCATTTTACCTTCCGGCAGGGTGGTCGTCATGTCGACGATGGCCTGGCCCCAGTCGAAGGCGAAATAGACGCCGAACGAAATCAGGGTGCCGAAGATGGCCCCGAAGACTCCGCGCTCCCGCACATGGAACCAATAGGCCTTGACCTTGATGATCGAAACCGCGCCGTAGCTTTGAAAATACATATTGAGCGCGTAGATCGCCGAAAAGGCGTACACCAGTCTCATCCGCAGTTGATTCGTCACCACCAGGTAGGTGAGCACGCCCAGAATGATGTTCGCGCAGGAAGCGCCCAGCGCGGCGATGATGATGCCTTTCTTCCCTCCGATCTTGTCCACCAGCGGACCATTGACGAGGAAGGACAGCGCGTAGGTCACCGTGCCCGCGGCAAAGATCCATCCAAAGTCCTCCTTGGACATCAACGCGCCCAGGGCGTTTTTCGAGACGGCCAGGTTGTAACGCCCCATGTACAGAAAGGAGTACGTCATGCCCAGCGGGAACCAGTTGATGAAACGACGGACCATGAACCAACGCCCGTGCTTGAGGGGGTTGTTGTAGAAATAGAGGCCGATCACCGCGACCAGGCACAAGCCGACCAAACTGAAATACATGGAAGGTGAGGGGATTAAGATTGGAGAGGGCCGGGCGCCGGATCCTTCATGGCAGGGATGTGCCTGGTGTCGGCGATCCGCGAGCCATCAAACGCCGGCCACCGGCTGCATGCCTCCGGTCAACCCCGCCCCGATGGCGTCCGCGGCCGAGCCGGAAGCGGAGTGAAGGGCGGGCGGGGCGGGCGTCGTTCATGGTGGCAACCGTGGCGTCGCCGCGAATCCTCGCAGGCGGCACGCATGGGTCAAAGGCTTTTCGTAGTGGACCCGGCGTTTTTGACATTGAGACTGGTGTGCTACTTTGCAGGCTCGGGCGCACTCAACCCCAGTTTTCCACCATCCATGAAGATAGGGATACCGAAAGAAACCGCGGCCGGCGAAACGCGGGTCGCCTTCATCCCCGCCCTGGCTGCCGCGCTATTGCGCGACAAGCACGAAATCCTTGTTGAAAGCGGCGCAGGCCTTCGCGCCGGCATCAGCGACGAACAGTACGTTGCCGCCGGAGCGCAGATCATCGGCTCGGCGCGCGAACTCTACGCCGCGGCCGACCTCGTCCTCAAGGTGCACCCGCCCGCCCTCGCCGAGGCCGAGTTGATGCGCGAAGACACCGTTTACATCGGCTTCCTGGCGCCCTTCACCAGCGCGCCGGTGCTGCAGGTCTTCGTCCGCCGCCGGATCACGGGCTACGCGATGGAATTCATCCCGCGCATCACCCGCGCGCAGGGCATGGACGCCCTCAGCTCGCAGGCGACGGTCGCCGGCTACAAGGCCGTGCTCATTGCCGCGGAACGGATCGGCAAGATGTTTCCGCTGCTCATGACGGCGGCGGGCACGGTGACGCCCGCCATAGTGCTCGTGCTCGGCGCGGGGGTGGCCGGCCTGCAGGCCATCGCCACCGCCAAGCGCCTCGGCGCGCGGGTCGAGGCCTTTGACCCGCGGCCGGCGGTGCGCGAGCAGGTGAAGAGCCTCGGCGCCATGTTCGTGGAAATGGAGCTGCCGAAGGACGCCGAGACGGCCGGCGGCTACGCGAAGGAGCTTTCGCCCGAGTTCATCCAGAAGGAAATGGAGGCGATCGGCGCGCGCCTGCCGAAGGTCGACGTCGTCATCTCCACCGCCCAGGTTTTCGGCAAGAAGGCGCCGCTGCTCGTCACCACGGACATGGTCGGCCGCATGCGGCCCGCCACCGTGTTCGTGGACCTCGCCGCCGAGCAGGGCGGCAATTGCGAACTCACCCGCGCAGGCGAAACCGTCGTGCACCACGGCGTCGCGATCATCGGCGCCGTCAACCTGCCCGCCACCGTGCCCGCCGACGCCAGCGCGCTCTACGCCCGCAACTGCTTCAATCTCTTCCACCACCTCTATCCCAAGCCCGAGGTCCAGCCCGATCCCGCGGA
>CAJAKX010000275.1 GCA_903940425.1 uncultured Opitutia bacterium | reverse complement strand
GGGGGACTTTCTCAGACAGCGCGGCCAGCCGGGGGAGGCGGGGCGTTTCTACCTGAAATCCGTCGACATCCTGCTGCGGGCGCAGGCGGTCGACCGCTGGGCCAACGAGGCATCACACCGGACATCGCTGCGCCGCGACCGCCCGGCCGACGAACTGGCCGACGTGGGCAATTTCAGGATCTACCTGCAACTCGGGCAGTCCTACTTGCAGCTGGGCAACTGGGCCGGGGCTGAAACCGCCGGCCGCTACGCGCAGCGGCTCATGCCCAACGACGCGGGGGGGTACATGCTCGTCAGCGCGGCGGTGTTTGCCGCCGGCCATCATGATGCGGCCGCGATCCAGACGCTCGCGGCGCTCGTGCTCCAGCCGGCGAACGCCGAGGCGTGGAGCAACCTCGCGAAGTGCTATGCGGCGCTCGGCCTCGTGCCGGCACCCATCGGATTGCAGGGCTCGAACCATGTACTCGATGACGGCAACCCCATCGTGCACCGGCAGCTGGTTGAGGCGTGTCGGGCGCTCGTACGGAATTACGAGACCGCCCGGCTGCCGTGGCTGGCGCAGGCGCTCCGGGAGCAGGCGGTGGCCCAGTACCACATGTCCGCCGCGGACATTGGCCCGCCGGAGAAACGCTGAGCAGGCAACGGGAACCTTGGTTCCGCGCGTGCCGGGTTGAAACTTCCGGACAGCTGGAGCGTCTGAAGGGAAGCCGCGCACCGTGCCGCGCCGGACTCGACAAGCATGGTCGTGCGGCGTTTAACTTTCCGAACCATGAAGTCCGCGCCTCGTGTTTTCCGCCCTGCCCGCCGCGCCACCGGGGCCTTCACGCTCCTCGAGATCCTCGTCGTGCTCGCCATCATCGGCCTGCTGGTCAGCCTCGCCGTCACCAACGTGGGCAATCTTTTTAGTGGCAGCCAGAAGGACATTGCCAAGTTGTTTGTGACCCAGAGCCTGCAGGCGCCGCTGAACGCGTACCGCATTCACATGGGTGACTTTCCTTCGACGGCCGAGGGTCTGGCGGCGCTCGTCGCGACTCCCGCCAACCGGGCCGATCGCTGGCGGGGACCCTATCTGCAGGACAGCAAGCTGCCCGTTGATCCCTGGGGCGAACCCTACCAGTACCGTTATCCCGGTGTGAAAAATAAAAACGGCTATGATCTGTGGTCCAAGGGGCCCGACAAGACCGACGGCACGGATGACGACATCGGGAACTGGTGACGCAGGCCGTGCCTGCGAGTGAAAGTGAGAGGGAAAAGTGAAAGGCGACACGCCGACTCCGTCATCAGTGTCCGCTGGGAATGGTGTTTTCCCCTCTCACCTTCACTTTCACTCTTTCTCCCCGCTTCGCCGGAACCGGCGAAGCGGCTTCACGTTGCTGGAGATCCTGCTCGTCCTGGCGCTCATCGGCCTGATCGGCTCGCTGCTGGCGGTGGGCGTCACGCGCGTGTTCAGCAACGACCACCCCGCGCCCGAGGATGTGTTCTGGCAGGCGTGCCGCTCGGCCCAAAAACTGGCGTCGCTGAGCGAGCACGAGGTGAGCCTGGGCTTTGACGCAAAGGAGAAAAAACTCGTCTGGAGCAACGGGCAGGAGACCGCCGCGGCGGCGTTCGACGCCGCCGGCGGCGAGGTCGGCGTACAGTTTCTGCAGGCGCTCAAGGGTGGCAGCCTGATCCTCGTTGCCGGGCAGGTCATCGAGACGCAGGAGGTGCCGCGCGTCATCTTCTATCCCGACGGCACATGCACGGCGTTCCGCGTGCAGTTCCGGGTTGGTGCGAACGCCTGGCAGCTTGCCATCGACCCCTGGACCTGCGCCCCGGTGCTGGAAAAGACGGAGAAGGGGACATGATTTTTGGTTTTCCGTTTTCAATTTTCGGTTGGCGCGGCGGCCGCCGCGCCGGCTTCACGTTGCTGGAGGTTCTCGTCGCCCTCGCCATCTTCGCGCTCGCCGCCGTCGTGCTCGGCGCCACCTATGTGAACGCGCTCAACGCCTATGAGGCGGCCACCCGGCGCAACGCCTATGACGAGGACCTGCGCTTCGTCCGGGCCGCCGGGCTCACCGAGCCGGACCGCGACAAGGTCGAGGAGGGTGGCGAGCTGGACCTCGGCACGAACCGGCGGGCGCGCTGGCAGGCGGAGATCGCCTCGACCAGCACCGTCGACCTCTTCTCGGTCACATGGACCTGCGAGATCACCGATCCCGCCCGCCATGAGCCTTACCGTACGACCCAGACGTTCCTGCTGCTGCGACCCACGTGGTCCGACCCTGTCGAACGCAGCACGCTGCTCGACCAGGCGAAGCAGCGCATTCTCCAGATCCAGGGGGCGGCGCCATGAATAGCGGATACCGGATACCGGATACCGGACAGGCAGGAACGTCGGCTGGAAGCCGGCTGGCTCCCCGGATCGCTCTTTCCGGTCTCCGGTTTCCGGCCTCCGCCATCGGCTTCACCCTGCTGGAGCTTCTGCTTTCGCTGGCGCTCATCGGCATGCTACTCGTGGCGATGAACCAGTTCATCTTCTCGATGGGCGAACTGTGGGGCCGCGGCGCGGATGTGCGCCTGTTCGACCGGCATGT
>CAJAKX010000274.1 GCA_903940425.1 uncultured Opitutia bacterium | reverse complement strand
GGAGAATCTCGAACGGCTGCACCGACTGCGCACGCCGGCCGGTCGCAAATTCACCATCGTCGAACTGCCCATGCCCCGGCGCGGTTCTCGCGACGGACCGCGGCTGCCTGCGAGCTACGCCAACTTCCTGGTCATCAATGGGGCGGTGTTGATGCCGGCGTTTCGGCAGCCGGACCGTGACGCGGAGGCCGCGGAGGTGCTGGCCGGCTGCTTCCCGGGCAGGAAGATCATTCCGGTCGACTGCCTTGATTTGGTCTGGGGTCTCGGCACACTGCACTGCATTTCCCAGCAGCAACCCGCCTCCTTTCAGCCCGTGGCAGGCGAACCAGTGTGAGGTTTCCCTGTCATGCAGGAAGCCAGTCATTAATCCGTTTTGACCCGCACCCCTGATTCCGCTAGAGGATCGACTGTCATCACATGAGCAGAAAGACCATTGGTCCCTTATTCCTGCTGGTCGTGGCGTGGGGTCTTGTAGCCGGATGCGCCTCCATCGAGTCCATGCGCAGCACGGTGCAGGAGCGCATTGAAAGCGTGCCGCCCAAGGTGCGCATCGTCCAGGGAGACCAACGCCAGGTTTACGAGGCGGCGCGGCTGGCGATCGATAAACTCGGCTACCAGCAGACGAGCGGGGGGCCCGCCCAGGGGAGACTGGAAGGGGTTTCACATATTGGCGGGGGCGATGATTTCAGATCGTCCCGGCAGCGGTCCATTTCGATCCATCTTCAGCCGCGGGATGATGGCAACATCGAGGTGCAGGTGCTGCTGCAGGAGATCGTAGAGGACAACTACAACAAGCTGGCCAACCCCGCGACCGAGACCCCACTCCGGGATCCGGCCGGCTACGATGCTTTCTTCGATGCCTTGGAGCGGCAGCTGCAAGGCCTGAAGGGCAAATAACTTGTAGCGCGGAAGCCTGATTCGACCCGGAGGGAAACCGGGCCCGCTTCGGACGAGCCGGTTTTTTGGGCTTGCGACCCGCGCAACTGACTGGGAATTTGCCGGTTTGCGGCATTTACAGGCACCACCCGCGCACCGCCGCAATGCTCCCGCGGGTGGCTTTCGTCAGTTTAACATCCAACCAACGGCCGCAGGGCCGGCGCGGAGGGTGACCACCCCGGAGCAGGTGGGCGCACTTCGCTTCTCCAAATGAGTTCAGTCATGCAAGAATTGCTCGCGCAGAGCTCCTTCGATAAATTGAAGGAAGGCGCGATTGTCCCCGGTATCGTCACCGAAATCCGTCAGAACGAAGTTGTCGTCGATATTGGCGGCAAGGCCGAAGGCATCATCCCGGCTTCGGAATTCGGCGATCTGGGCGAGATGCAGATCGGGTCGCAGATCGAGGTGATCCTGGAAAAGCTGGAGGACAAAGACGGCAACCCCGTCATCTCCTACGACCTGGCGCAGCAGAAGAAAAACTGGGAAAACATTCTCCAGAAGTGCTCCGAAGGCTCGGTCGTCTCCGGGCGCGTGAAATCCAAGGTGAAGGGAGGCCTCATCGTCAGCATCGGGGTCGACTCCTTCCTGCCGGCCTCGCATATCGACATCCAGCCGCCCAAGAACCTCGATCAATACATCGGCCAGACCTACGACTTCAAGGTTCTCAAGATCAACCTGGACCGCAAGAACATCGTCCTTTCCCGTCGCGAACTCATCGAGGAGCAGCGGCACAAGAAGCGTCGCGATCTGCTGGAGAGCATCCAGCCCGGCCAGATCCGCAAGGGCGTCGTCAAGAACATCACCGATTTCGGAGCGTTCATCGACCTTGACGGCATGGACGGCCTGCTCCACATCACCGACATGAGCTGGGGCCGCATCTCGCACCCGAGCGAAATGCTCAAGCAGGGCGAGGAGGTCCAGGTCATGATCATCGAGGTCAACCGGGAGAAGGAGCGCGTCTCGCTCGGCCTCAAGCAGACCACCAAGAATCCGTGGGACGACATCGAGCAAAAGTTCCCCGTCGGCGCCAAGGTCCGCGGCAAGGTGGTCAATCTCGTGCCCTACGGGGCCTTTGTCGAAATCGAGCCCGGCGTCGAGGGCCTCGTGCACATCACCGAGATGTCCTGGACGAAGCGCATCACCAAACCCTCCGAGATTCTCAAGGTCGGCCAGGAACTTGATGCGGTCGTGCTCGGCATCCAGAAGGAGGAGCAGAAGATTTCCCTGGGCATCCGCCAGCTTGAGCCCAACCCGTGGGACATGGTCCGCCATAATTATCCCATCGGCGCCCGCGTCCGCGGGAAGGTGCGCAACATGACCACCTACGGGGCCTTCATCGAGCTCGAGGAAGGCATCGACGGCATGGTGCATGTCTCCGACATGTCGTGGACCCGCAAGGTCAACCATCCGAGCGAACTCCTGAAGAAGGGCGATGAAGTCGACGCCATCGTGCTCGACGTCGATCCCCAGCAGCAGCGCATTTCGCTCGGCATGAAACAGCTCACGCCCGATCCGTGGTCGGACATCGACAGTTTCTTCCGGATTGGCGACGTGGTGCAGGGCACGGTCAGCAAGATCACCTCCTTCGGCGCGTTCGTCGAACTCGCCAATGGCATCGACGGACTCGTCCATATCTCGCAGATCAGCGAGGAGCGCGTGGACAAGGTGAAGGACGTGCTGAAACCCGGCCAGCCGGTCACGGCGCGCGTGATCAAGATCGATCGCGATGAGCGCCGGCTCGGTCTGTCCATCAAGGCTGCGAATTACACCGAGGAACAGCTTGCCGCCGAGACGGCGACCTACGACATGCTCAATCGCCAGAGCAGCGGCAGCGACATGATGAACCTCGGCGACATCCTCGACGAAGCGGCCAACAAGGACACGCAACCCTAGCCACGGCTCACGATACCGCCGCGCCAGCCAGACGCGACGGCAGGCCATCTCTTCAAGGCGCCCGGCGGGAACCGGGCGCCTTTTCTTTTCCGCCGGTCCAAAGGACGATCACTTTCCGGGAAGCAGCGCCTCCAGCGCCGCTCTTACCCGGGTGAACTCATCCTTGAGGGCGCGCAGCTGGGCCGGGGCGTCACCGAACGAACCCTGCCGCCCCAGCAGTTCGAGCTGTTCACTCAATGCGCGCAGCCGCTCGGCGCCGAAATTGGCGGAACTGCCCTTGAGACTGTGGGCGGCGAGCGTCAACTGCCTGGCGTCTCCTTTCACCAGCGATTGCTCAATCTCGGCGATGCGTTGTGGCGAGTCGTCAAGGAAGATCAGGACGAGGTCCTGGAAAAATGAATCGTCGCCAGGATTCAAGTCGCGCAGCGCCGCGAGGGCGGCGGGATCGAGAGCGGGCTTCAGTTGCGGTGGGATTTCCACGTGGATAAGAGGATTGGAATGAGTGTCAGGGGGGCGGTCCAGCGCCAGTGATGCGGGATCCTCTCAAGCTCCAATGCCTTTCGCCGTTGTCCGCCTCGGTCACCATGAAACCCCCGGGTTCGCGGATGCCGGCCAGGATGCGGCACTTAAGACGCTCGTCATCGCCAATCAGAATTTTCCGGCCAGCCCGGGTTGATGGAGGGATGCTTTCCACAGCACGCTGTATGGTTCTCTCTCGACGCGGCGAAATCCTGCTTTCCGTCGTACCAACGACACCACACAACGAAGTTTAAGCATCGGTACGCAATTAACACGCACAATCGTGTGCCCGCCCGGAGCACTAACGTATCATTGAATCCGTATACGATGATATTTTCCTTGCGATAGGCCAATCCTGCGTTTTTTCTATACGGAATTCTATGGCCAATTCATTTGTTTTCTCCTCCGAGTCCGTGGGCGAAGGCCATCCTGACAAGGTGGCCGATCTGATCTCCGACAGCGTGCTCGACGCCTGCCTGGAGCAGGACCCGCAAAGCCGCGTCGCCTGCGAGACGATGGTGAAATCCAACATGGTGATCATCGCCGGCGAGATCACCACCAAGGCGAAACTGAATTACGAACAGGTCGTGCGGGCCGCCATCCGCGACGTCGGCTATGTCCACGACGACGATGTGTTTCACGCCGATCGCGTTTTCATCAACAATTACCTCACCCGGCAGTCGCCTGACATCGCGCAGGGCGTGGATGCACGCGCGGCGGAGGGCAAGGAAACCGCCGAGCAGGGCGCCGGCGACCAGGGACTGATGTTTGGCTACGCCTGCAATGAGACCCCCGAGATGATGCCGACGGCGATCATGTATGCCCACCGTCTTGGTCGTGAGCTCACCAAGCTCCGCAAGGCCGGCGTCGTCGGCTGGCTGCGTCCAGATGCCAAGTCCCAGGTCTCCATCCGCTACGAGAACGACAAGCCGGTGAAGGTGGAGAATGTCGTCATCTCCACCCAGCACACCAAGGACGTCACCCACGCCGCCATCTGCGATTTTCTCATCGAGCATGTGGTCCGGAAGGTCATCCCGGCGAAGATGCTCGACCGGAACACCAAGTACCTGATCAACCCCACCGGACGGTTTGTCGTGGGCGGTCCCGAAGGCGATTCCGGGGTGACCGGCCGCAAGATCATTGTCGACACCTATGGCGGCTGGGGTCGCCACGGCGGCGGCGCCTTTTCCGGCAAGGATCCCTCGAAAGTCGACCGCTCGGCTGCTTACATGTGCCGCTGGGTGGCGAAAAATATCGTCGCCTCCGGTCTGGCTGAAATCTGCGAACTTCAGGTCGCCTACGCCATCGGCTACCCCGAACCCGTGAGCATCTGGGTCGATTCGATGGGCACAGGCAAGGTGCCGGACGATGTCATTGCCCGCGCCGTGGCGAAGGTTTTCAGCTTCAAGCCCGCCAACATCATCAAACAGCTCGATCTGCTGCGCCCAATCTACCGGCAGACGACCAATTATGGGCACTTTGGCAAGGCCGACATGCCATGGGAGCAGATCAACAAGACCAAGGAACTCCTCGCCGCGGCCAAGTAAGCGCCCCGGCCCGCTGCCCGCCAAGTCTCCACTTTGACTCATCGCCCCATGCCTACCGTCGCTCCCACTCACCGAAAGCCGGATTATAAAGTGCGGGACCTTGCGCTCGCCGAATCGGGCCGCCTGGCCATTGAAGTTGCCGAGCGGGAAATGCCCGGCCTCATGGCGGTGCGCGCGAAGTATGCCCGGCAGAAGCCGTTCAAGGGCGTGCGCGTTACCGGCTCATTGCACATGACCGTCCAGACCGCGGTGCTCATCGAGACACTCGTTGAGCTGGGTGCCTCCGTGCGCTGGGCCTCCTGCAACATTTTTTCCACGCAGGATCACGCTGCGGCCGCCATCGCCCGCACCGGCGTGCCCGTTTTTGCCTGGAAGGGTGAAACCCTGGAAGAATATTGGGACTGCACTTACGAAGCTCTCTCCCATCCCGGGGGGAAGGGCCCGCAGCTCGTGGTGGATGACGGCGGCGACGCCACTCTGCTCATTCACAAAGGCTATGAATTGGAAGAGGGGAGCGACTGGGTGAACACGCCTTCCGCCGCGCACGAAGAACAGGTGATCAAGGATCTCCTCAAGCGCATCCACGCCGGGAACCCGCGCCACTGGCATGCCATTGTCAAGGAATGGCGCGGCGTCTCCGAAGAGACCACCACCGGCGTCCACCGCCTTTACCAACTGCACGAGGCCGGCAAACTTCTGGTCCCCGCCATTAATGTCAATGATTCGGTGACCAAGTCAAAGTTCGACAACCTCTACGGCTGCCGCGAGTCGCTCGCCGACGGAATCAAGCGCGCCACCGACGTCATGATCGCCGGCAAGGTCGCGGTCGTCTGCGGCTACGGCGATGTCGGCAAGGGTTCGGCGCATTCGCTTCGCGGTTTCGGGGCGCGCGTCATCGTTACCGAGATCGACCCCATCAATGCGCTGCAGGCCGCCATGGAAGGATTCGAGGTCGCCACGATCGAGGAAACCCTCGGCCAGGGCGACATCTATGTCACCTGCACGGGCAACTGTGATGTCATCACGCTTGAACACATGCAGCGGCTGAAAGACCAGGCCATCGTCTGTAACATCGGGCACTTCGACAACGAGATCCAGATGGCCCGCCTCAACTCGGCGCCCGGCGTGAAGAAAATCAGCATCAAGCCGCAGGTCGACAAATACCGTTTCCCTGACGGACGTGCGATCTATGTCCTTGCCGAGGGACGTCTGGTGAACCTCGGCTGTGCGCACGGTCACCCGTCATTCGTGATGTCGAGCAGCTTCACCAACCAGGTGCTGGCCCAACTGGATCTCTGGAAAAACAAAAACGTCTACAAGGTTGGCGTCTATCGACTGCCGAAGTACCTCGATGAAGAGGTGGCGCGACTGCATTTGGAAAAGATTGGCGTGAGACTGACCAAGCTAAGCCAGAAGCAGGCAGATTACCTTGGCTTGAAAGTCGAGGGTCCGTATAAACCTGAGCATTACAGGTATTGATTCTTCAGGCCGAGGTTGAGCGCCGCGCCAGCTTCCGGCTCGAACCCGCCCGTCCGTTCCAGTTCGCCAAGGTCGCCGATGAATACGCACTGGAGCGCACTCCCGGCGAACAGTTTGGCGACTTTTGCACCCGAACAGTCCTGTTGAAACCGGCCGGCGCGCCGCCGGCTGCCACGGCTTGAAGTGCGGCTGACCTCAGTGGTGATTTGCCTTCCCGCCGGGGGGTGCCGAGTCCGCCCGGTTCTCCTGGTGCATGGCGTGGCGCGACAGTCCGCCCTGAAGATTAATGTGGATTTGCCGGAGGTTTTTGCGAACATCGCCATTCCCTATGAATCCGGTACTCAAACTCCTGCTCGAAGGCGGCAGCCTCAGCACGGCGCAGATGGCGCAGGTGCTGAACCTGACGGAAGCCAAGGTCAACCGCCACCTGGAGCAGCTTAAGAAGGAGCGCATCCTTCTTGGCTGGCGCCCGGTGCTTAATCTTTCCAAGGAGGACGCCAGTGCCGTGCGCGCCGTGATCGAAGTGCGCATCACGCCCGAGCGGGGCGGCGGGTTCAACCGGTTTGCGACGCGCATCAGCCGCTTCGACGAGGTGGAGTCCTGCTATCTCATGTCGGGTGGGTACGACCTGCTGGTGTTTGTCACGGGCTCGAGCCTGCAGAAAGTGGCGGCGTTCGTGTCGGAGAAGCTCTCGACCATCGAGGGCGTGCTCTCCACCTCGACCCATTTCCTGCTCCGCTCGTACAAGGAACAGGGTTACCTGATGGACGTGCCGACGGAAGAGAACGGCCGCCTGACGGTGACCCCATAAACATCGATTGGTAGGGCGCGACCGCTGGGCGCGCCGGAAATCGCCCGACCATGGACACCAACCGTTTTATCGCCCGTCACGTCGTCACGCTGCCCAAATCAGGCATCCGCGACTTTTTCGAGATCGTGGCGAAGATGAAGGATGTGATCTCGCTGGGCATCGGCGAGCCGGATTTCATCACGCCCTGGCATATCCGCGAGGCGGCGATCTACGCCCTTGAAAAGGGAAAGACGCATTACACCTCGAACCTCGGCCTCATCGAGCTGCGCCGCGCCATCTGCAAATACGTCGGGCAGCATTACGGGGTGGAGTATCAGCCGGAGGGCGAGGTGCTTGTCACTGTCGGCGTCTCCGAGGCCATCGACATTGCGCTGCGCGCCCTGGTCAACCCGGGCGACAAGGTGATGTTCCACCAGCCGTGCTACGTCTCCTATCACCCCTCGGTCACGCTGACGCATGGCCTTGGCGTGCCGGTGCCGACGCAGGCGGCGGACAATTTCGCCCTCACCGCCGCGGCGCTCGCCGCCGCGTGGCAGCCGGGATGCAAGCTGCTTATGCTGAACCTGCCGTGCAATCCCACGGGCGGCACGTGCAGCCGTGGGCAGCTCGGGCAGATCGCCAGATTCTGCGTCGAGAAGGATCTGCTTGTCATCAGCGACGAGATCTACTCCGAGCTGACCTTTGAGGGCGGGCACGTCAGCATCGCCAGCCTGCCCGGCATGCAGGAGCGGACACTTTTCCTGCACGGCTTCTCAAAGGCCTTCGCGATGACCGGGTGGCGCATCGGCTACGCCTGTGGCCCGGCGCCACTCATCGAGGCCATGATGAAGGTGCACCAGTATTCGATGATGTGCGCCGCGATCATCAGCCAGGAGGCGGCCCTCGAGGCGCTGGTGCACGGCGAAGACGGCGTGAAGCGCATGCGCGAACAGTACCACCGCCGGCGGGACTTCGTCGTGCGCCGTTTCAACGAGATCGGTCTCACTTGCCATCTCCCGCGCGGGTCGTTTTACGCCTTTCCCTCGGTCGCGGTGACCGGACTCAACGACAAGGATTTCGCGCTTGGGTTGCTGCAGGCGGAGAAGGTCGCGGTGGTGCCGGGCACGGCCTTTGGGGCGAACGGTGCCGGCTTCGTGCGCGCCTGTTTTGCCGCCAGCTACGAGCAACTGGTCGAGGCCTGCACCCGCATCTCCCGCTTCGTCGAAGCGGGCGGCGCAAAGCGATAAGCGCAAAGCTTTAAGCTGGGCTAACCCGGCTTAATGCTTTCAGCTTAAAGCTTACCGCTCGTGAATCGCATCGTCGCCATCGTCGGCCGGCCCAATGTCGGCAAAAGCCGCCTCTTCAACCGGCTGGCGCGGAAGCGCATCTCCATCGTGCATGACCAGCCCGGTGTCACCCGCGACGTCATTTCCGCCGAGGTGCGGGACGGTGCCTACTTGCTGCTCGACACCGGCGGCATCGGCCTCAAGGGCGGGGAGAGCTCGGCGCAGATCGTGGCGGCGACCGAGGTGCAGGTGCAGTTCGCCATCGACACCTCCTCGGTCATCCTGTTCATGGTCGACGCGAAGGACGGCGTGACGGCGCTCGACGAGCGCATCGCGAATCGCCTGCGTCGCCGGGACCAGGCGGTGATGCTCGTGGTGAACAAGATCGATTTCCATGACGCCCGCCGCGACGATCCTGATTTCTACAAGCTCGGCCTGGGCGAACCGTTTTTCGTATCCGCCGAGCACGGCGTGGGCGAGGTTGCCCTGCGGGACGCGATTCTGGCGAAGCTGGGTCCCGAGCCGCTGGAGACGCCTGAGGCGAAGGCGGCCCACGAGGCGCTCTGCGTCTGTTTTCTCGGCCGCCCCAACGTCGGCAAGTCTTCGCTGAGCAACCGGCTGATCCGGAGCGACCGTCTCATCGTCAACGAGGAGCCCGGCACCACGCGCGACGCCATTGAGGTGCCCTTCGAGTTCAAGGGCCGCGACGGCAAATTCTATCCGTTCCGGCTCATCGATACCGCCGGCATCAAGGCCGCGACGAAGGTCGCCTCATCCGTGGAGTATTTTTCGCGCCTGCGTGCGCTCGACGCCATCAAGCGGACCGACGTCGTCTTTCTGGTGCTCGACGCGATGGAGGGCGTGACGCAGCAGGACAAGGCCATCGCCGGCGAGGTCGTCAAGGAGGCCAAGCCGGTGGTGATCGTCGTCAACAAGTGGGACCTCGTGCATGATTCATTCCAACGGCCCGAGGGTGTGCCCGGGTACGAAACCGAGCGCGAATTCCGCGAAAAGTTCGAGCACGCGCTTTTTGATCGCCTGTTTTTCACGCCGGGTGCGCCGGTCGTGTTCGTCTCAGCGATGTCGGGCTACGAGATCGACCGCATGCTCAATGCCGCCGTGAAGCTCCATCGCCAGCTCGAGGCGAAACTGCCGACGGCCAAGCTCAACCAGACGCTGATCCGCCTGGCCGAGCGCACGCCGCCGCCGGCGGCGGGGGGCAAGCGGTTCCGCATCTATTATGCCGTGCAGACCGGCAACCGTCCGTTCCGCATCCGGCTGTTTTGCAATCAGGAGCGGCACCTGCGGGAATCCTACCGCCGCTACCTCGAGGCCGGGATCATCGCGGAGTTCGGTCTTTCCGGCTGCCCGATGCTCTTTGATCTGGTCGGCAAGAAACCCCGCGACGCTGACAGCGCGGCCCACGACGCAGACCGCGATTGACGGCCCGGGGGCGGCGACCCGCACGTAGGAAGCCGTTCTGCTGTCCAGCAAAACGCGCGATGCTTGCCGGGGAATCGCCCGCCAGCCCCGCCGCAGCGGCGCGGGCCGGCGCCAATTCTTTTGGGGTGTGGCGATCCAGATGACCGCAGCAAGGTTTTCGGATAGGCTCTATCCGGGAGCAGTCATGACTTGGAGGGCGGCGCGCTCTGCGGGCCCGCAGAGCCGCCAAATGCCCGAGCGGCGCTGACGGCGCAGCGCCCTCCAGAGAAATCGCAACGCGGACTGTAGGAGCCTGCTTGCAGGCGATTTTTCCCTGTGCATCCTCCTTCGCCGGGCCTACGGAGGACAGGTCGCGAGCACCTGTCCGCCGTAGCTTCGAGCGAAGGCGGAAGCTCGCTCCTACAACTGCATGATCTCGGCTGATCACGACAAAGGACTCCCAATGCAGCTCTGGAAAACGCTTTC
>CAJAKX010000273.1 GCA_903940425.1 uncultured Opitutia bacterium | reverse complement strand
TTCGCTGCGCCTCATGGCCGTATAATTCCAGAACTACTGCGAGAAATCGGACGTGGCCCGCACCATTTCATCGGCATAAGCCTTGTGGAGGTAGGTCAGACCGGGCATGAAGCCCGACCTACATCAACTGACCCGCCATTCGAGACTCGTTACGTTTGCATCCGGACGCCGGTTCGGCCAAAACGGACGCACAAAACCTCATCGAAGAAGAAGAACCATGTCGTCACACACCTGTCCGTGGTGGGTCGGATATCTGCTGGTAACGCCGCTGCGCCGCCTGATCGAAAACCCCACCGCCCGGCTGGCCCCGTACGTGCGGGAAGGCATGCTCGTGCTTGAGCCCGGCCCCGGCATGGGTTTCTTCACGCTCGAACTGGCGCGCTTGGTCGGTCCGGGCGGCCGCGTGGTGGCTGTCGATCTGCAGGAAAAGATGCTCGCCGAACTGCGCCGGCGCGCGCGGCGGGCGGGTCTGGCCGACCGCGTCGAAACCCGGTGCTGCACCCAGGACGACCTCGGGATCGGCGATCTGGCGGGCCGGTTCGATCTCGTCGTGCTCTTCCACATGCTGCACGAGGTCTCCGATAAAGACCGTTTCCTGCAGGCGATTCACGCGGCGCTCAAGCCCGGCGGCGGAGTGTTGATCGTCGAACCCCGCGGGCACGTCTCGGCCGGGGCGTTTCAAGCGTCCGTGGCCCTGGCGGAGAACATTGGATTTACGGTGGCCGAGCCCGCGCAGGGGAAGAAACTCCGCGTGCTGCTTCGACGTCCGGCCGCCTGACGATTATCACGGCTCGAAACTGATCGGGGCGGCAGACCGGCCTTGACCGGCGCCCGCCTTTGCGGTTCGTCTGATGCGCGCGCCGTTTTCCCGGGGCGGTAGCTCAATGGACAGAGCATCGGTCTTCGAAACCGAGGGTTGCGGGTTCGAGCCCCGCCCGCCCCGCCAGTTTAGTCCCGGATGATCAGAGACTAACATTTTGGCGAAGCTAGGTTGCCCAGTTGACGTGGCAACCTAAGCATGAGCCATCACACTACGTTTGCCGTCAGCCGGTTTGAGAATCGGAATGGAGTCACATCCTGGCGGGTCGAGGGCGGGCTGTACGGCCTCCGCATCCGCAGGAACTTCAAAACCCGGGAAGCCGCCGCGGCCGAAAAGGCCGCGCTTGACTTGAAGGCGTTGCAGGCCGCCGCAGGCCTTCACGCTGCGACCACGTTTCTCACCGAAGACCAATTGCGCGAAGCGGAGTCCGTGTTTCGCCGCCTCGCGGGCCGACCGCGGTCGCTAACCTGCTACCTCGACTACGCGCTCGCGAGTTATCGCGAGCCGGAGCGGGACGTTCCGCTCGTCGCCGCCGTAGACGAATACTTCGTCACCAAGCGCAAAGAGCACGAACGGACGCTTTTGTCCGAACGCCAACTCCGATCGATCAAGTATGAGTTGGCGACCTTCAAGATGCGGTTTCCGGCGCTCACACTGGCGCAAACTTCCGCCGCTTCGCTTATCGCCTACTTGGAGCGGAACGCACCGTCGCTTAAGACCTACAACAACCGTCGCGCGGTGCTCTCCACCTTCTTCAAGTTCGCATATCAGAAGGACTGGATCACCACCAACCCCATCGAGAAAACCCCGCATCACCGCATCAGTCATCGCCGTGGCTCGGCCATCACGATCACCGCCGAACAGGCGGCCAAGCTCATGGCGCACGTGGAGACGTTCCGGGATGGCGTGTTGGTGCCCTATTTCGCGCTCTGCCTCTTTGCCGGCATCCGACCCTGCGTGCTCTGCGGCGAAATCACGAAACTCCGGCCTGAGCATGTCCGCCTCGATACCGGGGTGATCCACATCGAGCCCGAAGTGGCGAAGGTCCGGATGAAGCGGCTTGTGACCATCCAGCCCAATCTTGCCGCTTGGCTGCGCGCCTACCCGTTGGATCGGTTCTCTATCATCCCGACCAACGCGACAAAAATGCGGCGCAAGGTCATCGACTCGTTCGACCTCACGCACGATGTTCTGCGGCACACGTTCATCTCGATGTTCGTAGCCAAATTCCGGTCGATGGGCGAAGCGGCGCTGCAAGCGGGCAATTCCGAAAGCATCATCCGCAAGCATTACCTCGACCTGAAAAGCAAGGACGAGGCGGAGC
>CAJAKX010000272.1 GCA_903940425.1 uncultured Opitutia bacterium | reverse complement strand
GCCCAACGGGGATGCGTTTCAGGGTCGAGGTTCCTGCGGGAGGACTTTGCGCTGGCATGGCAAGGGGAATGCGCCGGCGGTTTAAGTGAACCTCCTCCTCGGGGCAAGCCCCGAGGCATCTTCGCACAGCGGGCGACATTCATCCACTCAGCAAGTGATTGAAGCTGTCGTGGCAGGACACGAAAAACGCCCGGAGTCGCAACCGGGCGTTCTGCGGAAATGGAGCGGGCGAAGAGGTTCGAACTCTCGACGTCCACCTTGGCAAGGTGGTGCTCTACCAACTGAGCTACGCCCGCGAAAGAGAGTGTCGGACTATGATTTCGGTGCCTTCGCCGTCAACTGATATTTTGGCCGGAGCGGGCCTCGCAGATCGGGCTGACGGGTAGGGACGGACCGCTGGATCGTTCGTTGCGTTCGACGCGCCCAGCTCTGCCGGCCGGCAGAGCGCCCTACCGGAAAACTTCAGGCCATTGCGCGATGACACACGGAAACGACTGGATGAGGCTTCGGCTCTCCGCTTGCCGCCTCCGGTCCGCTGCATAGGTGCAGATTCACCCCCGCGACGAGGCGGCGCACAGGAAAACGGATCGCGGCGTAAAGCCGCTCCTACCGTTCACCCTATCTGCACCACGTTGTTGCCTTCGCGCACTTCAAGCACAAGTCGGCCCCCTGACCGAATCCAGCGAATCACGGCTTCTTCAGGAACGACTTTCCCCCGGGTCGTCTCGTATTCTTCGACCAGCTTCAACGCCACATCATGCTGGCGCCAGCGCTCCTCAGGTGTCAGAGCAAGGTTCGAATCCAGCAGATCCAAATCCAGACCCGCCCGGCGGGCTTCTTCAAGTGCTTGGCCGTCTGGATTCATGCAGAGTATCATGCGCGGAGATGAGTGCAGGGCAAAAGAAAATCCGTGAGCCGGCCGGGTGAAATGCCTTGCCGGGCTGCGGCCCGATGGAACATCTGGCCCTGCCTCATTCCTCGTAACCGCCGCCCCGCCGCGCCTGCTTGATCCGCGCGCGATGTTTCTTGCTTTCGATCATCCGCACTTTCTGGCCGCGGCTCTTCTGCCGGTGGCGCCGCCGTTCCGCCTCGCGCTCCGCCTGCGCCGTCGCAGCCGCCACCGCGCGCCGCGCCTCGAGCTTGGCACACAATTCAGCCCAGGCCCGCGCCCGGTTCACCACCTGCGAACGCCCGGCCTGGCAGCGCACCTCCACGCCGGTCGGCTGGTGTCGTAACCACACGGTGGAGGAGGTTTTGTTGATTTTCTGCCCGCCCGGCCCGGTGCCGTGCACGAAACGCTCCGCGACGTCGCCGGGGCTTATGCCCAGGCTGGCCAGCCGCCGGCGCACATCAGCCTCGATTTGCAGTGGAAATCCGGTCATGGGTTTGCTTCTCTCCGGTGAAACTTTAACGGCCCGCCGCAGTCAAACCAAACTCCGCGACTCCAGCAATTTAATCGTTTCCCGCGTCCACGTCTTCGCGCAGTCCTCTTCACCCCTTCGCCAACCCGCTCCGCCCATGCCCAACGGTCCCGTCTGGTCCCAGAAAATCCGCGTCGAAATCGCCAAGGCCGTCATCGGCCAGGATGTCATCGTCGAGCGACTGCTGGTCGCCCTGCTTGCCAACGGCCACGTGCTGCTCGAAGGCATGCCCGGCCTCGCCAAGACGCTTCTCGTCAAATCGCTCGGCCAGGCGCTGGGCGTGCAGTTCGAGCGCATCCAGTTCACGCCCGATCTGCTGCCGAGCGACGTCGTCGGCACCATGATCTTCCAGCCCAAGGAGGGCACGTTTGCGCCCCACCGCGGCCCGATCTTCGCCAACCTGCTGCTGGCCGACGAAATCAACCGCGCGCCCGCCAAAGTGCAGAGCGCCCTGCTCGAGGCGATGCAGGAGCGGCAGGTGACCATCGGCGGCCATTCGCAGCCGCTGCCGTCACCATTCTTCGTGATGGCCACGCAGAACCCCATCGAGCAGGAGGGCACCTACCCGCTGCCCGAGGCCCAGACCGACCGCTTCCTCTTCAAGCTCATTCTCGATTATCCTTCCGCCGAGGAGGAGCACACGGTGATGCTGCGCTGGGGCCAGATGACCAGCCAGCCCGTGCTCGCCGCCGTCTCCAGCGGCCCGGAACTCCTCGCGCTGCGGCACGAGGTCGACCGCGTGCACGTGTCCCCCGAGGTGCACCGCTACATCCTTTCGCTGGTCCGCGCCACCCGCCAGCTGGCCGAGCGCACCGACAATCCCGCCGCCCGGCGCCAGCTCAACTTCGGCGCCTCGCCGCGCGCCTCGCTCGCCCTCTTCCAGGCCGGCCGCGCCCTGGCGTGGTTGCGCGGCGAGGACTTCATCTCCCCCGCCCTTCTGCAGGAACTCGCGCCCGACATCCTGCGCCATCGCCTCGGCCTTACCTACGAGGCCGAGGCCGAGGAGATCACCACTGGGCAGATCATCGGCCAGATCATCGAACGCACGCCGGTGCCCGCGGCATGAAGCCGGCCCTGGTCACGCCGGGCACGGCTCTCATGACCGCCTCCGGATCGCCGGGCCGACGGGATTCGTCTGCGTGAAAGCGACCACTCCAGAAACCACCAACGCCAGTCCGCAATCCCAGCTGGCCCTGCTGCGCCGGCTGGAGTGGCGCGTGCGGCACGCCGTCGCCAACGTGCTCAGCGGCGAATACCGCTCGGCCTTCCGCGGACGCGGCATGGAGTTCGACCAAGTCGTGAAATACGAGTTCGGCGACGACGTGCGCGACATCGACTGGAACGTCACCGCCCGCCTCGGCGAACCCTACCGCAAGAAGTTCGTTGAGGAGCGCGAGGTCACGCTGCTGCTCGTGTTCGAGGATGCCCCCAGCCTGCAATTCGGTTCGTCCAACCAGTCCAAGCGCGAGGCGCTGCTCGAACTGGCCGGGCTGGTGATGCTGCTGGGCGCCGTCAACCGCGACCGGGTGGGCTATGTCTACGCCGCGCCTGACGGCCATCATGTGAGGGAGCCCGTGCGGGGCCGCGGCCCGATCCTGCACGCCGCCTCCACCCTGCTCGGCACGCCGCCGCCGGCGTTGGATACCGGAGATCAGAAACCGGATACCGGAAACCGGATACCGGAAAGCAAGGCCACCACATCCTCCTCTCCGGTCTCCGATATCCGGTATCCACAATCCGAAATCCCCTGGCAGCTCCTCGCCCGCGCCGCGCCGAAGCACAGCATTCTCATCTGGCTCTCCGACTTCCCTCCCCGCGAGGCGCCCGAGGGCTGGAGCGTGCTGCAGCGCCGCTACCAGACCATGGGCTTCCGGGTCGATGATCCCTGGGAGCGCACCCTTCCGGCCGGCGACACGCTGGTCGCCTACGATC
Organism: uncultured Opitutia bacterium; assembly: GCA_903940425.1. Taxonomy (GTDB): domain Bacteria; phylum Verrucomicrobiota; class Verrucomicrobiia; order Opitutales; family Opitutaceae; genus Fen-1467. The sequence goes on along the minus strand of CAJAKX010000272.1, from coordinate 16,940 downwards.
CGCTGGCCCGCCGCCTGGTCACGCTCGACGGCACGGCGGCCCAGCGCGCGGGTCACGCCGAATGGGTGAAACGCCGGGAGGACGCCTTTCGCCTTCTATTCCCCGATCCCCTCAGCCGCCTCATCGTCAGCACCCGGGAGCCGCGGCTGGAGGCGCTGGTGCGGTTTTTCCATGCCCGGATGAGGACCCGCTCGCGAGGATGAATTTCAAATCCCAAGTTCCAATTTCCAAGGAAGCCGCAAACACCCATGACCATCAAACGAAAGAACGAGGATGCGTTAGCTACTGCGCCGTTGGAGCTTCCTTGGGATTTGGAACTTGGCACTTGGGATTTCTGAAATGAGCTACGGCAACTACACGCTGCACGATCCCTGGTGGTTGCTGGCGCTGGCCGTGATCCCTATCCTGGCCTGGCTGCGCGGCCGGCGCGGCGTGCCGGCGCTCGTGGTGCCGTTTGCCGCCGCGTGGTACCGGCCGTCGCTCGTGGCCGTGTCGCGGCTGCCGACCGGCATCGGTGTCGCCGGGCTCGTGCTGCTCGTGCTGGCGCTGACGCGGCCGCAGCGCGTCGACGACAAGCGCGAGGTGCACCAGCAGGGCTACGACCTGATGCTCGCGATCGACCTCTCGGGCAGCATGCTGGCCGAGGACAACCACCGGCCGGGCGAGGGCCCCAACCGCCTGCAGGTCATCAAGCCGGTCATCCGGGCTTTCATTGAAAACCGGTCCAACGACCGCATCGGCATCGTGGTGTTCGCCACCCAGGCGTACACGCTCGCGCCCCTCACCTTTGATCACGCCTGGCTTGCCCGCCAGCTCGACCGCCTCGAGATCGGCGTGATCGACGCCGACCACACCGCTGTCGGCGACGGGCTCGGCGTCGCGCTGACGCGCCTCGAGCAGACGGGCCGCGAGGAGGGCAACCGCCGCAAGGGCGCGTTTGTCGTCCTGCTTACGGACGGCTCCAACAACTCGGGCGTGCTGACGCCGATGCAGGCCGCCGACATCGCCCGCGCCCGCGGCGTCCCTGTCTACACCATCGGCGCGGGCAAGGACGGTTACACCTTCCTGCCCGTGCGCGACGAGCACGGCAAGACCATCACCTACACGCAGATTCTCGCCGACCTCGACGAGAACGCGCTGAGCGCCATCTCCAACCAGACGGGCGGCCGCTTCTTCCGCGCGCGCGACGCCGACACCATCGAGACGGCCTTCAAGTCGATCGACCGCGCCCAGAAGATCGAGTTCGAGGCCAAATCCTATCTCATCACGACCGAGCTCTTCCCGTGGTTCGCCGGGCCGGGCCTCGCCGGCCTGTTGCTCGCCGCACTCATCCTGGCCTGGACGACCCTGTGGCGCCGTCCCGCGTCCGCCCACTCGCCGTTCATCACCGGGCCCTCGCTCCCATGATCTTTTACTGGCCCCAGCTCCTCTGGCTCCTCGCCCCCGTGGCCATCCTGGCGGTGTTGGATGCGCTCCGTCGCGGCACCGGGGAGTCGGCCCGCCACTGGCCGAAGATCCTGCGGGCCTGGGCGGGAGCCCGGCACGCGGCGGTCGGCGACGGCCACCACACCACGCGCGGACGGCTGTTGCTCTGGCTCGGCCTCGCGTTCGGCGTCGTGGCCCTCGCCCGGCCGCAATGGGGCCGCGTGGAGGAGCCGGTGTTCGACCAGTCGCGCGAGATCGTCATCGCCCTCGACCTTTCGCGCAGCATGCTCGCGCCCGACGTGCGGCCCTCGCGGCTCGAGCGCGCGCGGCTGCTGATCCAGGGCCTCCTCGACGGGCTGCGCGGCGAGCGCGTCGGCCTGGTGGTGTTCGCCGGCACGGCCTTCCTCCAGGTGCCCATGAGCGCGGACTACGAGGTGCTCAACGAGTTTCTGCCCTCGCTCAATCCGGCGTTCATGCCGGTGGGCGGCACGGATTACGAGGCGATGCTGCGCGCGGTGATCGACGCCTTCAGCGCCGGCGGCACGGCCGACCGCTACCTCATCGTCCTGAGCGACGGCGAGAGCCAGACCGACGCCTGGCGGGACCTCGTCGACGACCTGCGCAAGAAAAACATCCGCGTGATCGGCCTGGGGGTCGGCACCACCGAGGGGGCGTTCATCCCCGACGAGTCGGGCGGTTACGTGAAGGACGAGCGCGGCGCCGTCGTGCTTTCGAGGCTCAACAGCGCCACGCTGCAGGAACTCGCCACGGCCACCAATGGCGTTTACACCGACGCCAGCGCATGGGTCGACCTCGGCGCGCTGCTCAAGCAGACGGTCGAGGCCGGCCGCCGCGGCGAGTTCAAGGAGCGCATCCAGGTGCGGCAGCTGGAGCGATTCCAGTGGGCGCTGGCGCCCGCGCTGCTCTGCCTGCTGCTCAGCCTCTGGCGCGAATTCCCCGTGCGGCCGCGCGCCCGCAGCCTGCCGCTGGCCACTGATGCCGGAAAGCGGATACCGGAGCCCGGAAAGACTTCCGCCGCGGTTGCGGCTGCCATCTTCATTCTGCTCGCCGGTCTCCGGTTTCCGGTTTCCGGTTTCGCCGCCGAGGACACCTCGGCCTACGCCGCGCCGCTGAGCAACCTTGTCGAACGTCTCTCCACGCAGCCGGAGCTCGCCGCCGGCGATTACGCCACGCTGGCGCGGGAAACCATCACGTGGGGACAACGGCTGCAGGGCGCCCAGCAGGCGGTGACGCCCGGTCCGGTGAACGACGCCCTCGCAGGGGTCGACTTCGGGGAAAAGCTCGAGGTGAAGGCCGCCGACTGGAGCCGGCTCCGCAATGACCTGGAGGAGTTGCTCAAGAAGCCCCCCGAGCCGCCTCCCCAGCAGCAGCAGCAACCGCAGCCACAACCCCAGCAGAACCAGCAGCAGAAGGAGCAACAACAGCAGCAGCAAAACTCCAGCGGCTCGCAGGAACAGCAACAGCCCGAAGAGCAGCAGCCGCAAAATCCTGAATCCAAGACCCAGAACCCCCCGCCGCCGAAGCCGCCCGAACAGGCCAACACCGGCGGGACTCAGAAGATCGGCGGACAGCCGCAGCGACCGAAGGAGATCAAGTCCGATCCGTCGCTGGCGCTGCCCATCCAGAAGCTCGACCAGCTCCGCAACCAGGATTCGCCCGCCCAGCTTTTCCAGATGCTCGACAGCCGGAACTACAAACCCTCCCCCAAGAAAGGCCGCGACTGGTGAAGCCGCTCATGTTTCGTCCCCTCCTCACGCTTTCGCTCCTGCTGGCGCTGGTCCCCGGCACCGCACTCGCCCAGCGCGTCTATTGGGAGCCCGGCGCCGGCTCGCTTGCCTACAACCAGGCCAGCCCGCTTCAGCTGGTGTTTGAAAACTGCCAGCCTGACGGCGACCCGAAGCTTCCGTCCGTTGACGGTCTGGAGATGCAGTACACCGGCAGCAGTTCGACGTTCTCGATGGAGAACCTGAACGTCACCCGGCATGCCATGCTGAACTACGCCGTGCGCCCCACCAAGCGGCCCGAGGTGAGCATCCCGGCGTTCGACGTCGAGACCAACAAGGGCACCAAGCACGTTACCGCCGCGACCTTCGCCATCGGCAACGCCACTGTCGGCCAGAGCGCCATTCCGCTCGAGACGGCCGTCGTCGCGCACCTCGCCCCCGTCGGTGGCGAGTTCTGGGCGGGCGAAGTGTTCCCGGTCACTTATACGCTCGAAATCGCGCGACGCTTCAGTCCGCGTTCAGTGGGCGCATTGCAGTGGAATCCCGCTCCGCTCGTCATCGAAGACTGGAGTAAACCGGAGCAGATTGAATCCAACCGCGGCGGCGAGCCGCGCATCGGAATCGTATACAAGACCCGCGGCTGTTTTACTGCTCCCGGCAGCTATGCCTTGAAGCCGGCCAACCAGGAGACGGTACTGATGGTACCGTCCAGCGGTGGACTGTTCTCCCTACAAAATGAGCTAATCCAACCCACGATCACCAGCAACGCGCCGGCGCTCACCATCAAGCCCCTGCCCGACGGGGCGCCCGCGGATTTCGGCGGCGCCGTCGGCCAGTTCACCTTCACCGCGAAGGTCGTGCCCACCTCCGTGGCCGTCGGCGAACCGATCACGTGGACGCTCGAACTCGGCGGCACCGGCAACTGGCCCGACATTCACGGACTCCCGGCGCGCGAGGTCTCGAAGGATTTCAAGGTCCTGCAGCCGCAGGCCAAGCGCACGCCGGCCGAGGGCCGGCTCTTCGACGCCACGCTCACCGAGGACGCGGTGCTCATCCCCACCCAGCCCGGCACCTACACGCTCGGCCCCGTGAGTTATTCCTATTTCGACCCGCGCAGCGGTTCCTACCAGACCGTGCAGACCAAGCCCGTGACGGTGACCATCACTCCGCCTGGGGCCGCCGAACCGGGGAACCGGCCGCTGTTCACATCGCCGACGTCGACCAGCGCCGCACCACCGGCGTCGCCAACCACCTACAAGCCGCAACTGCCGGCGGCGCCCGCCGCGCCCGCGGCGATTCCACGCGATCCGCTGTCCGGCGCCGGCACCGGCCTGGTGCCGCTCTCCAGCCTCGTCCTGGATCTCGGTCTGCTGGCCTCCGTTCTCTGGCTCCTGCCCGTGTGGCTTGTCCTGGCTGCGCTCTGCTCCCGGCGGACCGACCCGTTGCGTTTTCGACGCGCGGCCCGCGCGCGCCTCGTGCAAACGCTGGCCCACCTGCGCAGCGCCACCACCACGGCCGCCCGCCTCCAGGTGCTGCACGCCTGGCAGCGCGACGCCGCCACGCTCCTCGGCATCGACCACGCCGCGCCCAGTCCGGCCATGCTGACCGACCTTCCACCTTCGACCTTCGACCTTCGACCTTCCGCCCACGGCGCGTGGACCACCCTTTGGGCCGAGGCCGACCGCGCCCTTTACGGCATCAACAACACCCTGCCGGACGACTGGGTGGTGCGGGCCGAGGCCGCGCTCGAAGCCACCCGCGTGCCGGGATGGCAACCGTCCTCGCTTTTCCAGCCGCGCAATCTCCTGCCGTGGTTCGGTTCGGAAACCGGAAACCGGAAACCCGCCTCCACTGAAGCTTCGGCGGGCCGGCCGGAGACCGGAACCATTCTCACCATTATCATCCTGTTCAGTCTGCTATCCGGCATCCGGCATCCGGTTTCCGCGATGGCCGCGGACGGCACCCTGAACACGGCGCCTCACACTCTGAACTATTTCTCCAGTCCGTTCGCCGCCTACAACGCGGGCGAGTTCGCCACCGCCGAGCAGGCCTGGCGCATCGCGCTCACCCGCACGCCCACCGACTGGGTGACCCGCCACAATCTCGCCCTCGCGCTGGCCCAGCAGGGTCACTGGCCCGAAGCCGCGGCCCAGTGGACCTCGGCGTTCCTGCTCAATCCGCGCGACGAGTCGGTGCGCTGGCATCTCGCGCTCGGTTACGAGCGCGCCGGCTACACGCCGCCTGGACTGGGCGAGTTCGCGCAGGCCTCCGGTCCGCACCTGGTGGCACGGCTGGCCTCGCCCGCCGAATGGCAGTGGCTGCTGGTGGCGGCAGGCGTGGTGCTGGCCGCCGGGCTGCTGCTGCTCCTGCTGCGCGCCTACCGCGGCTCAGCCAGCGGCTGGATGCGGCGGGCGGCTCTCGCAGTCGTGGGAGTCGCTGTGGTGTTGATGCTCGCGGCGGTGACCTCGCTTCATTTCTACGGCGACACCGCTGATGCGCGCGCCGCGATCGCGTGGCACCAGGTGCTGCTGCGCTCGATTCCCACCGAGGCCGACACGCAGCAGAAGACCTCCTCGCTGCCCGCCGGCTCGCTCGCCGTGGTGGACAAGACCTTCCTCGGCTGGGTGCGTCTTTCCTTCCCCAACGGCCAGACCGGCTGGGTCCGCCAGGAAGACATCGTCTGGCTGTACCGCTAGGGTGAGTCCTCATGCCCGCGTCTTTGCCATCTGTCATCCTGAGCGCAGCGAAGGATCCAGTGAGATTCCGCAGCGAGCCTCGACGATGTCCCACTGGATTCTTCACTCCGTTCAGAATGACAATCCGATTTTGAGGACACGCCGCAGACGTTGGACCGATGGGTCTCACGCCCAGGCACCAAGTAGCCAGGACTGAAATCCGGTTTGCGTCTTGATCTGAGAAAAGTATTTTGCCCGATGCCCCCCTCTCCCGCGTCGATCCTGCGCATCCGTCCCGTGCTTTTGGTCCGACATTTTATGGCCTCCGGCTGCTGGCTTCTGGTCTCCGGCTTATGTTTTCCGAACGCCGCCCGCGCCGCGAACGGGCTGCCGGTCGAGTGGATCGATTCCGACACGGGTCACCGCGTGATCCGCCTCTCCCAGGAAGACGGCAGCGCGAGCCTCTATTTCCACCAGAACGCCTACTCGGCCGACAGCAGGAAGCTGATCATGACCACACCGAGCGGACTCTCCACGGTCAACCTTGAGACGCGCGCGATCGATCAAGTGGTGTCAGGGCGCGTCAACGTGCTTGTCACGGGCCGCAAGACCGGGGACGTCTATTACGTCCGGGACAACACCATCTTCGCCACCAACCTCGACACCCACGCCATGCGCGAGGTCGCAAGAGTGCCCTCCGCGGTCGAGCCGGGTGGCAACCTCGCCATCAATGCCGACGAGACGCTGCTCGTGGGCCTGGGCATCGATCCGCAGGGCAAGGCGGAACCGCGGCCGACGCCACCCGGCGACTTGGGTGGACGCCTCGGCGCGCGTTGGGCCGAGGGCCGGCCGATGATCCTCTACACCGTGAATCTCCCGACGGGCGAGTTCCGGCGCCTTCTTGCGAGTCACGACTGGCTCAACCACCTGCAATGCTCCCCCACCGATCCGGGCATCATCATGTTCTGTCACGAGGGGCCCTGGCACTTCAATGACCGCGTCTGGACGATCCGCGCCGACGGCACCGGCCTGCGCTTGATGCACAAACGCACCATGGATCTGGAGATCGCCGGGCACGAGTTCTTCAGTCGCGACGGGAAGACCGTGTGGTACGACCTGCAGACGCCGAAAAGCGGTGTGTTCTGGGTGGCAGGCGTGAATCTCGCGACCGGCGAGCGAACTTGGTACAATCTCCCGCGCAACGAATGGTCGGTGCACTACAACGTGTCGCCCGACGGCGCGCTCTTCGCCGGCGATGGCGGCGGGCCGGGCAGCGTCGCCAACCACACGCCCGACGGCAAAACGCTCAGCCCGCCCGGCAACGGCCAGTGGATCTATCTCTTCCGCCCCGTGCTGGTGCCCAATGCCGCCGGCGCGTGGCCCGACCAGAAAGACCTCATCCACACCGGCTATTTCCAGGCCGAGCGCCTCGTGAATCTGGCGAAACACGACTACCGGCTGGAACCGAACGTCACCTTCACGCCCGACGGCAAGTGGATCGTCTTTCGGTCCAACCTGCTCGGCCCGACCCACGTCTTCGAAGTCGAGGTCAACAAGGCACCGTAGCGCTGCTTCAGGCGGAAGGTATCGTCATTGCCCCCGGTTCTTCGTGCACAACCATGCTCAAGGTTGAACATCGCTGTGCACGCTCCGCCTGCCTCCCAGCTTACTCCTTACCCCTGGAACCTGACACCCGGCCAACGGTTTTCCGCACCATGCGGAGCATGGATTCCTCGGGGTTGAGGGCGGCGACACGGTCGAGGTCCACCCAGGCGAGGTCGTGCGACTCGTCGCTGATGATCAGTTCCTCCTCCGGGTCGGCCTCGACGAGGAAGCGCAGGTCGAGATGCCAGTGCCCCGGCGTGTCGCCGCGCGGTGGAATCCGGTGGCGGTCGACGTCGAACACTTCGGGTGACACGGCACGCAAGCGCGTGAGGCCGGTCTCCTCGCGCGCCTCGCGCAGCGCCACCGCCAGCAGGTCGGGATCGCCGTCGGCGTGGCCGCCGGGCTGCAGCCACTTGTCGAGCTTGCGGTGGTGCGTGAGCAGCACGCGGCGCCGCGGCGCGTCCACGATCCACGCCGAGCCGGTGAGATGGCCCGGCGCGCAGGTGCGCAGCAGGCAGTCGGGATGGGTCTCCACGAAACGGATGACCTCGGCGGTCATGGCCGTCTCGTGCGGATCGGCGGCGCGCGGCTGATGCGCGCGCAGCAGGCGGAGGACGGCGGCGCGGTGCATGGCCTCAGCGAGCGGCCAGGAAAGCCGGGGTTGCTCTGCCGTTGCTGATCATCTCGACTGAAAGTTCTTCGCCCCGATTCCCATAAACATGTCAACTAATAGTTGACATGTTCCCCCTCGAGGGAAGGAAGACGGTCCGGCGATATGGTCATGCCTTGGTCCCATCGAGGAGGGATCCCTTCAGCGCGAGGCCTCGCGCTCGCGCCAGAGTGCGTCGGCGGTGAAGGGCTTCGGATTCTTGAGGTGCCGCCAGACCTCGTCGCAGGTGCCGGCCACGGTGAAAAGGTCGTGGAGGTTCGGTGACTTGAAGCCCTCGCGGGTCATGCGCTCGAAGAAGCGCAGCAGGTCGTCGTAGAAGCCGTCCTGGTTCACGAGGATCATCGGCTTGTGCACGAGGTTGAGGTAGCGGTGCGTCATGACCTCGACGAATTCCTCCAGCGTGCCGATGCCACCGGGCAGCGTGACGAAGCCGTCGGCGCGCTCCTCCATGAGCTGCTTGCGCTCGCGCATGGTGCCGACGGTGATGAGCTCGTCGGCCCCGGCGAAGGCCAGCTCACGGGACTTCATGAACTCGGGGATGATGCCGACGACGTAACCGTCCGCCTCCTTGACCGCGCGGCCCAGCACGCCCATGACGCCGCGGTTGCCGCCGCCGTAGACGAGGCCCCACCCATGCGCGACGAGCTGCCGGCCGAAGCGCGCCGCCTCCCCGTAGTACTTGTCGTCGAGGCGGTCGCTGGAGGAACAATAGACGCAGATCAATCTTGGCATGGCCTTGACCACGGATGACACAGATGGGCGCGGATTAAAGTAGAAATAGTTTGTTCCCCCACGCCTGATCCGTGTGTATCCGTGCAATCCGTGGTTTCCTCCTCCCCCAGTTATCGCGGGCGGCTCGCGCCCTCCCCCACCGGTTACCTGCACCTCGGCCATGCACGGACGTTCTGGACGGCGCAGCAACACGCCCGCGCCGCCGGCGGCGTGCTCGTGCTGCGCAACGAGGATCTCGACGCGGCGCGGACGCGGGCCGACTTCGCGGCGGCGATGCTGGAGGATCTGCGGTGGTTCGGTTTCGACTGGGAGGAGGGACCCGATGTCGGCGGTCCGTATGCACCCTACAACCAGAGCCAGCGGCGCGATCACTATCTCGCCGCCTTCGAGCGGCTGCGCGCCGCCGGCGCCATTTATCCCTGCACCTGCTCGCGCCGCGACGTGCAGGAGGCGGCCGGCGCACCGCACGAGGCCCCACCCGGCGAGGCCTGGGCGCCCGACGAACCAATCTATCCAGGGACTTGTCGCCCCGAAAACAGCAAGCCCGGGGCGCCGGTCTGCCGCAGCCCCGGCGATGACCGGGCCAACTGGCGCTTTCGAGTGCCCGACGGCGCGACGCTGACGTTCACGGACGGCCACTACGGGGCGCAGTCCGCCACGGCCGGCGTGCACTTCGGCGATTTTCTTGTCTGGCGCAAGGATGACACGCCAGCCTACCAGCTTGCCTGCGTGGTCGACGACGACGCGATGCACATCACCGAGGTCGTGCGCGGCGCCGACCTGCTGCTTTCGACGTTCCGCCAGCTCCTGCTCTACCGCGCGCTCGGACTGACACCGCCGGCGTTCCATCACTGTCCGTTGCTGACCGATGCGCAGGGGGTGCGTCTCGCCAAGCGCCACGATGCGCTCAGTCTGCGCGCCTTGCGCCAACAAGGCTTCACCCCCGATATGCTTCAACAGAGATTCAATTTCGAAGCCAGGAAGCCATGAAATATTATTCCCTTCCGGGCCTCATGGCTTCTGAATTCATCCCATGACCGTCAAAATCGGCGTCATCAACGTCTCCGACCGCGCCGCCGCCGGTGTCTACGAGGACACGCCCGGCAAGGCGGCAGTCGCGCTGCTACGTGAGTGGCTCGTGACGCCGTTTGAAGTGGACTACAAGGTCGTGCCCGACGAGCAGCCGGCCATCGAGGCCGAACTGCGCCGCATGGCCGACGAGGCGGGCTGCGGTCTCGTGGTGACGACCGGCGGCACGGGTCCGGCGCCGCGCGACGTGACGCCCGAGGCCACGACCGCCGTCTGCGCGAAACTGCTGCCGGGATTCGGCGAGCTGATGCGCGCCGCCTCGTTGAAACACGTGCCGACGGCCATTCTCTCGCGCCAGACCGCCGGCATCCGGGGGAAAACGCTTATCGTCAACCTGCCCGGGCGGCCCAAGGCCATCCGCGAGAACCTCGAGGCGGTGTTTCCCGCGATTCCCTACTGCCTCGACCTCATCGGCGGCCCGCGCCTCGAGACCAACGAGGCGGTGATGAAGGCGTTCCGGCCCAGAGTGGGCTGATTCTTCACGAGAGAAAGCTGAGGAAGCGGAAAGTCTTTCTTTGCGACCTTCTGTAAAAACCGTCGGGCGTCAGTTCCGCCACAGCGGCGGCACGATGGCCATGGTGCCGTGGAGACTCAGTCGGTAGTAAAGCCAGAACACCACGGCGCCCAGCGCCAGGAAGAAGAACACCTCGCCGAGTTGGCCCGCATTCCGGCGGCTCGACTGGTGCAGCCAGCGCACGACGGACGCCAGGGCCGGCGTGACGACAAACGCCGTCAGGGTGCTGCCAAACAGCACCAGGAGCATGACCACCGCCGTGCGCAGCCACGGATCAGCGATGATCCCCGCCTTGTAGCTGATGATGCTGTTGACGAGGTTCAGCAGCAGCAGGCAGCACGGCAGGAGGTAGTAATGGTGGACGACTTTGCTTTTGCTGAAGGTCATGGGCGGGAAATTTGCCCGAGTGAATCCACCCGCCATCCTGCCGCAAGCCTGCAGCACCCCGTCGCCAGGCGTCCGGTCACCGGCTTTGCGTTCGACAGCCGGCGCTGAACCGCCAATGCTCGCAGCTGTCAGAGGCAGATATCGGGAATGTTTCAACCCCAACCGGAGGTGCATCATGCCTTACCTGAAAATCCAGACCAATCTTCCCCACCTCAAGCAGACCGGACGCGGCCTGCTCAAGGAGGCTTCGGCGCTTATCGCCCGCGAGCTCGAAAAGCCCGAGGCGTACGTGATGGTCGCCCTCGAGGACAACACGCCGATGACGTTCGCCGGCAGCGACGATCCCGCGGCGTTTCTCGAGCTGAGAGCGATCGGTCTCCCGAAGAAAAAAAACCGGCAGCTCTGCCAGGTTCTCTGCGAACTGGTCAACCGGCATCTCGGCGTGCCGCCCGAGCGCATCTTCGTGAATTTCGCCGACATTCCGCCCAGCGACTGGGGTTGGAAGGGCGACACGCTCTGAGGGAGTGAAAGTGAGGGGGAAAGTGGGAGAAAATTTTCCCAGCGACCTGCTTGACCACTTTCCCTTTTCACTTTCACTCGGCACTCTGATGGCCACCTACGTCTACGAGACCATTCCGCGGCGTGCGAACGAGCTGCCGATGCGCTTCGAGATCATCCAAAGCATGATGGACACGCCGCTCACGCGGCATCCCGACACGGGCGAGCCCGTGCATCGGATCATCTCCGGCGGCTACGGCCTTATGGGGCTGGGGGGCAAGAGCACGCCAGCCCCCCGGGCCACGAGCGGGTGCGGCTGCGGCGGCGTGTGCACGTGCGGTCGCGGGTGAAGATTGGTTTTGGGTTTTGAGTTCTGGGTCGGTTTGATCCGGCTCATGTCCCTCACTCCCTCATTCCCCCACTCCCTTGCTCACAGCTCCGTGTATTTGTCCGCCCGGCCGCGGGCTTTCTCGATGGGGTATTTTTTCGCGTTGGCGGCGAGCTTGGCCTCGATGGCCGCGGCGAGGTCAATGCCGGTGATGTTCGCAAATTCCAGCGCGTAGATCACCACGTCGGCGAGCTCGTCCGCGATCTCGCGGCGGCGCGCCGCCTCCTGCGCCCGGGGGTGCGAGGCGGCATGCTCGGTCCAGAGAAAATGCTCCATCAACTCCGCGGCCTCGGCGGCCAGCGCCATGCTAAGGTTTTTCGGCGAGTGAAACTGCTCCCAGTCGCGCTCGCGCACAAAGGCGAGCACGCGGTGCTTGAGATCGGCGAGGGTCGTGGTGGCGTCGGTGAGCATAAAACGGTGAAGGTCGGATACCTAACGCCGAACGACGGCTGCGGCGAGCTTTGGTTGGGGGAGTATCCAGTCCAAACTCTCACGAGTTTGGCTGCCACGCGAAATCACGGCAATCGCCCTTCGTCATTTTCCTTGATCCCGGAGCCGCCAGTAGCCCGCGGACTGCAACAATTTGGTGACACCTTAAAATAATTCTTGGCGCGCGACCTGCTTTGTGCATGTTGTCACCGCTTCATTCCTGATGACCCGGACACTCCAGTCCATTCGCCGCACGGCCCGCGCTTCGCACTCGAAGGCGGTCCAGCAGTCTTGCCGCGGCCACATGCGTCCGGTCGTCGCCCGCTGGAGCAAATTCACCGACGCCGGCTGCCTGGCCTGAACGACACCGTTTCCCGGTAGTTCGTTTTTCCCCAGGAGACCCGGCGGTGAAAACCGACGAAAGGAGCACATCCACATGCATAAGATCATCCGTTCCCTCAAGTCCACGCAGCCTTCCCCGGCTTTCGCGCGCAAAGACGCGTTCCGCCGGCCGCACTACGACTGCCAGGAGCAGATGGATGCGCTCAAACTCGCCGTCTACGTCCCGGGCGTCGATCCCGCCGGCATCGACATCGAGGTGCGCGGGCCCGACCTGATCGTCACCGCGCCCAAAGGCCATCTCGTACGCGCCAACTGGCGCGCCGCGCACCTCGAAAGCGCCCAGCGCGACTACCAGCTCCGGCTGCGCCTCGGCTTCAGCCTCGCCTACGACGCCCTGCAAGCCGCCCTGCACGACGGCGTGCTGACCATCACCATCCCCAAAAAGACGGCGGTGACGTAGCCGGAGGCTCGAGGAAAGTCCGACTGGGGTGAACACCCCGTTTACGCCGACCCCCACGCGGTTTATCGTGCGGGGCCAGGAACGCGGTTTGCCCGTTTCGTTTCCACGACAGGCAAACCGTTCTGTCTCTTTGTCTTGGCCGCCCGGCGGAATCCGCCGTGTGTGTCCCGCAAAAAAATAAGGAACCAGGCCTCTCTTCCGTGTTCTTATGTCACAAAGGCGCCATGACCACCGCCCTGCCATTTAGTTTCCAAGCCGACAAGCCGATAAGACTGCAAAACTCTTTTCTCATGAACTTTCTTCCGCGAACTTCTTCTTCCCGCCTTCCCTCCGGCGCCGGTGGCCCGGACTCCCGCGTCGTGCCTGTTCACGACGTGCAGTGGGGCCGGCCGGTGTTTCGTCCGCCGGAGCTTCCGGTTGATCCCCGGTTGTTCAACACGGTTCCGTTCACCGCCATGCGTCCGCTCCAGCCGACGCGCCAGGGCAAACCGGAGATGGTGTTCTACTGAGGCTATCCGGAAACCGTCAGAACTTGGAGGGCGGCGCGCTGTCGCCGCCAAATGCCCGAGCGGCGCTGACGGAGCAGCGCCCTCCACCGGGTGGCACAGCAGGGTTTTCGGACAGCGTCTACGAGCGCGAGGCCTTCCGGCTCACGTCTCCGGCACCAGCCAGGCGCATCGCGCCGCCGCGCCGGCATCGATCCCGAGTTTGCCGGCCAGCACCGGCAGCAGCGGCTGCAGCTCGTCGGCGAAACGCCACGGTGGATTGATGACGAGCAGGCCGCAGCCTTTCATGCGCACCTGCGGATCGGCGGTCACGGCCAGTTCCACCCCGAGCGTGGGCGGCGGTGCCAGCGCCCGCAGCGCCGCGTGGAATGCCTCGGCCCGCGCCCGCTCCGTCACCGGATGCCACACGGCGTAGACGCCGCTCGGGAAACGCTGCAGACCCTCCCGCAGCGCGCCGAGGACGGCGTCAAACTCGCCCTGGTCTTCGAACGGTGGATCGATGAGCACGAGCGCCCGCCGCTCCGGCGGAGGCAGCGCCGCCCGCAGCGCGCCGTAACCGTCGCCGCACTCCACCGCCACGCGCCGGCGGCGGGCAAACTCCTTCCGCAGCGCTTCGGCTTCGTCAGGCTGCCGTTCCCAGAAAGCCAGCCGGTCCTGCGGCCGCCGCGCGAGCGCCGCGAACCACGGCGAGCCGGGATAAAGGCGCAGCCGGCCGCGGCCGACACCCGCCCGCTCGTTGAAAGCCCGCACCAGCGCCACGTAGTCGGCCAGCGGCGGCGGCAGGTCCGCCGCGTCCCACAACCGGCCGATGCCCTGCGGCCACTCGGGCGGCCGGCTCAGGCCGGCCGGGGCCAGCGGCGCGGACAGATCGTAGGCGCCGCGGCCGGCGTGCGTGTCGAGGTAGAGAAAGCCTTTCTCCTTCCGCTGCAGCGCGCGCAGCAGCAGCACGAGCAGGGCGTGCTTGAAGACGTCGCCGTAATTCCCGGCGTGGAACGCGTGGCGGTAGTTCACGACGGAGCTTCACGCAAAGCCGCAGAGTCGCCAAAGGTCCTGTCCGGTGGGCGTTCCCCTTTGCGTCCTGGCGTCTTGGCGTGAGGTCTCATGACGCCGCCGCGCGGCTGGCGAGGTGCTGGTGGACGGGCCCAAAGTTGCCCGCCTCACAGCACCGCACGAATTCCTCGGTCACCGACTTGAGTTCCTCCCAGCGGCCGCGGATGTCCCCCGCCTCCTGTTTGGTGATGGTATTGTCGGTCGCGGCGGCGGCGATCACGGCCAGCAGGTCGGCGAACTCCTGCACGATGGAGTTGGTGGCGGGGATGAGCTGGATCGCGTGGGATTTCGACCGCGGGTTGTTGATGAAGAAACCGCCGGCGCGCTCGCACACCCAATGCGCGAGGCGGCGGTCACCCGTGAGTTTGAGGAGCTGCTCGACGCGGTCCAGCGGGTTGGCGGCACCGCTGCCCTCGGCGGCCGGTTCGGCCCATTTGTAGATGAGGGAGAGGGAAAGCCCCATCTCGGCGGAGACCTGCTTGGCACTGATTTTCTGGAGAATGTCCTTGAGCAGCTCGTGCGATTGCATGCGGCCATCGTGCGGGCCGGGCGCTTATTGGCAACGCTGGCGTGGACTGGTCCGGAGCCCAGGTTTACTGTCCACCGGCGGGCGCCAGGAATCTTTTTGCCTTAAGCTCCCGGTTTATGGCTAAATCAACCCCTTCATGAACATCCACGAATACCAAGCCAAGGCATTGCTGGTGAAATACGGCGTCGCCGTGCCGAAAGGTGTGGCGGCCCGCTCCCTTGCCGAATTTGAACCGGCCCTTGCCCAGTTTCCGGAAGGTCCCGTCGTCGTGAAGGCGCAGCTTCACGCCGGCGGCCGCGGCAAGGGCACCTTCACCGACGGTTTCAAGGGCGGCGTAAAGATCGCCCAGTCCAAGGTGGAGGCGCTCGACTTTGCGAAGCGGATGTTTGGCAACACGCTCGTCACCGCGCAGACCGGCCCGGCCGGCCGCAAGGTGCAGACGATCTACTTCACGCAGGTGAGCAGCATCAAAAAGGAATACTACCTCGCCATCCTCCTCGACCGCGCCACCGCGCGCCCGGTCATCGTCGCCTCCACCGAGGGCGGCGTCGAGATCGAGAAGGTCGCCCGGGAGACGCCGGAGAAGATCGTCAAGGTCTTCGTCGATCCCGCCTATGGCCTCGCCGACTACCAGGTGCGCCAGCTGCTGTTCGGCCTCCGCTTCAACCCCGCCGAGCAGAAAAACGCGGCGAAGCTCATCCGGAACCTCTACACCGTGTTCTGGGAGACCGACGCCTCCATGGTCGAGATCAACCCGCTGATCACGA
Organism: uncultured Opitutia bacterium; assembly: GCA_903940425.1. Lineage (GTDB taxonomy): Bacteria > Verrucomicrobiota > Verrucomicrobiia > Opitutales > Opitutaceae > Fen-1467. The sequence continues at coordinate 1,129 of CAJAKX010000272.1, read as the reverse complement.
CCCCCGACGACCAGGTGCAGGCGCTCGACGCCAAGCTCGCGTTCGACGACAACGCGCTCTACCGCCACCCCGAGATCACCGCTCTCCGCGACCTCAACGAGGAGGACCCGAAGGAGACCGAGGCCTCCAAGCACAACCTCAACTACATCGCGCTCGACGGCAACATCGCCTGCCTCGTCAACGGCGCCGGCCTCGCCATGAGCACGATGGACATCATCAAGCATTTCGGTGGCAACCCGGCCAACTTCCTCGACGTCGGCGGCGGCGCTACCAAGGAGCAGGTCGTCGCTGCCTTCAAGATCATCCTCACCGATCCGAAGGTGAAGGGCATCCTCGTGAACATCTTCGGTGGCATCATGGACTGCAACGTCATCGCCGCCGGCATCGTCGAGGCGGTGAAGGAGGTCGGCCTCCAGTTGCCGCTGGTCGTCCGCCTCGAGGGCAACAATGTTGCCGCCGGCAAGGAAACCCTCGCCGCGAGCACCGTGAAGCTCGTCAGCGGCGGCAGCATGGCCGACGCCGCGAAGAAGATCGTCCGCCTCGTCGCCTGAAGCACCACTCTCGCCGCGTGTCATTCTGAACGCAGCGAAGAATCCACTTTCACTCTCACCTTCACTTTCACTTTCCCATGTCCATTCTCGTCACTCCCGAAACCAAGATTCTCATCCAGGGCATCACCGGCGCGTTTGGCGCCCGCCACGCGCAGCTCTCGCTCGACTACGGCACGCAGGTTGTCGCCGGCGTCACCCCGGGCAAGGGCGGCCAGCTCTTCGAATACAAACAGTACAGTGTGCCCATCTTCAACTCGGTCGCCGAGGCCGCCGCGGCCACCGGCGCCACCGTGTCGGCCATCTTCGTGCCTCCGGCCTTTGCGGCCGACGCCATCCTCGAATGTGCGAATGCGGACCTCGACCTCGTCGTCGCCATCACCGAGGGCATTCCGATCCGCGACATGGTGCGCGTGAAGCGCGCCATGACCGGCCAGCGGACGCGCCTCATCGGACCCAACTGCCCTGGCGTGGTCACGCCCGGCACCGGCCCTGACTCCAGCGGCGGCTGCCGCATCGGCATCTCGCCCGGCTACATTCACCGGAAGGGCCACGTCGGCATCGTTTCGCGCTCCGGCACG
>CAJAKX010000271.1 GCA_903940425.1 uncultured Opitutia bacterium | reverse complement strand
CTGGTCATCCAGTCCGCCGCGCGTGCGACTGAGGACACCGCGATCACTGCGGTGGCTTCGAGAGCAAGCCCCGACTATGTCCGGGCCAGACGCGCCGACGGTTCGTACCAGCCGGAAGCCTATGCCTTTGGCCCGGGCGGTTTCTGGGGCGGGATGCACGACGACTCAATCGATAAACTGAAGTTCATCGACGTGGCCCGGACCGTCGCCGGGCCGCTGGCGGCTCAAAATTACCTGCCGACCAAGGATCCAAACGAGACCAAGCTTTTGATCATGGTTTACTGGGGCTTGACCACCGTGCCACCCCCGGTTTCGACCTCACCGGCGTTTGCCAACGTGCAAATCGCCCAAACCAATCTGCAGATGGCTTTGCAGGAGAGGCCGCCGATACCAGCTGTGATTTTGGCAGCGAGGGATCAACTCGCGTTCGCACAGGAAGCGCTTCAATCGGAAAACCGACAGCGCGACCGGACCGATTTTCAGAACGCCGGGATGTTGGGATACGACGACGCGTTGGAAACAGCTGGAAGGTTCGAACAGACCCCGTTTCAGTATCTGAGGGATGAATTGATCGAGGAACTCGAGGGCAACCGCTATTTCGTGGTGTTGATGGCCTATGACTTTCAGCTGCTGTGGAGGCAGAAGAAACATAAGCTGCTTTGGGAAACGCGCTTCAGCATCCGGCAAATCCACAATGATTTCGACAAACAGCTGGAGGCGATGGCGGAAAATGCCTCGCAGTATTTCGGCCAGGATACCAAGGGGCTGATTCGCAAGCCTCTCCCCGAGGGAAACGTCAAAGTGGGCGAGCTGAAGGTGCTCGGCATCGAGCCGGAAAAGAAATGAACCAGCCGAGGCGTTGCTGGAGACCGGCAACAACGTCTCCGCCGCCGCGCGCCGCCTCGGCGTCACGCGCGAGTTCATCCGGTACCGGTTGTCACGCGGGAAATCCGGTGTTTGAGTATTCCCGTCGAGTGAGTCTGGTTGCCAGCCACCAAGGCAGGCTCCCCTGCAGGGCGGCATTGGTTGTCATCACCCACTCCGACGACCGGCATGAAAAAAATATTTTGGGATCATGATCGCCAGACCGCTGACTGCCCGGGGGTTGAATAACCCGAGCCACGATTGGCACGCGGTACGCAAAGAAGAAACCAACCTTCAACCTTGTCTCATCATCCTATGAAAACGCACCTTCAGTTCTCCCTCGCCCTGCTTGCAGCATTCACTGTGGGCATGGCGGCCGCCGCAATGGCCGCCAATCAATCCGCTCCCGACGGCAAGAAATTCTACATGGCGGTGGTCGCCGAGCGAACCGACCAGGCGGCGAAACCCGCCCTGCCCACGCCGGATCATCCCGCCTACTATGTCGCTTACGACGCCGGTTACATCGAGGCGGGCGATCCCATCGGCGGTGAAGAGCCCGCGCCGGCCGCCGCGGTGGCCCAGGCCCTGCGCGGTACCCTCGCCTCGCAAAATTTCCTGCCGTCCTCGGCGCCGTCGTTGCTGATCGTCTATCACTGGGGCGTCATCCGCCCCGACTCCCACCAGATTCGCGACACCTTCAATATCCAACCGAACCTGAAGGCGCGGATCGCGCTGGTCGCCCCATCCAGACAGGCTGGCGAAATCGAAAACTACCTGTTGGAACGGCGGATGGGCCGGATCAGTCCAGCCTTCCGCGTTCCGAATTTTCTGCCCAGTCCGGAACGTGACCTCCTCGACCTCGCCCAGGATGATCGTTATTTCGTCATCGTGTCGGCCTACGATTTTGCGGCGCTCACCCGCCGCGAGACGAAGCTGCTCTGGCGCCTCAAGGTGAGCACCCGCAGTCCGGGCGAGTCCATGGCCGAGGCGCTGCCCGCGCTGCTCAGCGGGGGCGCACCGTATTTTGGCCGCCACCTCACGGATATGCAGACCCTCAAGGCGCCGTTGTTCCCCGCAGGGCCGGCCGCGACCGGCGCTTCGACCGCGCAGGAATTCCTGCCGCCGCCCGAGGTCGCCCGGCAGCTCGACGAAAGCTACATGCGCCACCTCATACACGAGGAGTACCTTGAATTCTCCGGTGACATATTCTCAGGCGACAAAGGGGGCAACTATCCGCCCCCGACCGCCGCCAATGCCTCGGGCGAGTCCTTCCTGCCGCCCGCGCTCGCGGCCCGAATCAACGCCTACGAGCAGGAGAAATCCACCCTGCAGGACGCGCTGACCGCCCGGATCAAGGAGCACACGCCGGGCGCGGACTCCCGCCAGGCCATCGACGCCTTCAACCAAGAAAACGCCGGGCGCATCGCGTCGCTGACCACGGAGCGGGAGGCGATCCGGGACGAACTCGCCAAGCTGGCCGCCGCCAACACCGATGCCGCGGCCGGCAAATCGCTGAACGCGCTCCTGAAGGAATTCGCCGCCGGCGTGCAGCAGACTTTGGAATAGAGTGTGCCGTCAAATCGGACTTGTCATTCTGAGCAAAGCGAAGAATCCAAGGGGACACTGTCGACGCTCGATGCGGTATCTCGCTGGATCCTTCGCTGCGCTCAGGATGACAAACGGTGACGACGGTGATTTTGAAGCCCTCCCCCAAAGCGCCCGACTCCGCACCTCCCCGCGACGTCGCCTGATGTGTTGCCCTTGAAACCAGCTCCTGCCCCCACCGCATGAATCCGCGGCTCTCGCGTCTCGCCCTGCCGGCGCTGGCCGTTGGCGCCCTGCTGGTCGCCATCTTCGCCGTGATGGTCGTGCGTTTCCGTGCCGAACTCCGCGCGGAAATCCGCCAGACCATCATCGACCGCGATGCCGCCGTGCTGCGCCCGGTGGCCCTGCGGCAGCTGGCGCAGCGCGAAGCCGCCCTCGCCGGCCAGCCCGCCGGCCCGGCCGACCTGCTCGCCGCCGTGCTGGAGAGCGCGCAACAGGAGGACATGCTGGCCATGGTGATTTTCGACGCCCAGGGCCACATCCTGCGCGTCGCGCCCGATTCGCTGCTCTTCGCCGAACTGCCGCTGGATGACTACCTCCGGCTGCTCAAGCTCGAGTCGATCAGCCGTTATCATCCGGATTTCCCGCTCGACCGCTATTTCGCCGGCGTCGGCGGCACGCCGGAACAGCGCCGGACGCCGGTGCTCGAGGTGCTGCTGCCGCTGCACGGGCGCGACGCGACGAAAATCCTCGGCTTTGCCCAATATTACATCGACGCCCGGCCGCTGGCGCAGGAACTGGCGGCCATCGACGAACGCGTCAACCGCCAGACCGCCGCCACGCTCGGCATCGGCGTGCTGCTCATCGCCGCCGTCGTGACCGCGGCTTATTTCGGACTGCACCGCGCCCAGCGCGTCATCGCGGAGCGCAACGAGCGGCTCATCCGTGCGAACTTCGAGCTCACGCTCGCCGCCAAGGCCTCCGCCCTCGGCCAGCTCACCTCGCATTTGATGCATGACCTGCAGGGTTCCGTCGCCGGCCTGCGCGCGGTGGTGGCCGGACGCGGTGCCAACGGCGGCGCCGCCGGCTCCGACTGGGAGGCCGCCGCCGGCTACACGGAGCGCATGCAGGCGATGATCCAGGAAACCGTCGCCCTCCTCGGCGACACCGCCACGCACACCTCCTACGAACTCACGGGGCACGAACTGGCCGCCATCACCCGCCATCGCAACGCCGCGCTGGCGGAGAAAAAGGGCGTCGTCTTCACCGTCGAGGGCGGCTTCGACCAGAATCTTGACAGCCATCGCGGCAGCCTGCTCTGCCTCATCGCCAGCAACCTGGTGCAGAACGCGATCGACGCCACCGACGCCGGCCGGCGTGTCGGCGTGGTTTTCCACAACGGTGATGGCGCCGTGAAGATCACCGTCGCCGATGAGGGCCACGGCATTCCCGCGGATCTGCGCGAACACCTCTTCGAACCGGGCCGCAGCGGACGGCCCGGCGGCTCCGGCCTGGGCCTGGCCATCAGCCGGCTGCTCGCCCGGCAGATCGGCGCCACGCTGGCGCTCGACTCCACCGGTCCGGCCGGCACGAGCTTCAGCCTCACGCTGCCCGTCAGGGACTGATTATTCGAGGCTATCCGAAAATGCTGCCGCGTTACCCGGTGGAGGGCGTTCTGCTGACCAGCAGAATGCTGTCCGGCAGAACGCCCGTCTACGCCCCGTCAAGGGACAACTGTGCGGCCTGACCCCATTTTCGGCTTCTGGACCTCAGGACTTGCCACCGAGGGAGCGCACGAAAGCGATCACCGGATCGATGGCGTAAGCGGGCAACCCGTGCCGGGCGCCGTCGGCTTCCTGGAAACGAACCGGGTCCATACGGCGGGTGCCCTCGGAAATGATTTTGTGCAGTTCGGCGTCGGATTTCGCCTGTACGTAGGCTGAGTTCAAGCGGGGGAGCTTCAGCTCGAAGAATTCGTCGGCTGCGCGATTGCCCGCACCATTGGCACCGTGGCAGACTTGGCAGGTTCGCTCGAAAATTTCCTTGCCGGACAACATCTCCGTTGGTTTCTGCACACCGACCACGACCTTGTGGGTGTGGCTTCGTCCTCTAACCGAGCCCACCTGGTAGCCATCCTCTCCGAGTACCCATACTTCGGAGAGGGTCGGGAGGTTATCCTTCTCGCCGAACACCGAGGTGCCCTCGTCGAACACCAAGGTGCCCTCGAAATTCAGGGATGCCGTCGGCCCGCGCAAGCGTGTGTCCGCGGTGATACTGACGGTCGCCGCGGCGCCTTTGATCGTGACGGTATTCGTCGCGTTGTCGCAAACGAAGGAATAGCGTCCGCTCGGCAGTTCTTGTTGGCCGGCACGAAAGGGAAAAGAAATGCTCATTTCATAACCCTTACCGAATGCCGACATGGTCAGCGCGCTATACAGACCGATAAGCAAGTAACGTCGAATCGTCATGGTTCAATTCTCGCTTCAAAATTATATCAGCTGGCCCTAGCGACGGAATGTCGGAGGAACTCAACCGACGACATAAAGATAATTAAAAAACAATAAAACTAAAGGCCTATTTGCATCCCTGGGGCGCCGAAAAAGGGGTCATGTGTGAACTTTCGACAGCGCCGCTTTGAACGCCCGTTCATGGACGACAGTTCTGGCGCGATTTGCCGCAGACAGGAATTCTAAAAAATACCCATTATTGCTCGGCCGGCATTCTGCTGGCCAGCAGAACGCCTTGAACCGGCCAGCCGGCCGGTTACAACCAGAGGCATGCCCACGCTTGACGAGATCGTCGCCTACTGCGACCGGCGCACGCGCCGCGCCGCCTTCACGGATTTCCCCGGCGCCGCCAACGGCCTGCAGGTCGCCAACCGCGGCCGCGTCACCATGATCGGCGCCGCGGTCGACGCCGGTCTGGCGCCGTTCGAAAAAGCCGTGGCCGCCGGCGTGGATTTTCTGATCGTGCACCACGGACTGTTCTGGGCGCCGCCGCGCCCGGTCACCGGATCCACCTACCGGAAACTGGCCACCCTCCTGCACGGCAACTGCGCGCTCTATTCCAGCCATCTGCCGCTCGACGCGCACCCGCAGCTCGGCAACAACGTCCTGCTCGCGCGCCAGGTGGGGCTCAGGCCCCGCCGGCCGTTTCTCGTGCACGAGGGCGAGGCGATCGGCTGGATCGCGCCCAGCCGCCTCCGGCGCGCGGACCTGCGCCGGAAGCTCACGGCGCTGTACCCGCGGGTCGTGGCCATCGAGTGCGG
>CAJAKX010000270.1 GCA_903940425.1 uncultured Opitutia bacterium | reverse complement strand
GCCGACTGGATCTCGATCCGCGTGCTGTCGGCGCTGAACGTCGGGTGCGGGTGGTCCGCCGCCGTCTGCTTGTGGCCGGTGGAGAGCATGATCATCTCGCTGTTGTGCCGGTCGATGAGATAGATGCTCCGGGAAAAATCGTCGCCGACCGCCCAGCGGCCGTCGGGCGAGCCGTTGACGTGCCAGAGTCCGCTGCCCGAGGGGGTCTGGCCGGCGATCCGCATCTCGCGGGTCCGGAGATTGACGATGCCCAGGCCGGTGGCGTGTTCGCGCGTGCCCGCGATGCCCCAGACGTCGTTCCCGCCGACCTTCCGGTGACCGAGGATCGCGATCGCGACCTCATCCTTCGTGATGACGGCTTCGTGCGTGACCCAGTCGTAGGGCGCTTCGGGATAAAGCGGCCGCAGGCCGGTGCCGTCGGCCATGACGGTCCAGGTGCGCTGGGGAGCCTTGCCGCCGGTTTCCCAGCAGAAAACGATCTCGCCCGGTACCCACGGGTTGGTCTGCACGTGACCGATCTGGAACGGGACATCCACGACGAACTTGACCTCGCCGGTCTTGAGATTCATGGCGCGCAGCCCAGCCGGACCGGCACCCATGTGGCGTGGGCCGTAGGGCTCGGCTATCTTGGTCTCCGGAGGCAGGTGCTGTCCGACGTCGCCTCCGGTGGCGCGGAAGTAGGCGAAGTCTCCGTTGGCATCGAGGGCCATGTCGCCCCCGGCGATCAGGGGCGCGGCGATGGTGCCGCAGACCCGTTCATAATCGGCGGCGGGCTTCATCGACCCGGCCTCGCTGTCGGCAAAAACCCTGGCCAAGTCGGTCTCGATAATCTGGAAGGGCCCGCGCGGGCGGAACGGTCCGCCCCTGTCGCCCGCACCCGGCGCGGGGGCTGGCTGAACTCCGGGGCCGCCAGCCGCGGGGGCCGCGGGGGCTCCGGGGCCGCCGGCCGGGGGTGGCGGGGGTGGTCCGCTGCCCTGGTCCGCACCACGGCCCAGGTCCCGCATGAAGTAGAGTTTCATCGACAGGCGGGAGACGCAGAGCATGCCCATGTAGCCCGACTCCGTCACCTGCACGATCACGCCCGTCTCCTCGTTGACGGCGAAGGCCTGCCCGCGCACGCGGCTGGAACGGAAGATGACCCACTTGCCATCGGCGGTCCACTGGGGATGCGTCTGGTAGATTTTGGAATCACCCGCGGGAGTGCTGGTCAGGAATGTAAGCGGGACTCCCGTGACCGGGTCCGGCACGATCTTCTTTTCGGACGGGAGACGGCTGCCGATGCCGGAAGCCGCAGCGAAGGGCGCGAGGCAGAGCGTTGCCAGGGAAAAGACACAACAGATGGTGAGAAGTCGGGGAGTCGGATTCATAGTTGGGGGGTACAATCATTAAAGACGCCGGCGGTGACGTCATGGTTGCAGATTTCAACGTTTAGGATGGCTGACAGTAAAGCAACGCAGAAGCGGCGACCAGCAGGCGCCGCGCGAACCAGGAATGGACAGTCGTCGCGCGCCGCGCTTTCCCTGTGCAAAGGGGTGCGGTTCTCCTGCAGCTCATGCGAAGCTTCCAGGCAACTTATGCGCGGACTACGGTCCGGGCCCGGAGGGAAGTTCTTCCACGCGGATGCAGGCGACTTCGCGGCCGTCAGCCATGCGCTCGAGCGGCGGAACGGCGGCCTGGCATTTTTCCTCGGCGTACAGGCAGCGCGGATGAAAGGCGCAGCCGGCGGGCGGGTTGAGCGGCGAGGGTGGATCACCAGCCAGCACGATGCGCTGGCGGGTCCGTTCGGCATCGGGGTCCGGCGTCGGGATCGCGCTGACGAGCGCCCGGGTGTACGGGTGGCGCGGCCGCTCGATCACGTCCGCGGCGCGGCCGAGCTCGACGATTTTTCCCAGATACATGACGGCAATCCGGTCGGAGATGTGCTTCACCACCGAGAGGTCGTGCGCAATGAAGATCAGGCTGAGATCCATCTCGCGCACGAGCTGCGCCAGCAGGTTCAGGATCTGGGCCTGGACGGAGACATCGAGCGCCGACACCGGTTCGTCGGCGATGACAACCTTGGGCTGCAGGGCGAGGGCGCGGGCCACGGCGATGCGCTGCCGCTGGCCGCCGGAAAACTCGTGCGGGTACTTTTTCATGAAGCGCGGCGCCAGACCGACCGTCTTCATGAGTTCCGCCACGCGTCCGGCGACCTCGGAGCGGGCGCAGATTTTGTGCACAAGCATGGGTTCGGCGAGCGCGGCGAAGACCGTCATGCGCGGATTGAGCGAGGCATAGGGATCCTGAAAGACCATCTGCAACGCACGGCGGGAAGCTTTCACCTCCGCGGCACTGGCGGCGGTGAGATTCCGGCCGGCCAGCACGATCGTGCCCTCGGTGGCCGGCACGAGCTGGAGAATGGTACGCGCCAGGGTCGACTTGCCGCAGCCCGACTCGCCGACGAGCCCGAGCACCTCGCCCCGCTGCACGGCAAGGCTGACGCCATCGACCGCCTTCACCGTCCCGACCTGCCGCTTGAAGACGAGACCGCGGTGGACCGGGAAGTGGGTTTTGACGTTCTTCAGCTCGAGGATCGGCTCAGACATGAGTGCACGGAGTTAACCACGGATTGCACGGATTTTCACAGATAGGTCATCTGACTATGCGCTTCCAGCGCAGGTCCGCATGCTTGAAGTTAAGGAGAATGGCGAGACGCAGGTTGGTGATGGCAAGGTAGCCTATCATCTGGGTGATATGCGTCGGAGTGAAATCCTCTGCCACTTTTGGGTCCACGATGACCTGCTCGTCGACAATCAGATCTGGCACGAGTGTGTCCACGACGCAGCCGTCGTAGAGCACATCAAAACGTTTCTGCTGGTTCACCTCGCGGCCCCTTTTGCAGAGTTTGATGACCAAGGCGTTCTCGTACGCCTTTTCATCCAGACCGGGCTTCAAGGTGTTCAATACCTTCATCGCAGCGCCGATGATGGCCTCGCTTAATTCCGGATGGATCATTCTATCCGTGCTCATCCGTGACATCCGTGGTTAAATTCAAATCTCCCCGGCCTGCACGCGCAGGCAGGCCGTGGCGTGGCCGGGAGCGAGTTCCTGCAACGCCGGATCCTGGCGGCGGCACAAGTCCGTGGCCGACTCGCAGCGCGGCGCGAAGGCGCAGCCGGCAGGCAGCCTCGAAAGATCGGGCGGGAGGCCCGGGATGGTGAACAGCTCAGCGCCTTTCGGCTGGGTGGACGGGATCGATCGCTGCAGCGCCCGGGTGTAGGGATGGCGCGGTTGGTAGAAGATCGTGCGCACGCCGCCCGACTCCACGATGCGGCCGGCATACATCACCAGCACGCGGTCGCAGAGACCGGAGACGACGCCAAGGTCGTGCGTGATGAAGATGACCGCCATGCCGAATTCATGCTGCAGGCGCCGGATGAGCTCAAGAATCTGCGCCTGCACGGTCACGTCGAGCGCCGTGGTGGGCTCGTCGGCGATCAGCAGCTCCGGCCGCGTGATGAGGGCCGTGGCAATCATCACGCGCTGGCGCATGCCGCCGGAGAATTCGTGCGGATAGTGATGGAGGCGTTTCGCGGCGTCGTTGATGCCGACGGCCTCCAGCATCTCCTGGCCGCGCCGCAGCGCCGCGGCCTTCGAGATTTTCTCATGGATGACGAGGGGCTCGATGAGCTGTTCGGAAATGCGTAGGTAGGGGTTGAGCGACGTCATCGGGTCCTGGAAGATCATCGCCAGGCGCCGGCCGCGGATGGAGCGCGCCACGCTCGGCGGACAGCGCAGCAGATCGATGCCGTCAAACATCGCGGTCCCGCTCTCAATCCGGCCGGGTGGCTGCGGCACGAGGCCCATGATCGAATAGCAGGTGACGGATTTGCCCGAGCCGGATTCACCGACGATGCCCACGGTTTCGCCCTTCTCCAGGGCAAAGCTGACGCCGTCGACGGCACGATGGACTCCGTTGCGGGTATGAAAATAAGTGCGGAGATCGTTGACTGCGAGGAGCGGCACGGGCGAAAGCGGATTTTTGAAACCGGATACCGGAAAGCGGGAAGAGGCTGCGACGAGAGTTACTGGCGAGGCTGCATTAGTTGTGCGAGCCGAGCATCTCGTCAACGGCGGTGAGCACGGCGTCCGGTGAAAGATCGGCGAGGTTGCCGCCGCCGGCGGGCGGGCAGCCGGCCGGCTGCAGCACGCGGACGGGCGCCTGAAAGACCGGCGCGGTCCGCAGCGGATTGGTGGGGCCGAACAGCGCCAGCACGGGCACCCCCAATGCATTGGCGAGGTGCATGCCGCCCGTGTCGTTGCTGATGAGCAGCCGGCATTCAGACAGACGTGCCGCAAAGGCGGTCAGATCGGTGCGGCCGGCGAGATTTTCAACGGCGGCGCCGAGATCGAGGGCGACGGCGTTGGTGACAGCCCGGTCATTGGCCGTGCCCAAAAGCTGGAAGCGAACCTTGGGATGCGCCGCCATGATCCGCGTGATGAGCGTCCGCCAGTGGGCGACGGGCCAGCGCTTTTCCGGATAATTTTCGGAACCGCAGATCAGGCCAATAATGGCGATTTCGGATTTCGGATACCGGATACCGGATAGGTCAGGGGCGAGCGGAGTGAAGTCCGGGGCGGCATTCAGGCCGAAGTGACGGAGGAATTCCTCCCAGAGCTTGACTTGATGAGGACTCTGTTCGTCGAAAGGGGCGGGGACGCGCCAGACATGAGTAAGCAGCGGACGAGGGCGGCCGGGCCGCACGAGGCCGAACCGCTGGGGGCAGCGGGTGAGCCAGGCTTCCAGATCGCCGCGTAGGGAATTCGTGAGCAGCAGGCAGCAATCGGGGTATTCGTGGCGCAGCCCGTGGAAATGGAGCCAATAGCCCGGTCCGGGTGGCGGCAAACCTCGCACCTGATCGGCGATGCCCAGTTGCTCCAGCAACGGGCGGAATTGCGCCCTGGCGAGCAGGGTGATCCGGGCGTCGGGACGCGAGGCGCGGATGGCGCGGAGCAACGGCAGCGCCATGACCACGTCCCCCAGCCAGTTGGGCATGCGGATCCACAAACGCGTCTTGCGGGGAAGGGCGGCGAGTCCGCGCAGACGAAGATCGGCGTCCAGCAGGTTGCGCCTGGCTTCGAGGCGAAGGCGCCGCGCGGGGATATCCTGGTTGCGCCAGCGATCGTGCACCCAGAGCCAGGAGGCGCAGTGGTCGTCGTTCGCGCGGAGGTGGGACTCCAGCCAGCGGTTGAGCGCCAGTGTCACGCCGGCCGCGGTGCCGTCGTGGCTGAGTCGCTCCACGCCCAGCTCGGCCCGCCAGAAGGCGAGGCGGCGCGGATACACCATGTAAACTTCGGCGTGGAATTTTCCCGCCAGCAGGCCGGTGAGCTCGCTGGTGGAGCACACGCGGCCGAACAGGGTGGAGAGCGCGCCCTGGAACCCGGCGTTCTGGTCGAAGAGGAGACTGACGCAGCCGTTGCGCCGGAGGATCTTCATCGCTTCCTGAAAACCCTCCTTGCGCGAAAGCAGCCGCATGCCGAAACGCGCCCGCGAGCGTTTGACCCAGGCATCGGCCGCCGGGTTGTCGAGCGGCCGGTAGACCACGCCAAGCTCGGGAAAGGGCGCCGGCACGAGGAGCGGCAGCGCAGTCTGGCTTTCCCAGTAGCAGAGGTGGGCGGTGGCAAAAATGACGGGGTGCTGCGCCGCCAGCGCCGCCGCCACCGGGGGCGAGGCGCGCAGCATGCCGCGCAACCGGCGCTCCGGAAGAAACGGCATGGCGAGCGACAGCAACGCGGTTTCGATCAGCCGCCGGCAGCTTTCGCGGCCGATGGCCCGGTGCCAGTGCGCCGGCCGGTCCTCAAAGGCGTGATGAAGATTGGAGAGCACCAGCTGCCGGCGGCGCGGGAGGCAGAAATACAGCAGATCACCCAGTCCCGCCGCCAGGCCTCGCAGCAGCGCTTCCGGCAGGTGCGCCAGCACCCCGCCCGCGGTCTTGATGATGATCTCAAGCACCGGGGGAGGGCGCCACGGCACGGCGGCGCGGGAGGGGCGTGCAGATAACGCGGATTAACATTTGCCTTCGCTGGCAAACCCCATGAAACGTATGCGTCGCGCGGTTAAAAGCCTTTTCGGCGCCCCGCCCATGACCACCCTCCTGATCATCAAACCCTCGTCGCTCGGCGACATCGTGCACGGCCTGCAGGTGGCGGCTTCGCTCAAGGCCCAGCGCCCCGAGCTTCGCATCTCGTGGATTGTGCGCGACATTTTCGAGGCGCTGGTGCGGACCTGCGAGGTGGTGGACCGCACCTACGTGTTCCAGCGCAGCGAGGGCGTGCGCGGCTTCCTCAAACTGATGCGCGAGGTGCGGCAGACGCATTTCGACTACGTGTTCGACATGCAGGGCCTGCTGCGCACGGGCCTGATGACCTGGCAGGCCCGGGCCGCGAAAAAGGTGGGCCGGAGTGATGCGCGGGAGGGCGCCACGTTCTTCTACCAGCAAAAAATCCTGCTGCCACCCGGCGGCGCCCAGAGCCACGCCCTCGACATCCTGCTGCGGTTCTGCCCCGTGCTGGACGCGAAGCCGGAATTGCGCGGGGAGCTGCGCTTCCGCGAAGCCGCGGATCTCAACCTCGGCTTCATCGAAGGGCGCCGCGGGCAGAAGCCCATCCTGATTTTTCCCGACAGCCGCCGCGCGGAAAAACGCTGGAACGGCTTCCGCCAGCTGACCGACCTGCTGCTCCGCGACGGCACCGGCCGCAAGGTCATCTGGGCGGGCAACAATCTGGTCTCCTACCGCGACAACGCCCCCGAGGGGCAGTTCCTCAATCTCACGGGCAACACCAGTCTCGTCTCGCTGGCCGCGCTCATCCGGCGCGCCGAGTGGGTGATCTGCAACGACAGCGGTCCGCTGCATCTCGCCGCGGCCCTGAAGGTGAAAACCCTTGGTCTCTTCGGCCCCACCGATCCGCGGCTGTTTGGACCCTATCCGCTGAACAGTCCGACCAATCATGTCGTGCAGGCACCCGTGGGCGACCTGCGCCTGCTCACCGCGCGGGACGTGTACGCGCGATTCGCGCGGCTCGACGCCATCAGCCACGGTCAGAGTCCGCCGGGATCGGCGGCGCCATGGCCGCAGCGGGAGCCATCATGAACCGCCGAACGGCCGGGCCGATAAAGCACCCGCCGCTGGTGCAGCAGCCGCTCCGCCGATTCCGGCCGTGATGCGGATCTGAACCCGCGATCAAGCCAACGAGGAATCGATTCATGCGATTGGGCGTCAGAGCGCACGATTTTGGCAAACTGCCCGTTGAGGAACTCGCGGGGCGGATCGCCGGCAAGGGTTTTTCCTGCGTCCAACTGGCGCCACCCAAGGCGATCGCCGGTTTCGACACGGATCTCGGCCGGCTCAGCCCGGGTTTTGCCTGCCACGTGAAGGAAGCGTTCCAGCGGCAGCACCTGCAAATCGCCGTGCTGGGCTGCTACATCAATCTCGCCGACCCCGACGCGGGGCAACGGCAGCGGCAGCTCGCCCGGTTCAAGGAATACCTTCGCCATGCGCGGGATTTCGGCTGCAGCGTGGTGGGGACGGAGACCGGCTCGGTCAACCCGGATTTTTCCTTTCATCCGGGCAACCGCGGCGAGGAGGCGTTCCAGACCGTGCTGGGCAGCGTGCGGGAGATGGTGGCGGAGGCCGAAAGGTTTGGCGTGTTTGTGGGGATCGAAGGGGTCGAGCGTTATGTGATCTCCGATCCCCCGCGCATCCGGCGGCTCATTGACGGTATTGGATCGAACAACCTGCAGATCATCTTTGATCCGGTGAATCTCCTGTCGGTGGAGAACTACCGGCGGCAGGATGCCATCATCACGGAGTCGTTCGAGCTATTCGGCGACAGGATCGCGATCGTGCATGCCAAGGATTTTGTCGTGGAAGGCGGGAGCCTCCGGTCGGTGCTCTCAGGCCAGGGGATGCTCAATTACGGATTGCTGATGGATCTCATCAAGGCCCGGAAGCCCTACATCAACATCCTCATGGAGGACACCCATCCTGAGACGGTGGAGGATGGCGTGCGTTTCCTGCGAAGTTTCTTTTCGGCCTGAGAGGCGCCACCTGCCAGCGCGGCATGGTCGGGGACGGCAAACAAAAATCCCCGCCCGGGAGGGGCGGGGATCCGAAATCGCGACAAGCGCGAAAGATCATTTTTTCAAGTGCTTCATCAGCTTGAGCATCTCCACGCCGGCGAGCAGCACGATCCCGATGCCATGGGTATCGTTCAGATTCCACGGCAGCTCCTTCATGTAATATTCCGGGGTGAAGGAGAACTCGGAACCGCGGCACACGCCGTACACGTTGCCGTTCTTGTCGATGGAAATCCGGTTGAGCGACGCCCAGGCCTTGAAGACCGACTTGATGTAAGCGTCGGGCTGCTCGAGCCAGCCATGCTGGATGCCGCGGGCAAAGCTGTAAATGAACATGGAGGTGCAGGAGGTTTCCGGATAGGAGTCGGGGACGTTCAACACCTGATGCCACATGCCGCTCTCGTCCTGCAGGGCGAGGTAGCCCTCGCACAATTCGCGGAATGCGGCCAGCAGCGCCGGCCGTTGCTCGTGTTTTTCCGGCAGTACGGCGAGAAGCTCGGATAATGAGAAGATCGCCCAGCCGTTGCCGCGGCCCCAGGGTATGCCCGTGGCCATCTGCCGCTTGAAGTCATAGACATGGGACATGACCTTCAACTCGGGGATGAAAAGATATTTTTTGAACCCGAGGAACTGCCGGGCGGCATCGTCGATGTACTGCCGGTCGCCGGTCAGCCGGTAATACCGGCAGAGGAAAGGTATGCTCATGTACAGGTCGTCGACCCACATGGTGTTTTCGTGAAAGACGTGCATGAGGTTCTTCCGGAAAAACGTCCCATCCGGCAGCCGGATCTGTTTGTTCGAGATGTAATCGGCGACGAAGTCGGCGATGTTCTTGAAGCCCCGAATCGGAAAATAATGCGCGACCTCCAGCAGCACCGAACCGAATGAACCGCAATCGTCCAGGCTGTCGATGCTCGACAGCAGGTGGTGCACCGCCGTGGCCCCGCCATATTGCTCCCGGTCCCAGAGGGCGTAGCGGAAGGTGTCGCAGCAATACTGGATGTGGTCGACAATGTACTGCTGGATTTCCGTGGAGCCGATCGCCTTCGCACTATGCAGCAAGCCGTAAAGGGTGACCCCCAGCGGATAGTTCCAGCGGCCGTAAAGAGGATTCTCGTTGTATAACCTGACCCAAGCGTCCGGCAGATCGAGCCGCCAGTAGGTGTCTCCGCCTAGGCCCGTGGTCACCTTGTTCAGGTCCCGGAGTCTGGCGAGGTCCGGTTTGGCGGAGGCCGCGAAGGGGCCGAGGTAGATCCAGACCTGGGAGGTGCCCACGATGTTGCAGGGGCTGCTGAAACGGACGGCTTCACTGCCGTTCTGGATGGAAAGCTCGAACCCCCAATCGGTGTCCTGGCAGTTGGATTTCACCATGACGTCGTGCTGGCCGAACGGAACCTTGATCGTGGCGGCCAGCCGCCCCGAAGCGCCGGCCTGATAGACTTCCTTGCTGCCGATCTGCACGGTGATCGGTCCGAAATGGCGGCCTTTCAAGGTATACTCACCGATGCCGGGATGCAGGAACAGGGCCTTGGTCCAGCCAACGGCCACGGCGTCGGGCACCAGGCCGTAGATGCGCTGCAGCTGCCCCATCTTCAAGCGGGCCTTTTCCCATGAGGTCTCGGGATACCATTTGAGGCCGGTGTCTTTTTCGGTCATGCCGGCCCCGGGCAGGGTGGCGAGTTCGGATGACATCGGGCCGGTGAAAATCCAGCCTTCCTGCCCGTCCCTTTCCACGGTGGGCATCAGGAAGTAGTAGTGCAGCTTGCCCAGCCAAGTGCCGAATTTCCCCCCAAAACCGGCGCGCATCTTTTTGAAGCGGATGACAAAATGATTCCAGCCCGCTT
>CAJAKX010000269.1 GCA_903940425.1 uncultured Opitutia bacterium | reverse complement strand
CGGCCGCCCTCTCTCCGGCGGCAGCGGCGCCCGTGTTCAAGCGCGTCTATGTCTGGGAATTGCCGGTGCGACTCTACCACTGGCTGAACGCCCTCTGTGTTTTTGTGCTCATCGTCACCGGCCTGATCATCGCCCATCCGCCGGCGATCACGAGCGCGAGCGAGGCGTCGTTCAGCTACTGGTTTGGCGTCAACCGCTTCATCCACTTCGCCACGGCGTACGTGTTCTTCTTCAACTTCGCGTTCCGCATCTACTGGGGCTTCGTCGGCAACCAGTTTTCGGACTGGCGCAATTTCCTGCCGCTGCGGCGCTCGCAGTTCCGGCAGGTGCGCGCCGTGCTCCGGGTCGACGTCCTCCAGGCGACAAACAAACCCATCGATGCCGTCGGCCACAACGCCCTCGCGTACTTCACCTACTTCGCGATGTTCCTGGTCTTCCTGTTCCAGGTCGTCAGCGGCTTCGCGATGTACGCGTCGATGAGCAAGGCGTGGTTTCCCCAGCTCTTCAGGTGGGCGGTGCCGCTCTTCGGCGGCGACTACAGCCTGCGCCAGTGGCACTACATGGCCATGTGGTTCTTCATCGTGTTCACGATCGTCCACGTCTACCTCGTGTGCTACCACGATTATGTCGAGGGGCACGGGGTGATGTCGTCGATGGTCGGGGGATGGAAGTTCGTGCATCCCGCCACGCTGAACGGCCACGTCCGGTCCTGGTTCCCGCTTTCGCCCAAGCCGCCCCGGCCGGCCGAGAAGCTTCCGCCCCATTGACCCGCATGGTCGTTTCTCTCCATCCCGGCGGGCAGGCGGCTCCGGTCGCGCCGGCGCCGGCCGAGGTGCTCGTGCTTTGCGTTGGCAACCTGCTCGTGGGTGACGAGGGGGTGGGGGTGCACGCCTTCCGCGCCCTGGAAAGGGAAACGTGGCCGCCCCACGTTCGCCTGGTGGATGGCGGCACGGGGGGCTTTCACCTCCTCGATCTGCTGTGCAGCCATGCGCGCATCATTCTCATCGACGCCACCCGCGACGGTGCGCCGCCGGGCACGGTTGCGCAGTTCCGCGCGCGGGTCGCCGCCGACTTTCCCCCGGCGCTCGGCGCGCACGACATCGGGCTGCGCGATCTGATCACCGCCGCGGCGCTGCTCGGCCCCCTGCCGGAAATCGACGTCATCACCGTTTCCATCGCCGAATTGAAACCCATGACACTCGAGCTCTCCGCGTCGGTGGCCGCGGCCCTGCCTGAAGTCAGCCGGCGCGTGCGAACCCTCGTCGGCTGATGGAAATTTTCAGCCGTGCACGGCCTCGACGTAGATCTCCTGGTCGTCGTCGATGCAGCCGGCAATCGCGAAGCCATGCCGGGTGAGCGCGGCGGTCAGCTCCGCCGGCGGCGGCAGCACGTCCGCCGCCACGGCGTCGTGGGGGCCATGAATGGCCGCCAGCGCCGCGCGTCCCTCCCAGTGCACGAGGTGCAACCGTCCGTCCGGCCGGAGCCAGCGGGCGAAGCGTGCGAGCACGGCGTCGATGTCCCCGAAATGGGGAAACACGCGAAAACACACCACGCGGTCAAAGGCTTCGTCGGGGAACACCGCCTCCTCGCAGCGCACCTGTGTCAGGTGCACATTCTTCCGTTTCGCCACCGCCTGCCGGCACCGGGCCAGTATCTCCCCGCTCGGATCGAACGCCTCCACCCGGCCGCCGGGTTCGACCCAGCGCGAAAGCCATTCCGTCAGCGGACCCGCGCCGCAGCCGGGTTCGAGCACGCGCAGCCCGCGCAGATCGCCGAGCCGCGCGCGCAACCGGGCGAGTTTCGGTTCGTCGCCCGGCTTGAAACGCAGCGTTTCCCCTGCCTGCACGAGCCGGTCGAAGAACGCCGTCTTTCCTCCTGCAGAATCGTCACCGTGATTTCCCCTCTTCATGTCGTTCGGTCGAGCAGACAACACCTGAGCCCCGTGGCCGCCAAGCCAAACCCGTCCCCCTTCAGTTCGCGTCAAAACCCGGCGGCCTCGGCGCGATTCGGTCCGCCCCATGATGGACGGCGGGAGAGTCGTCGTTCGCATTTGATCGGCCTGAAATTCGCCGCGTTGACTTGGTTTTTCTGCTTTCAGGGGCAAGACTAGCCGGAGAAACTCGCGACATGCACATTCCGGACGGATTCCTCGATGCGAAGACGGCGGTCATCAGCGCTGGAATGGCGGCAGTGGGAATAGGGATTGCCCTCCGCTCGGTCCGCCGCGCGGCCTCTGCGCGCCGGGTGCCTCTGATCGGCCTCGCCGCGGCGTTCGTTTTTGCCGCGCAGATGCTCAACTTCCCGGTTGCAGGGGGAACCTCGGGGCATCTGATCGGCGCCGTCCTCGTCGCCGTCCTGCTCGGTCCCAGCGCCGCCGTGCTGGCCATGACGGCGGTCTTGGTCGTGCAATGCTTTATGTTCGCAGACGGCGGCGTGACGGCGCTGGGCGCCAATGTCTTCAACATGGCGATCGTGGCTCCCGGCGTCGGCTATGCGATTTATGCGCTCGTGCGGCGGGCGGCAGGCGACAGCCTGCGCTCCCGGTTGCTGGCGACGGCGTTCGCGGCGTGGTGCTCCACCGTCGTTGCCGCCATCGTCTGCGCGGGGCAGCTCGCGCTTGCCGGCACGGTGGCGTGGAAGGTGGCGTTTCCCGCCATGGCCGGCATTCACATGCTGATCGCCATCGGCGAAGCCGTGATCACCACGCTGGTCGTCGCGGCGGTGGCCAGGGCGCGTCCCGAATTGCTGGCCTCGCATCCGCCGACCTCCGCCTCATCGCGCTACACCGAGTTGACGGCTTATGGCCTGCTCGTGTCGCTGGGGTTGGTGGTTTTCGTCGCTCCTTTCGCCTCCGGCTGGCCGGATGGGTTGGAAAAAGTCGCCGCGGCGCTCGGCTTCGAGCACAAGGCCACGGCGACGCCAATCATGGCCGCCCCGCTTTCCAATTACACGATTCCCGGTTTTCAGTCCGCGGTGTCCTCGACGATCGTGGCGGGCGGCGTTGGCATCTTGGTCGCTTTTGTCCTGGCCTATGTCCTGGCCCGCGCGCTCACCCCTCGGGTTGACGCCGCCCATGGCCGCGGCGCCGGAGGTGCGTCCCCTTGTGCATGACGAGCTGCTCAATCCCTACCGGCACGGGGCCAGTTTGATTCACCGTCTGCCCGCCCCGGTCAAACTGCTGGGCGCGGCTGCGTGCGTGCTGGTCAGCGTGCTCCTGCCCCGCACGGCGTGGCCCGCCTATGCCGGCATGGGGGCCGGTCTGCTGCTGGTGGCTTTGCTGTCCTCGGTTCCGCTGCGGCATCTTGGCCGGCGCCTGCTGCTCGCGGAGCCGTTTGCCGTCGGCGTCGCGCTGCTGGCGCTGCTGCAGGACCACGGCCTGCAGGTGTTTCTGGCCATGCTCGCCAAGAGCACGCTTTGCCTGTCCTGCATCATCCTGCTGAATTCGACGACCCGCTTCACCGATCTGCTGCAGGTGTTCCGGCGGCTGCGGGTGCCCGCGCTGCTCGTCGTCACGCTCGCCCTCATGCATCGCTACCTGTTTGTGCTGGTTGATGAAACGGCGCGCCTGCGCCGGGCGCGCCGCAGCCGCACGTTCACGACCGGACGGGTGTTCGGATGGCACCTGACGGCGACCGTCGCGGCGCAGCTGTTTGTCCGGACCTCGGAGCGCGCCGAGCGCGTCTATGCGGCCATGTGTGCGCGGGGATGGAAATTATGAACGCCCTTGAAATCCGCCACCTCGGTTACCGGTATCCGGATGGCACCGAAGCCTTGCGTGATGTCTCGTTCTCCGTCGCCGAGGGCGAACGGGTCGGCCTGATCGGCCCCAACGGCGCGGGCAAGTCCACGTTGCTGCTGCACCTGGACGGCCTGCTGCCGGAGCATCCACCGCCGGAACCCGCCGTCCGCGTGTGGGGCACTCCGGTGATGGAGCCGCATCTGGCGGCCGTTCGCGCCCAAGTCGGCCTGCTTTTCCAGGATCCGGACGACCAGTTGTTTTGCCCCACCGTGTGGGAGGACGTCGCTTTCGGTCCGCAACAATTGGGCGTGCGCGGGCCGGAGCTATCGGGCCGTGTCGCCCGGGCGTTGAGGCAGGTCGGTCTTGCAGATTTTGAAGAGCGCCTGCCGCACCATCTGAGCCGGGGCGAAAAGCGGCGCGTGTGTCTGGCCGGTCTGCTGGCATGCGAGGCCCGCCTGCTGGCGCTCGATGAACCGACCAGCGACCTCGATCCTCGCGGACGGCGCGAGCTCAAGGCGCTCCTCGGTTCACTGCCGGTCGCGCAGATCATTGCCACGCACGACCTCGATCTGGTCGTGGAGATCTGCCCGCGGGTGATCGTCCTCGATCATGGAGCCGTGGTCGCGCAAGGACCGACCGTGGAGGTTCTAAATGACGAGGCCCTGATGCTGTCGCACGGCCTGGAACGTCCGCACGTTCTGCGTCATCGGCATCCGCATTGATCGCCGAATCCCGTCCGTCCGTGCCGGATGGTTCCGGGAATCGCGGGGGTGAACCGGAGGAAGATCATCGCGCCGCGCGGCGGCGCGCCATTCGGCGTTCGTGGGCGATCACATCCGCGAGTGTCGTGAAGCGCAGGGTGGATTCGATCTGCTGGCGGGCGTCCTTCCAGAAGTTGTGCACGGGGCAGGCGCGTTCATCGCTGCAGGTGACCAGCCCCAGCAGGCAGCGCCCGAGCCACTGGCGCGCCTCCACCGCCTCGCTGATCTGCAGCAGCGTGATTTCCTCCGGCGGGCGGGCCAGCAGGATGCCGCCCCGCATGCCCCGCACGCTCCGCACCAGTCCGGCCGCCACCAACCCGGGCATGCGTTTGGCGAGATAGGCGTAGGGTACCCGCGCCTGCCGGGCGATGTCGCGGAGGCTGGCCGGCCGGCCGCCGGGTGGGTCCAGATGCGACATCGCTTCAACCGCATAGCCGGTGGTTTTGGCCAGACTCAGCATCGGTGTCTACCATCATGCGCGGCAGCTCCGCGGTCAACTATCTGGATTCATCGACGCAGGTCGCGG
>CAJAKX010000268.1 GCA_903940425.1 uncultured Opitutia bacterium | reverse complement strand
GGCTGGGTCTGGAGGCGGGCGAGGAGCATCTCCATCTGGTCGGCGACGGTCACCTGTTCGTCATGAATTTCCCCGACGATGACTTTTTCGGCCAGCCGGCGCAACACGACGTTGAAGACATTCCAGAGCTCGATGCGGTCGGTGTTCTTGAGGGGCCGGTCACTGCGGGCGGAAAGGGCCGAGACGTAGCGGGCGATCATGTCCTGCTGCTCGACGGCCAGCGCGCCGAGTCGGGTGGCGGCCTCCTTGAATTTCCGGTACTGGATGAGCTGGTGCACGAGCTCCCAGCGCGGATCCATCTCCTCCTCGTCCGTGGCGTTGGGATCCACGGCCTGCAGGTCCTTGGGCAGGAGCATGCGGCTTTTGATTTCCATCAACGTGGCCGCCATCACGAAGAAGTCGCCGGCCAGCTCGAGATCCAGCTGCTGCATGGAGAAAAGCGCGTCGAGATACTGCCGGGTGACCTGCTCGATGGGGATGTCATAGATGTCGAGTTCGTTCTTCCGGATAAGGAAGAGCAGCAGGTCGAGCGGGCCTTCAAAGACCTGGAGCTTGATGTGATGGTCGGTTTCGGGAACCACGGGGGAGGGGATGCGGCAGAAGGTGCCGGCGCGCAACGGAAAAATCAGTGCGCGCGGCGCAGCGGGACGGCGAAAAAACCGTCGGTGTTGTGCCGGGCGGGAAGGATCGCGAGGCCCGGGTCCGCGACGGGGCAATCGAAGGTGCGGAGAAAGGGGGCGGTGGTGAAACCGGCGTGCGCGGCCAGAAACGCGGCGACGACCTCCTGGTTCTCCTGGCGGCTGAGCGAGCAGGTGGCGTAGACCAGCAGTCCGCCAGGGCGGACCAGGCGGCTGAAGCGGTCAAGCAGCTCCTGCTGACGGCGGGCATGGGCCGCGATGTCGGCGGGCGAGGTGCACCATTTCAGATGCGGGGCGCGCCGCCAGGTGCCGCTGCCGCTGCACGGTGCATCCACGAGCACCCCGTCATAATCCGGCGTGGAGGGAGCCTGCGTCAGGGGATGGATGTTGGCATAGCCGCCGCGGCGCGCCCGCTGGCGGAGTTCCTCGAGGGCGTCCGCCCGCGGGTCGAAAGCATCTACGCGCCCCGCCGGGCCGAGGAGGCGGGCGAGCTGGAGGGCTTTCCCTCCGGCACCGGCGCAGGCATCGAGCCAGTGTTCGCCGCGGGCGATGGGCGCGCTGGCGAGGACGAACTGTGACCCCAGATCTTGAATCTCGAACCGGCCCTCGCGATAGGCCGTGGTGGCGGTCAGGTCGGCCTCCTCCAGAATCTCGCAGGCTTCGGGGAGCACTTCCGATTGACGCCACCGCCAGCGCCGGGCGGTGAATTCGGCCAAAACCGAGTCCGGGGCGTCGGTTTGCAGCCGGATCCACAAGGGCGCCCGCGTGTGCAGGCTCTCGAGCTCGGGCGAAATGAACGCGGCGGGGCAGTGGTGGCGAAACCATTCCGGCAGCAATGCGCCGCTGACGCCGAGGTGGCGGGCGCGGGCGGAGATGGCCGGCGGCGGCGGTGGCCAGCCGGGGACGAGCGCCGCGCGAAACCCGCTGGTCGCCGGCGTGTCGGTCGCCAGCCAGGCGACCGCGCGCACCGCTTCCTCTTCGGAACGGGCGGTGAGTTCCTCGATCCACGGCAGATAGCGGACGGCGGTGTAGAGCAATTCACGGTACAGCCGCCGGTCGCGCGCGCCGAACTCGCGGCGGCGCAGCGCTTCCTGGATGCGCGCCGGCAGGTTGCGGTCGGACCGCAGATGCGGTTGCAGACTCCGCCACAGGCGGAGAACGGTTTGCTGCTGGTTGCGGGCGATGGAGAGGGACATCAGCAGATGGCGGTTGGCGCCGCGGCGGCGCCTGCCCGGGGTCAAAACCGGATCAGATCGACCGCGACGCTGAGGCCGAACGAACCTTCGCGCCGCTGGCCTTGGTACCACGAGACTTCGTAGTGGACATTCCAGGTGTTGCGGAGGTTCTGCCTCAGGCCGAACGAGAATTCGTTCCAGCGGGCGGCGTGCGCGTCATAACGCAGGCGGACGAATCCTTTCCACACTTCATTCAGGCGCCGTTCGTACTCCAGAAAGTACTGGTCGATCTGGTCCTGGAGGTAATTGCTCGACAGCCGCAGCGTCCACCAGTCCCGGTCAAGGAGCTCGAGTCCGGTGTTGAACTCCTTCAGGTTGAGGTGCTGCGGGGAGAGTCGCTGGAAAAACTCAAATCGCAGCCATGGCGCGGGGGTGAGCGACAGCCCGGTGTAGACATCGGACCATCGCCGCCGGGCCGGTTGCGTCGAGAAGTTCAAATCGGCGGCCAGATTGAAGGTCAGCAGGTCACGGGAGCCGTAGTTCGCATCCCGGGTCTGCAACACGTTGTCGAGGCCGAACCGCAGGGTGTTGGTCCCGTGCAGCTGATCGAGGTTGCGGATGGAACCGAGATCCAGGGGCTCGAGGTTGGTGGAAAACACCTCCCGGTCGATCAGCGGGATGAAGGACTGGCCGCGGTCCGCCTCGGGCATGTAGCGGTAGGAAAGTTTGGGCGTCAGCAGGTGGCGCAGGCCGTCGACCTTCCAGAGTTCGTTGCGGTAGTCGAAGACGCCGCTGGCGTGCAGTTCCGCATCGGCGCCCACTTCGCCCAGCCACCGGGTATAGGTGTCGCGGCCGCCGGTGGCCTTCGCGTAATAGGTCAACCGTCCGCCGGCGACCGGCGTGATGGTCAGCCAGTCGGTGGGCGTGATCGGGCGGTCAACGGCGTAAAAGGTGTCGAAGCGGTCGCTGCGCAGGGTGGAGCCGGTGAGCAGCGGGTCCTCCTGGAGCACGGCGAGGCTCGAGTTGAAGCGCTCATGGAATCCGCCGCCGATCGGCACCGGCAGCAGGTCGAAGCGGATCTCCGGCAGGCGCTGTTGCACGATCTCAAAATTGTTCGGCGCCAGCCGCATGAAGAGATCGAGGTAATAATTGTTGCCGGCATAGACCCCTTCGAGAAACGAATCGGGCTGCTGCACGGGGTAGAACCAGCTGGAGCGAAAATCGCGCACGACCTCGGAGTCCCGCCACCAGGAGAACTGGCCGGTGAGGGTGAGGCGGTCGTCGATGGTCTGCTGGTGGCGCCATTCGAAATATCCGCGCCCCTCCGGCACGGGCCGGCCAAGCAGGTCGGTTTTCCTGTCGCCGTGATCGTTGATGAATCCGGAGCGGAAATCGCCGGTGGTCTCCGCTCCGCCCGACTTGAATTGATAGCTCCCCGAGGGGCCGAACATGACACCGCGGGCGGTATATTCGCCGAGATCGGCGCCGAGGTTGATGCCCGGCCACACCGGCACGTGCAGGCCGAAGTCGACATAGGCGCCGAGGTTGTGCTGGTAGCCGACGCGTATCGTGAAATACGAGATGAACGGCTGGTCGAACGGCCGGTCAAACTTGGGCAGCGCGAACAGCGAATAGTCGCCGAGGCCGAGGTGGCCGTGCTCTCCCGTGATTCGCCGGCCGGGTTCGTAGATGATCTGGTCGGCGGACAAAGTGGGGGCGAAGGGCCCCGGCTCGTTGTACGTCACGACGGCGTTGGTGAGCGTCAACCGGGCGCGCGTGCCGGTGGCGGAGGCGGCCGTGACGTAAAAGGGCGGCTCGCCGGCGCGCACGTCGGTCAGGGTGAAGAAACCGGTGGCGAGATTGTACGTGCCGGCGGTGGCGAGCAGCCGCTCCGCACCGGAGGTGATGCTGAAATGGCCGCTCGCGATGACCAGCGTCCCGGCCCGATTGTAGCGGAGTTCATCCGCCAGCAGCAGGGTGGGCCCATAGGCGATGCGTGGATGGCCCCGAAGCACGGCTTCGCCGGTCGTGATGTCAAAGGTGGTGTCGTCCGCTGTTACCACGGGCGTCAGCGGCGTCACCTGGGCGGTGACGCTGCCGGCGGCGAGCAGGAGGATGAGAAAAGCGGAGGTTCCGCGGAGCACGGCGCGAGGGATACGGGCAGCAGGATGGACAGGCAAGCCTCGACCGGGTTGCAGCAAACGGATGATATTCCGCCCGGCTGGCAGATGCCGGTTTCCGGACAGATCACGGCTTCGCCTCTTTGAGTCGGTGAAAGACGCCAAACACGCCCTCCCCCAATACCATTCTTATTCCCGGCATATCTCCCGCCGCCCGTATCTTGTCCTGCACCTCAAACACCTTCACCAGCTCGTAGTTCCTCGAAAGAAACTCCGACTGCTCCATCAACTGGGCTTCGCCGGGCCGGGCGACAATCCAGGACGGCTTGAGCGCTTCGGCGACCTCGCGCCAGGTGTAGCCCGACTGGGTGGGCAGTTTCCTCCGCGCCGCCACCACCTCCGGCGAGACGAGACCGGGCCAGTCCAGCATCTTGCGCTCGCTGAAATAGCCGATGTAGCCCAGGGGTTCGAGGTACACCGTCTCGCCCGGTCCGACGTGGTTCTTCAGCCACAAGCCGATCAGTCGCCGGTGATCCCATTCGATGACGTCCTGCTTGAAGCGAAGCGGACGCAGCGACGTGAAGAAGATGAACCCCATCAGGCAGCCCACGCCGGTCAGCGCCAGCAAGGCGAAACCATGAGCAGCCGTGACGTTCGTGAGGCGCCGGGTCAGCGCGGCGATGATGGCCACCAGCGTCAGCAGACTCATAAAGGCCAGCGGCGGGAAATACCACGGGGCGTGCTGGGCGGCCAGGTTGGCGTAGACCAGATAGGTAAAGATCAGGAAGGTGAACAGCGAAGCCATCCGGCCGAACCGGTCGCGCGTCGGGATCAGCCAGTACAGGACCGCCACAAGTTCCAGCGCGAGTTCGCAGTCATGCGTCCACCGGGGCCAGGTGCCCGGGCCGTCATCCAGCATGTCGTAGATCGGCGCCAAAGCCCAGCACAGCACGGCCGGCGCCTTCTTGATGCCGGCCGCCAGAGGCGCAAACAGTCCGAAAGCGACGCGGTCGGAGTCGTAGGACTGAACGCCGTACTTCGCCACAATCGTGTGCGGTATCGGCGAACCATAATAGGCCCAGGTGAACAGAAACCACGGCAGGTAGAGCACCGCGCAGATCACGCCGGACCTCAGCAGGGCGGCCACGAGTTGCCGGCGCGAGGTGGTTTCAAAACAGAAGGCCGTGAGGCCGAGCAGGGCGATATAGACGCAGGCGTCGGGGCGGCTGTACATCAACCCGGCCCACAGCAAGCCGCCGAGCAGGGCGTGCTCCGCCCAGCCCAGCCAGACCAGGGCAAAAGCCGGGGCGAGGAAGGCAAGGACGAGACCCGCCTCCTGTCCGCTCATGGCGAAGGCGGTCGTCTTGATTTCCAGGACGGCGATCAGGGGAAACAGGCAGCACGCGAGCAAGGCCGCGCGCGCTCCGGCGTATTCGCGCGTGAGGACGCTCGTGACCGAAACGAACGCGACCGTGAGACCGGCGAGCGACACGAGCCGGAAGAGCCACAGCGGCAGAGCGAAGTCCCTGGCGCCAGACAGCCACGCGAACAGGGCCGGGAGCAGGACATTGAGCGGGGAGGTAAACCCGTGCACGTGTTCACCGGGCATGTAAACCAGACCCCGGCCGTGGGCGAGATTCTCGCTGTACCGGTAGGTGATGAGAAAGTCCTCCCACACCAGGCCGGTGGAAAACGTGAAGTAAAGCGGGATGGCCACGCTGACGCCGAGAATCACCCAGACATGGGCCGGCGGTTTTTTAACGCAGGCGACCAGCGGGCGGAAAGACGCAAGCAATGAGGTGAGCATATGATCCGGGGTCCCGGGGCCGGTCGGATCAAGCCAACCGGATCGGGAGATCCCGTGATTCGGGCATCCGGAATAGACGATTCAATGGCCGCAATCAAGGCAGCGCGCGCGACGGCTGGCCTTCGCCCTTCGACTTTGGCCTTTCGACTGCGACCTTTAGCCCGGCGACTTTCGCCCTTCGACTTCGGGTTTTTGTCCTCCGGCCTTCGACTTTCGACATTCGACTTTGGACCTTAGCCCTCAGACTCAGCCCGCGCCGCCGAAGGAAACGTAGTCATCGAGATCGAGATGCTCGCAGTAGGTGCGCACGTCATCGCGGTTCGGCCCGTAGCCGGCGATGCGCTCCGCGAGCCAGGCGTGTCCCTGCGCGCCGCCGGGACCCAGGGTCTCCAGCCAGGACGACCATTGCCCGATCTCGGCCGGCGTGCGCGGGGGGTTGAGGTGTTCCGTCACCCAGGCGAGCATTTCGCCGTCCGACTTGCCGGCCTTGACCGCCTCTAGGAACGCCGTCGCGTCGATGCCGGTGAAGGCGAAGAAATTCCGGTCCATCATCGCCCCGTAGACGTAGAGGCCGTGCCGGCCCGCGGCGAAGGCCCGGGCCTTGTCGAGCAACCGTGGCAGATGGGCGAAGCCGCCCAGGCGCACGCGCGGGCTGCGCGGAGGATGCTGCGTGAGATCCGGCTGGCGGTAGTCGATCATGGCGTTTGGTTGCTATCCGAAGATGTTTTGGGCGAGAGCAAGATGAGGTCAGGCTGCGGGTATTGCATTCGGTCGGGAGCCGGGCGGAAGCGCTCACAGCGGATTGCGCACGAGATTGATGACTTCGGTCGGATTGATCGTGCTGGCGCGCGCCTGCACGGCGCCGGCATGCTGGCTGAACAGCCCCCGGCCCTCGGTGAGCAGGCGGGCGTAGGTGTCGCGCAGCACGGCGGCCTCCATCTTGCGGCCGCCGGCATAGTAGCGGTTGGCGAGCTGGCCGATGGCGTAGGTGCCCGCGAAGCCGAATGCGCCGCTGGCACCGGCACCCACAACGGTCCGGCCCAAGCCGCCGAGCAACCCGCCCGCCAGTCCACCGAGGATCCCACGGGCGATGCTCTCCACAGCCTGAGAGGCGAACCCCACGCCGGCGGTGGCTAGGAAGTCGCGAAGGTGTCCGCGGTCGAGCGTGTAGCCATAACGTTTGCCGATGCGATAGACCATGCGCATCTGCAGCGGAACGATGGCCATGGTGGTGAGGCCGTGCGGCAGCAGCTCGAGCGCGCCGTTGAGGATCGAATAATTGATGACCATCTTGTCGATGGCCCCCGTGTCCACGGGCTCCAGCAGCGGAGGCACGGCGCCCGCGCCGGCCGCCGGGGCTGCCGCTGCCGGGGGCGGGGAAGCTGCGGCGCCGAGGTTCAGCGCACCGCGGAGGGAATCGAGGAACGCGCGTTCCTTTTCATTGACCGTGCCGTCCGCCTCGCACACGCCGGCCGCCAGGTCGTAGGCCATGGCGCGCGCCTCCGGTGTGACGAGTTGCGCGGTGACGTCGCCCAGCGGCCGGCGGCGGTCGACCACATCCTGGTAAACGTCCCAGAGATTGATCCGGGCGTCGGGACCGAAACTCTCCGCCATGCCACGGAGGGCGTTGCGCTCGACCTCGCTGTTCTCGCCATCGGCGAACGCGGCCATCATGGCGATCGTCAGCACGGCTTTCTGTTCGGAGGTATTCATATTGATGGCGTACTCTGCCATACGGCCGCAAGTTGCGGCAATTACGATCCGGCGCCGGGTTTCCACACACCGGCCGGCGGATGCGCCGGGCACGGCGCCTACGGAGTGTCTTCAAAATGTCTTGTCATCGCGAGGCCCGCAGTGCGGGCCGTGGCGATCCAGATGGATTGCTTGTCGCTTCGCTGCGCGGCTCCTCGCAATGACATTTTGAAGACACGCCTTGATTCACAGCTCCCGCAGAGCCACCGCGATCGGCTGCCGGGCGGCGCGCAGCGCCGGTAAGAAACCGCCCAGCAGGCCGATCAGCGTCGCCCAGACGATGCCCTGCACCAGCAACTGAGGGGTGACGGCAAACGCGAAAGCAATCTGACTGAAGGTCTGGTAGTTCATCGTCGCCGCCTGAAAGCCGTTGAACAGGACATACGCCAAGGCCGCGCCGCCGCAGCCCCCCACGAGGGCCAGCACGATGGATTCGAGCATGACCGACACCACCACGGCGCCGCTGCCGAAACCCAGCGCCCGCAGCGTGGCGATCTCGCGGGTGCGCGCCGACACCGAGCTGTACATCGTATTGAGGGCGCCGAAGACCGCGCCGACCGCCATCAGGATTGCCACGATGTACCCCAGCGTCGTGACCAGTTTCGTCACCATCGTCGATTGATCGGCGAAGTAATCGGTCTGCCGCATGACCTTCACGTTCAGCCGAAGATCGGTCGTGAGCGCATCCTTGAAGGCGTCAAAGGCCGCCGGCGAGTTCAACCGGACGTAGACGGACTGGAAGCTGTCGCCGCGGTGGTAGGCCCCCTGCAGGATGGTGGCGTCGGTCCAGATCTCCGACTCGGCGGCTCCGCCGCCGGTGGAGAAGATCCCCACCACGGGCCACTGGAAGTGGCCGGTCTGCAGCGTGTGGCCGACATCGAGGCCGGCAAACTCCCGCGCCGCGCCGACGCCGACGATGACCTCGTTCTTGCCCCACTCGAACATGCGGCCGTCCACGATCTTCACCCGGTCGCGAACCCGGAACGCGGCTCGCTCGACGCCGCGAAAGGGCACATTCACGTCGGTGCCGGTCGAACGCTTGGGCAGGCTGAGGATCACAAAGAGTTCCGCGGACGCGAGCGGGCCTTCCGGCGTGCGCGCCACCCCCGGCGCATCCGCGATGATGCGTGTGGTGTCGCGCGACAGGCCGCTGACCATCTCCGAGTCCGCGCCGCTGCGGAGCACCATGGCGATGTCGGGCGAACCGGAGGCCCGCATGACGCGGAGGAAGCCGACGGCGATCGACAGCACGCCTACCAGCACCGTGACAACCCCGGCGATGCCGATGACCGCGGCCGCCACCGAGCCGCGCCGCTGCGGAATCCCCAGCAGGCCGAACTTCGTCACCGAGGCGATTTGGGAAAGCCAGTTGAGTGGTCCAGCCATGTCACATCCTCCTTAATGCGTCCGCCACCCGCAGGCGCATCGCCTGCAGAGCCGGGAAGACGCCGGTGACCACTCCCAGCGCCAGGCTGAACCCCAAGCCCAGAAGCAAATCGCGGTGCGGAAAATAAAACAACGGCAGCATGCCGGTGGGATCGCCGCGGGAGGTCGTCAGCCAGGCCAGTCCCAGACCCAGTGTTCCGCCCACCAGCGCCAGCAGGCAGGACTCCAGCAGCACCAGCGACAGGACCTGCACGTTGGTGAAGCCGATCGCCTTCAGCACGCCCAGCTCCCCGGTGCGCTCCCGCACGGACTGGGACATGGTGTTGCCCGTCACCAGCAGGATGGTGAAGAACACCGCGCCGAGAATCGAAGCGGTGATCAGCGCGATGTCGCCGACCTGGCTGACCCAGCCTTGGACGAACGCCCCCTCCGGCTCCGTCTTGGTCTCCGCCGAGGAGTTCTCAAACTCCGCATCCACCTTTTTCGCGACTTCCGCCGCCTGGGCGGGATCCTTGACGCGGATGGTGTACCAGCCCACCTGGCCCTTGCCCCATTGCCGCGCCTCCTCGAAGTAGTCGTACCGGAAGAAGAGCGGGGTGGTGTCCGTGTTCTTGTTGCGCCCGTCGTAAATGCCCACGAGGTCAAACTCCCACAGCCGGCTGCCGTTCTTCTGGGACCAGATGGTCGACTGGATCGGGACCTTGTCGCCGATCTTCCAACCGAACTTCGCGGCGGTATTCCGGCCCACGATGGCGCCGGTCCGCGTTTTCAGCCACGCCTGCTTCTGCTCCGGCGGGAGGAGCAGCTCCGGATGCATGTCCAGGAACTCCTCCGGCACGACCGGATTCTGCATGAAAAAGTTCTTCGAGTCCTGGTAGATGCCGCCGAACCAGGTCTGGTGCGTCACCAGCGCGACGCCGGGGATCCGCTCCATGCGCGCCTTGTAGCTCTCGGGCAGCGACTGGATGATCGA
Organism: uncultured Opitutia bacterium; assembly: GCA_903940425.1. Classification (GTDB taxonomy): domain Bacteria; phylum Verrucomicrobiota; class Verrucomicrobiia; order Opitutales; family Opitutaceae; genus Fen-1467. The sequence continues at coordinate 351 of CAJAKX010000268.1, read as the reverse complement.
CACCTTGTGCCGCACGATCAGTCGGTCCGCCCCCGCAATGTCGACCCCGCCGGTGAGCGCCTGCTTGATGGCCGACAGATACCCGAAGAGGACGAACGTTACGACGATGGACAGCAGCGTCAGCAGCGAGCGCAGCTTCTTGCGCTTCAAATTGCTCCAGACGAGATAGAGGTAGCACATGGGAACGCCGGTGGGGAGGCGGCCGGGTTATTTCACCGGTTCATTGCTGAGCTGGCCCTTGTTCAGGTAAACGGTGCGCGTGGCGCGCGCCGAGGCGTGCGGGTCGTGGGTGACCATGATGATGGTCTTGCCGTGCTCGCGGTTGAGCGCCTGCAGCAGGTCGAGGATGCC
>CAJAKX010000267.1 GCA_903940425.1 uncultured Opitutia bacterium | reverse complement strand
GGGCGTTGGCCACGGTCTGCGCCTCGACGCCCTGGGCCGCGTCGATCAACAGCACCGCCCCTTCGCAGGCCGCGAGGCTGCGGGAGACCTCGTAGGAGAAATCCACATGGCCCGGTGTGTCCATGAGGTTGAGCTGATACACGCGGCCATCCTTCGCCGTATAATGCATGGTCACCGGATGGCTCTTGATCGTAATACCCCGCTCCTTCTCGAGGTCCATGGAGTCGAGCATCTGGTCCTTCATCTCCCGCTGGGCGACCGTGTGGGTGTGTTCGAGCAGACGGTCGGAGAGCGTCGTCTTGCCGTGGTCGACGTGAGCGATGATGCAGAAGTTGCGTTTGAGCGATACGTCCATGCGCATGGGCCGGAGGACCCGGCCGCGGGGCGTCGGGTGCGTGCAAACCGCCAATGTGAGGCGGCCCCCAGCCGCTTTCAAGCGGCTAAATCGGCATACTCGGCAAAACTTTGCACCGGCCAGTCCCGGTTGGTGCGCCGCGCCAGACCGGCGAGGACGCCGCCGGGACCGAGTTCCCAGAACTGCCCGGCGCCGGCCGCCGCCACGTTGCGCATGCAGTCCTCCCACAAAACGGGCGAGATGACCTGCCTGATCAAGGCCGCGCGGATGTCGCCCGGCTCCGCGACAGGCCGGCCGGTGGTGTTCGTCAAGACCAACAGGTTTGGCCGCGCAAAGGGCATTCCCTCAAGAAACGTGGCAAAGGCGGCGCGCGCCGGTTCCATGAGGCGGCTGTGGTAGGCACCGGCGACATTGAGGGGAATGACTTTTCGCATGCCGCGCTCCTTCGCGGCCGCCACCGTCGCGGTGATTTTGGTTTTTTCACCGGAAATGACGATCTGCCCCGGGCAGTTGAGGTTGGCCATTTCGACATCGAATTCCTGGCAGAGCCCGGCGACCTTCGCCCGCTCCTCACCAATGATGCTGGCCATCGTGCCGTTGGTTTGCTCGCACGCCAGCTGCATGAGCCGGCCGCGCTCCGCCACGATGCGCAGCCCTGTGGCGAAGTCGAAGACGCCGGCGGCGGTCAGCGCAGTGATCTCCCCCAGGCTGAGGCCCAGGGCGAACTTCACCTCGCCGAGCCTTCCCTGCTCCCGGAGGATCGCGTGCAGCGCCATGCCGTGCACAAACAGCGCGGGCTGGCACACCCGGGTCTGCGTCAGTTCCGCGTCGGGCCCCTCGAAACTGACCCGGGCGAGCTCCCAGCCGAGGACGCGGTTCGCCTCGTCATACAGCGCGCGGGCCGTGACGGAGTGTTCGTAGAGCGACCGGCCCATGCCCACTTTTTGGGCGCCCTGGCCGGCGAAAAGGAGTGCGCCTGACATAATGAAGAGCGGAGGATAAACCGGCCGGCCGGGCAAGAACCAAGCCTTAAATCGCCGGGGCGGCAGGAAGTGTTCCCCCTCGGCCGCGGACCGCTCCCGGGCCGGGGAGGGCCGCCTTACTTGATGAAGATTCCCTTGAGATTCATGTCGAGGGCTTGCGGATTCGGCGAGAAGCGCAACCCTTCGGCCTTGCTGATCTTGGCGGTCTTGATCAAGCGGTACAGGTCCTTGTTGAAGGACTGCGATCCGGCCTCGTCGCCCACCTCGAGCAATTGCTGGATTTTGTCGAACTGTGCCTCCAGCAGCAGATTTCGCACGGTGCTGTCGGCCACCAGGATTTCGAACGCGGGATAGCGGCCGCCGCCCTCCAGCGCCGGGATCAATTTCTGGCAGATGAAACCGCGCACCGCGCCGGACACCTGGCGGCGCGCCTGCACCATCTGGTCGGGCGGAAAGAATTCAAAAAGCCGCGTCAGCGCCTGCTGCACCGTGGCGGCGTGCAGCGTTGAGAACACGAGGTGGCCCGTTTCCGCGGCGGAAATGGCGGTCTCGATCGTCTCCCGGTCGCGCATCTCACCGATGAGGATGATATCCGGGTTCTGGCGCAGCACGGCGCGGATGGCCATGGGGAAGTCGTGCACATCGATGCCGATCTCGCGCTGTTCGAAGACGGATTTGTCGTCGGTGAATGTATATTCGATCGGATCCTCGAGGGTGATGATATGCCGGTCGTGGTTCTGGTTGATCCAGTTCAGCATGGCCGCCATCGTCGAGCTCTTGCCCGCGCCGGTGGCGCCGCAGACGAGCAGGATGCCGTCCTTGGAAGTAGCCAGCCGGATGAGCGGTTCGGCATTAAGATTCAACTCCTCGAAGCTGGGCGGACGGCTTTTGATATAGCGGAAGACCACGCTGACCGAGCCGCGCTGGCGGAAGCCGTTGACACGGAAGCGGCCGACGTCCTCCAAGGCGTAGGCATAGTCCGCCTGGCCGTCGCGTTCCCAGCTGGCCTGAAAATTCCGCGGCACGGTGGCTTCCACAAACCCCCGGACGATGTCCCCGGGAATGGGATCCATGTCGACCGGCTTGAGTCTGCCACTGAGCCGGAGATAGGCGGGCTTGTTTGCCTTGATGACAATGTCGCTCGCGTTGTTCTCCACGGCGAGTTTGAGGACTTCATGGAATAGATCGACAGGTTCCATAGGTGGTGCGGTTGGGGGCGTGGGATGAAAAAAGAATGTGCTTTTCTAGCCGGGTCTGCTTTGGTCAGCAAGGCTACATTCCACCAACTTATCCAAACAAAACATGAAGCTGCGTCCGCTCACCGGTACTCTCACCGCGCTTGTGACTCCGTTTCAACGGCAGAAGGTCGCTTATGACGAGCTTCGCTCGCTGGTCAATTACCAGATTAAATCCGGGATCAACGGCTTGGTCCCGGCGGGCTCGACGGGCGAGTCGGCCACGCTTTCGCATGAGGAGCACATGGACGTTGTGCAGGGCGTGATCGAAGCAGCGCGGGGACGGGTGCCGGTGGTCGCCGGCACGGGTTCGAACTCCACGCAGGAGGCGCTCGCCCTCACCCGGGCGGCGCACGACGCCGGGGCCGACGCCATGCTGGTCGTGGCACCTTACTATAACCGCCCGACCCAGGAGGGCCTTTTCCGTCATTTCTCCCAGGTGGCGGAGGCGACCGACCGGCCGATTGTCCTGTATTCCATCCCCAGTCGTTGCGGTGTGGAGATCAGCGTGCCGGTGGTCGCGCGCCTGCGGGCGAAATATCCGCACGTGCGTTACATCAAGGAATCCGGCGGCTCGGTTGATCGCGTCGACCAGCTCAAACAGGCACTCGGCGACGACCTCACGGTCCTCAGCGGCGACGATTCCCTGACGCTGCCGTTCATGGCGGTGGGCGCGGAAGGCGTCATCAGC
>CAJAKX010000266.1 GCA_903940425.1 uncultured Opitutia bacterium | reverse complement strand
TGGCTGCCCGCCCGTGTCGGGCGGAGGCGGATTTTGTTCGCCCGGCGGCGGGCCGTGGGACCGTTCCCGCTCGCCGTGCGGGCCCCGCTGCTCCTGCATCTGTTTCCTCGCCGCCCGGCGTTCCTTCAAAATGTGCTCGAATTTGGCCCGTTGCTCCGGCGTGAGTTGCTCCGCGATGTCCGTCTCCATGTGCTCCAGAATACCGTGCACCGCAGGCATCGACTGGTGGCGCAACTTGTCCAATGCCTCGGTGGTGCGCTTTACAATGGGCTTGATGCGCTCCTTCTGCTCGGGCGTGAGCTGCAGCTCTTGGGCGACATGCGCGATCTGCCGGGCGATCCACACCTCGGGAGGAGGCGGCAGCGAGGCATGCCTGCGCGCCACGCCATTCGCCACCACCCAGCCGCTCAAGCCACCCGCAACAAAGATGCCGATCAGCACGAGGTAGACCTGCCAGGGTTTGTTCATGGTGATCAGGAGGCGCTGAGCACCTCGGAAACGGGATCCGTCAAACCCTGCTCATCATCCTCGCCGCCGGCAAACGCAATGTAATTGGCCGCCATGCTGACCAGCATGAACAGGCAGGCCACCCAGAGCGCGCGGACCGAAAACCGTCCGAAAACCGCCACCAGCGCCGGCCGCCGCTGCTCGCTCAGGGCGCGCGCGGCGAGGCGCGTGGCAAAGCCATACGGCGCCGCCGCGTTGTCCGCGACCGGCGCCTGTCGGGCCACCGTGACCAACTGCTGCCATCTGGACTCAAAATCTTTCATATCCGTTCCTTTCGTTGTAACTCCTCAAATAGTTTTTTCAATTTCCCTCTTGCCCGGAAAGCCCGCACCTTGACGAGCGACTGGTTCCATCCCGTGATCCCACTGATCTCGGCTACGCTGTGCTGCTCGAGATCCAGTAGTTGCAGGACGAGCCGGTCCTCGGGTTTGAGCTGGCCGAGCAGCTTGTAGACCAGTTCATGCGCGGCCAGCGCGTCATTGGCCGCCACGTCGCCCTCGCTGGTCAGGACCGAGTCCAGCACCTCGGCCTCCTGCTCGGAAAGGTCGGCCCAGCGGAACTCTGGCCGGCGTTTCTGCGCGCGCAGCTGGTCGATGCAGGTCGTCACCGCGATCCGCGACACCCAGTGGGTGAAGGCCACCGCCCCTTTGTACTGGTCAAGCCGGGTGAACATTTTCAAAAAGATCTCCTGGGCCAGATCCTCCTCCGCGACGCGCCGCGGCAGGTGTGAGCGCACAATCCTGATGACGAGCGGATAGAGGTGCTCGACCAGCTCCCGCGCCGCGATCTGGTCGCGCTGGCGCACCCGTCCGAGACAGGCGGCGATGTCGAACGTCTCGTCAGCCATATGCGTTGTATGCCAGCGTCATGCACGGGGATGGAGACGCTTTCCGGAAGCCCCTAGTTACTGCTCGCCGCTGGACACGCCCTTTTTTACACCAGCGGATCAAGAGCCCAAGGCAAATCTCTCACCACCCGCCCCTTCCCCCGCTTGACAGGCCAGCCGCCGGCCTCCTTACTCCCGCTTCCGCGAATGAATTTTCCCCTGCAGGCGCTTCGACTTATCCAGACGCACGATCTCCGGGAACTGCGTAGCAGTTGATCGTGCGTCCGCCTGTTGCGCCTCCTCCGCGCCGACCCCTTCGTGTCGTGTCGCGTTTACGTGCGTGCACTCTTTCTTCCCTCCCGCCCGTTTTCCCGCTAATCCCTGATTCTTTCCTCCATGCAACCTGCTCCCATCACGAAATACCGGCCGTTCCCGCCGGTCTCCCTGCCCAACCGCCAATGGCCCGGCCGCACCCTCACCCGTCCCCCGATCTGGTGCAGCGTGGACCTCCGCGACGGCAATCAAGCCCTCGCCATCCCCATGGATGTCGAGGAAAAGCTCGAGTTCTTCGATCTGCTGGTGCGGATCGGCTTCAAGGAGATCGAGGTCGGCTTCCCGTCGGCGTCGCAGACTGAATTCGATTTTGTCCGCCGCCTGATCGAGGAAAACCGCATTCCGGGCGACGTGGCCATCCAGGTGCTCTGCCAGTGCCGCGAGGACCTCATCACCCGCACCGTCGAGTCGATCGCGGGGGCCAAAAACGTCATCTTCCACCTCTACAACTCCACCTCGCCCGCGCAGCGCCGGTACGTCTTCGGCGCCGAGAAGCCCGCGATTGTGAAGATTGCCACGGATGCGGTCGGCCTGATGAAGCGGCTCACGCGTCCGCTCGTCACCGCCGGCGCCTCCCTGCGCCTTGAATATTCGCCCGAAAGCTTCACCAGCACCGAACTCGAGTTCGCGCTGGAAATCTGCGAGGCCGTCACCGATGTCTGGCAGCCCACCGCCGCCAACCAGATCATTCTCAACCTGCCGGCCACCGTCGAGTATGTCACGCCCAACCTCCACGCCGACCAGATCGAATGGATGTGCACCCATCTCCGGCGGCGCGACCTCACCATTGTCTCGCTGCACACGCATAACGACCGCGGCACCGGCGTCGCCGCCACCGAGCTCGGCCTGCTGGCCGGCGCCGACCGGGTCGAGGGCACGCTCTTCGGCAACGGCGAGCGCACCGGCAACCTCGACCTCGTCACCGTCGCCCTGAACCTGTACACGCATGGCGTGCACCCCGGCCTCGATTTCACCGACATCAACGCCATCCGCGACGTCTATGAGCGCTGCACCCGCATGGAGGTGCCCGCGCGGCAGCCCTACGCCGGCGAGCTCGTGTTCACCGCGTTCAGCGGCTCGCACCAGGACGCCATCAAGAAGTCCTGGGCCGCGCAGAAGCCGGGCCAGCCGTGGGACGTGCTCTACATTCCGGTCGATCCCGCCGACATCGGCCGCGCCTACAAGGCCATCATCCGCATCAACAGCCAGTCGGGCAAGGGCGGCGTAGCCTACATCATGGAAAAGGAGTTCGGCCGCGTCATCAGCGACCTCGCCGACGAACGGAAGACCGAGATCACCCCCCAGGAGATTCACGAGGCCTTCCTCCAGGAATACATCGTTCGCGAGCATCCGGTGAAGCTGGAGCATTTCCGCACCACGGAGCGCGACAGCCAGGTGAAATGTGAGGCCGCCATCAAGTACGAAGGCCGGATCCAGAAGCTCAGCGGCACGGGCAACGGCCCGATCGACGCCTTTGTCAACGCGCTGGGCGCCACCGGGGTGCCGCCGTTCGAGCTGCTCTCCTACTCCGAGCACTCGCTCGGCCGGGGCGCCGAGGCGCGCGCCGTCTCCTACATCCAGATCAAGGCCGGGCGCGGCCTCACCTTTTTCGGCTCGGGCATCGACACCAACATCGAGCTCGCCTCCATCAAGGCCCTCGTCAGCGCCCTCAACCGCTCGCTGGCCAGGCGATAAGAATTCCCTCCCCGCCATTCCGGCCTACACTGCCAGGCCATGATCATCGGACTTCCCAGGGAAATCAAACAACAGGAGCATCGCGTCGCCCTGCTCCCCTCCGCCGCCTACCAGCTCATCAAGCGGGGCCACTCCGTCATTGTCGAAAGGAACGCCGGCATCGGCTCGGGTTACCCCAACGCCGACTACGAGCAGGCCGGCGCCACCCTCGTCGATTCGCACGCGGCCGTGTTCGAACAGGCCGGCCTCGTCGTGAAGGTCAAGGAGCCGCTGCCGGAGGAATATCCGCTGCTGCGTCCGGGCCAGGTTCTCTTCACCTACCTGCACCTGGCCGCCGACAAGGCGCTGACGGAAGCCCTGATGAAATCCGGCGTCACGGGCATCGCCTATGAAACCATCGAGGTGAACCGCCGCCTGCCGTTGCTCGAACCGATGAGCGAGATTGCCGGGCGCATGTCCATCCTCGTCGGCGGTTACTTCCTCGCCAAACACAATGGCGGCAGCGGCATGCTGCTGGGGGGCGTGCCGGGCGTGCTGCCCGGCAAGGTGGTGGTGCTGGGGGGCGGCGTCTCCGGCATCAACGCCGCCCGCATGGCCATCGGCCTTGGCGCGGATGTCACCATCCTCGAGGTCGACCTCGAACGGATGCGCTTCCTCGACATCACCCTGCACACCTCCCATACCCTGTATTCCAGCGAAGCGCATTTGCTGGAGCTGCTTCCGGCGGTCGATCTTTTGATCGGCGCCGTCCTGGTGCCGGGCGCGAAGGCCCCGCGGCTGATCAATCGCGAAATGCTGCGCCGCATGCGGCCCGGCAGCGTGCTGGTGGACATCGCCATCGACCAGGGCGGCTGCGCCGAGACGTCGCACCCGACGACGCACAACAACCCGGTTTTCGTCGAGGAAGGGGTCCTCCATTACTGCGTGGCCAACATGCCCGGCGCCTACGCCCGGACCGCGACACAGGCGCTGACCAACGTCACCCACCGCTACATCGAGTTGCTGGCCGACAACGGCCTGGCCGAAGCCTGCCGGCTGCAGCCCGCGCTCGCCGGCGGCATCAACGTCCAGAACGGCCGCATCACCTGCAAGGCCGTGGCGGACGCGCACGGGCTCAAGTTCAACCCGCCGCAACTCGACTGAGCAGACGGTGGGAATTTGTCGGACCTTGGTCGTATAGAGCGCCGTCAGTCGTTGACGTCGGAGCCGATGGTCCCGGACCGGCCTCTCCGAGGCCGGCTACAGTGAAGCGGCAATCACCCACGGACCTTGAATCCGACAAACGCCCCGTCGTTTACCCCTTGCCGAAAACTCTGCCGCCGACTACACGCCTGCCATGTTCAAAATCATCGGAGCGGACGGCAAGGAGTACGGTCCCGTCACGGTTGACCAAATCAAAGAATGGATCAGTGCGGGCCGGGCGAATCAAGGGACGATGGCCCAACAAGCGGGCGACATGGGCTGGAAACCGCTCGGCCAATACGCCGAGTTTGCGGACCTGCTGGGCGCGAAGCCGCCCGTCGTCGCCCCGGGGCCCGCCGACATTGCGTCATCGCCCGATGTCGCGAGTGGCGCGGATTCCGCCGCCCGGGCGCGGGCGGTGCAGCTGGTCAACGGCCCGGCCATCGGTCTGATCATCGCCATGGTTCTGGGTATTGCGTTGAGCGTCTTTGGCGTCGTTTTCCACCTGCTGGGCAGGAGTTGGGGGCGGCCGCCGCCCATGATGACTCCCGAGGCGGAACGCATGTATAACCTGTTTCACCAGTTTGGCGGGACGTTTGGCGCCGTGGCCGGAGTCATCAGCATCGCCATCGGCCTTTTCGTTCTCTTCGGCGCGCTCAAGATGCAGAAGCTTTCCAATCACGGCCTGGCCATGGCCGCGGCAATCGTGGCCATGATCCCCTGCTTTTCTCCGTGCTGCCTGCTCGGCCTGCCCTTCGGCATCTGGGCGCTGGTGGTGCTGAACAAGCCGGAGGTCAGATCACAGTTTTCCTGACCGCGCTTCCCGTGAACGCCCCCGCGGTCGTGCCGCCGAAGCTGAGCCCGCATCCGCGACGGACCGTCTGGAGCGCGGTCATGTGGGGCCTCGCCCTCGCGGGCGGAGGTTTGCTTTTCGTGGTCGATCCGGCGCAACACGCCCTTTATCCCGCCTGCTGGTTCTATGCGACCACCGGCTTGCGCTGCCCCGGGTGCGGCGGCCTGCGCGCCACCCACCAGTTGCTGCACGGGCATCTCGCGGCAGCGTGGGCGCTCAACCCGCTCGCCGTCCTGCTCACGCCGCTGTTCGCGTGGTTCGGCGTCGATGCCGTCCTGACGCTGGTGCGGGGGCGCGGTCTCCCGAAATCAACGCCCCGGCCGGCCGTGATCTGGCTCGGCGCCGCCGGCCTGCTCGTCTTCGGTATCCTGCGAAATCTGCCGGGGCCGTGAGCGGGCCGCCGGTTCCCCGGCCGGCATCATTCGGCCGGCGGCGGGAGATTGCAGAGCGTCTCGTAGGCGACGACCAGGCTGCCGATGGCAATCGGCAGGGTGAGGAAAATGCCGACAACGAGCAGCAGCGCGCCCAGCGCGCCGATGATGGCGGCAAGGATGATCAACCCGAACATCCGCCACCACTGCGCGGTGATCACGCGCCGGCTCACTTCCATGGCCGTCCAGAAATCCATTTTCTTGTCAATGATCAGCAACGTGGTGAAAGCCCACGCCACTGCCAGATAGATGCCGGGCAGGATCAGGAGCGCGAATCCAACGCAGGTGAGCAGCGAACTGACGAGTCCACCGAGCATCAAGGGGACGAAGGCCAGCGTAAACCCGGCAAACGCGTCGCCAAACTCCACGGTTTCCCCCCGCAACTGCCGCAGATAATAGAAGTAGAGGCCGCCGAGAAATACGCCGGTGAGCACCAGACTCGCGACAATGCCCAGAAAGGGGATCATTTTGAGCATTGCCTGCAGCACCGCCAACGCCACCACCACGACGATTGTCGCCCCGACCAGCGGCAAGAAATGGTCTTTAAGCAATTCCCAGCTCCGGCCGATGGTGTCGCCGATGCTGAGCTTCGGGGCGCGGGCGACCAAGTCCGCGGCATAAATTTTGGCATCCATCGGGCCGGCGGGAGCCATGCCCGCAATGGCTGGCGGCAGGCCGCCGGTCGAATCGGCGGCAAACTCCGGAAATTCAGTAAGCGGCTTCCACTGGATGGAGCCCTCGCGTCTGGCCTTGGTCTTGTAGTCGGCCCGTCCAGCCGCAATCCACGATTTCACCTGCTCGACCGCGACGGGACCGTATTCTCTGCCATCGGCGCCGATGATCGTAAACATGCCGCATGACAACAAACCCGGCGGATCGAGTCAACTGAGAGATGCGGCCTCTCCGCCCCCGTTTTCGCCCGGACCCGCGTGGCGGGTGCGGTCACCGGCCCTGCTCTTCCCACGGTGTCGCGGACTCGCGACCCGTCCTCAGGTCTTCGGCGGCTGGGACGGCGCCGGCGTCTGCGTCGTGCCGCCCTGCTTGTGCTTTTTGTGGTGCTTCTTGTGTTTCCCGGACTTTGTGGGCGTGGTCGCCTGCGTCTGGGAAGACTGATTCGGGCCGGGCGTGACCGGAGTCACGTCCGCCGCATAAGCCACGAACGTCACCAAGGCGAACAAAAGGGAGCTGAGAATTACTTTGTGCTTCATGATGCCGGTTGAGACGCGTCAATCAACGGGTGGTTACGGCGGCAGCAAGTTTCCCCGCCGCCGCCAACCGTCGTTCCGTCGCGAGGTCGCGCCGCTACAAGCTTTCGGCGTGACTCATCCGCCCAGGCGGACTTTCCTAGCGGCCAGTCATTGATGACCGAGCCCGTCTCCTCCCCCTCCTGGTCGCGCGATCTTCTCCTGTTGACGCTGATGCTGGGCCTGCTTTTCGGGTTCCGCCTCGGCAGCCACCCGCTGGCCAACCCCGACGAGGGGCGTTATGCGGAAATCCCGCGCGAGATGCTTGCCGCCGGCGAGTTCGTCACACCCCGGCTCGACGGCGTGAAGTATTTCGAAAAACCGCCGTTGATGTACTGGGCGGTGGCGGCGTGCCTGCAGGCCTTCGGGCCGAATGAGTGGTCGGTGCGGGCGGCCCCCGCACTGTTCGCCCTCGGCGGCGTCCTGCTCGCCTACGCCGCCGGGCGCCGGCTTTACGGACGGGAGGCGGGGCTGCTGGCGGCGGGCGTGCTCGGCACCTCGCTGCTCTATTTCGCCCTCACGCGCCTCCTGACCCTCGACATGGCCGTGTCGGTGTTGATGAGCGCGACGCTGTTCTGCTTCATCCTCGGCGTGCGCGAGCCGCCCGGCGCGTGCCGGCGGTGGCTGTTTTACGGGCTCTACGCCAGCGCCGCCCTGGCGACGCTGACCAAGGGCCTCATCGGCTTTCTCGTCACCGGCGCGGTGATGTTTCTCTGGCTGCTGGTTTTCAACCAGTGGAAGCGGCTGCGACCGTTCCACCTGCCAACGGGCGCGCTGCTGTTCCTCGCGATCGCGGCGCCGTGGCATCTGCTGGCCGCCGCGCGCAATCCGGAGTGGCCGCGGTTTTATTTCATCCATGAACACTGGGAGCGCTTCGTGTCCACCGGGCACAAGCGCTACGAGCCGTGGTGGTTCTACCTGCCGATGGTGTGCGCCGGCCTGTTCCCTTGGGTGGGTTTCCTGTGGGCATCGCTGCGCACCGCGCTCGCGGGCGGCTGGGCCCGGCGGAAGGAAAACGCCGACGCCTGGTTTCTGGTCCTCTGGGCGGCGTTCGTCCTGCTGTTCTTCTCGGCGTCGCAGTCGAAGCTCATTCCCTACATCCTGCCGGTGTTTCCGCCGGTCGCCGTGCTGATCGGCGCGTGGCTGGCGCGGGCCTCGACGGAACCAGCGTCCACCCGGCTGCGGGTGGCCTTCGGCCTGTTCGCCTTCCTGTGCGGCCTGCTGGCCGTCGCGCTCTGCGTGGCGGTCCTGAAACCCGGGGTGATCCGCGTGCCGAGCCAGGCGGAGCTGTTGCGGCCCTATGCGTTCGGCATGGCGGCCGTGCTGCTGCTCGGCGGCGTGGCCGCGCCGTGGGCGGCGCGGGTGCATGGCTTGCGCGCCGGGCTGCTCACGCTGGTCTCCACGTCGCTCGGCTTCTACCTCATCCTCATGCTGGCCGCGCCCTCCATCCAGCGTCCGGGCACGAAGGAGCTGGCGCTGCAGGCCGCGGCGCTGATCCGGCCGGGCGACCGCGTCTACCACTACCACGCCTTTTTCCACGACTTCACCTTCTACGCCCGGCGCACCGTCGGCACGGTCACCTATCAGGACGAACTCGAACTGCCGTTCCTCGACCCGGCCGAGCGGGCCGCGCGCTTCATCGACGACGCCGGCTTGCGCCGCCAATGGACCGGGCCGGAGCGCGTCATTGTCCTGGCCCGCAAGCAGGACCTGTGGGAACTCTTCGCCGATCCCGCGTTCCGTTATCATTTGCTCGGCGAGGACCAGAACCATTATCTCTTCAGCAACCGCCCCTGACATGTCCGCCTCCACCCCCGCCACGCCCAAGTCCCCCGTGAGCTTCCTGCCCTTTGCGCGCCCGGCCATCGACGAGGAAACCATCGCCGGCGTGGCCGAGGTGCTGCGTTCCGGCTGGATCACGTCCGGGCCGCAGGTCAAGGCCTTCGAGGCGAAGCTCTCCGAGTATGCCGGCGGCCGCCCGGTGCGCGCCTGCAATTCCGGCACGGGCACCATGGAGATCGCGTTGCGCATCGCCGGCATCGGCCCCGGTCATGAGGTCATCACGACGCCGCTGTCCTGGGTCGCGACCGCCAACGTCGTCCTCGAGGTCGGCGCCCGGCCGGTCTTCGTCGACATCGACCCGGTGACGCGCAACCTCGACCCGGACCGCATCGAGGCGGCAATCACGTCCGCGACCCGCGCGATCATTCCGGTCGACCTCGCCGGCCTGCCGGTGGACCGCGACCGGCTCTACGCCATCGCAAAAAGACACCAGCTGCGCGTCGTCGAGGATGCGGCCCAGTCCTTCGGCAGCAGCTGGCAGGGCAGGCGCATCGGCGCCTTCGGCGACTTCGTCTCCTTCAGCTTCCACGCCAACAAGAACATCACGACCGCCGAAGGCGGCTGCCTGGTGCTCAACGACGAGCGCGAGGCCGGACTCGCCGAGCAATACCGCCTGCAGGGCGTGGTCCGCACCGGCTACGACGGCATGGAGGTCGACCTCGTCGGCGGCAAATTCAACCTGACCGACGTCGCGGCGCGCATCGGCCTCGGGCAGCTGCCGCACCTCGACCTCGTCACGGCCCGGCGCCGCGAACTGGCGCAAACCTACCTGGGGGCGTTCGACACGCCCCTGGTCCGCGACCTCGGGTTGCGTCTGCCGGTCGCCGATTTTGCGAACAGCAACTGGCACATGTTCCAGATCGTGCTGCCGGAGGAGCGGCTGACCATCAGGCGCGCCGAGGTCATGGCGCGGATGCACGCGGCCGGCATCGGCACCGGCGTGCATTATCCGGCCATGCATCTGTTCGCCGTCTACCGGCGGCTGGGCTGGCAGGAGGGCGCTTTCCCGCACGCCGAATACGCCGGCCGCAACATTCTGACGCTACCGCTGTTCCCGGCCATGACCCGCGCCGACGTCGCCCGGGTCGTCACCACCCTCCTCGAGATTCTTGCTGCCCACCAAAAGCAAAAGGTGTAGCTGGGTTTTTGTCCTCCCGTCTTCCCATGTCCTCCGCGTCTTCCTCAGTTTTCCTCTCCGTCGTCATTCCCGTCTTCAACGAGGAGCCGAACCTGCCGACGCTCTTCGCCCGCCTCTACCCCGTGCTCGACGGGCTCGGCAAGTCCTACGAGGTCATCTTCACCAACGATGGCAGCGCCGACCGGTCGTACGAACTCCTCCGCGCCCAGCACGCCGCGCGGCCCGACGTCACCCGCGTCATCGACTTCAACGCCAACTACGGCCAGCACATGGCGGTCATGGCGGCGTTCGAGCGGGTGCGCGGCAAGGTCATCGTCACGCTCGACGCCGACCTGCAGAATCCGCCTGAGGAGATTCCGAAGCTGCTCGAGAAAATCGACGCGGGCCACGACTACGTCGGCGGCTACCGGCTGAACCGGCAGGACACGGTTTTCCGCACGTGGGCGTCGCGGCTCATCAACGTCGTGCGGCGGCGGACGACGAACATCGAGATGACGGACCAGGGCTGCATGCTGCGCGCCTACCGCCGCGCCGTGGTCGACGCGGTCGTGCGCAGCGGCGCCATCAACACCTTCATCCCGGCGCTGGCCTACAGTTTCGCCGGCAATCCCGCCGAGGTCGGCGTGCGGCACGCGGAGCGCCACGCCGGCGTTTCGAACTACTCGTTCTACAAGCTCGTCCGCCTCAACTTCGACCTCATCACCGGCTTCTCGCTCGCGCCGCTGCAGCTTTTCACGCTGTTTGCACTGCTGTGCGCGGCGGGCAGCTTCCTGCTCGTGCTCGTGCTCGCCTACCGCCGCCTTGTCCTCGGCGCGGAGGCCGAGGGCATCTTCACCCTCTTCGGCATCGTGTTCTTCCTGCTCAGCGTGGCGATGGTCGGCATCGGCCTCATCGGCGAATACGTCGGCCGCACCTACCAAGTCGTCCGCACCCGCCGGCAGTACCACGTGCGCGGGATGCTCGAGGCGAAGCCACGCGATTTGTGACCGCCAGACCCCGCATCCTTTTCTTCGGTTACAGCGAGGTGGGCCATGAGTGCCTCGAGCTGCTGCTGGCGCGCGGCGACAACGTCGTCGCGCTCATCACGCACGAGGACAATCCCGACGAGAAGATCTGGTTCACGCCGCCCGCCGTCGCGGCCCGCGAGCACGGCGTGACGGTACGCACACCCGCCGGCGTCAACACGCCGGAATGGATTGAGAAGATCGCCGCGCTGCGGCCCGACCTGATCCTGTCCGTCTATTACCGGAACATGATCTGTGCGCCGATCCTCGCGCTGCCTCGGCTCGGCGCCTTCAACATGCACGGCTCGCTCCTCCCGAAGTACCGCGGCCGTGCGCCGATCAACTGGGCCGTGCTCCACGGCGAGCCGCGCATCGGCATGACGCTCCACCGCATGGTCAAAAAGGCCGACGCCGGCCCCATTGTCGACCAGGAGGGCGTGGACCTCGGCCCGCGCGACACCGCCGAACAGGCGTTCCGCAAGGTCCTGCCCTGCGCCCGCCGTGTGCTTGAACGCCAGATCGACGCCCTCCTCGCCGGCACCGCCCGGGAGACGCCTCAGGACGAGTCGCTGGCCACCTATTTCGGCGGACGCCGGCCCGAGGACGGCCGCATCGCCTGGAAGCAGACCAACCGGGAGATCTTCAACCTCATCCGCGCCGTCACCGATCCCTACCCCGGCGCCTTCACCGACGTCGGTCCCGCGCGTCTCATGGTCTGGTGGGCCGAGCCCGATTCTCCCGCGACGTGCGGCCTTCGCGGCCGGCCCGGTGAAATCGTGTCGGTCAGCCCGCTCGTCGTCGTCACGGGCGGCGGCCTGCTCGAGCTCACCCGCACCGAGTGGCGCGGCGGGCCGGCACCGGCCCTGCAGATTGGCCAAATGCTATGACTTGTCATCGCGAGCCCGGCGCAGCTGGGCGTGGCGATCCAGCTGGATTGCTTCGTCGCTCTGCTGGCCCGCAGAGCTCCTCGCAATGACCGAAACATTCTTTCGTGTCTTTTCGTGTCTTTCGTGGTTAATCCCTCCTAAATCATGCCTCTCAAAGTTCTCATCCTCGGTGCCAACGGTTTCATCGGCAGCTCGCTCACCCATGCCATCCTCAAGCAAAAGGACTGGGAGGTCTACGGCATGGATGTGGGCGACCACAAGCTCGGCCACTGCCTCGGCCACCCCCGCTTCAAGTTCGTCGAGGGCGACGTCACCATTTCGCGCGAGTGGATCGAGTACCATGTGAAGAAGTGCGACGCCGTGCTGCCGCTCGTCGCCATCGCCAACCCGGCGCAGTACGTCAAGGATCCGCTCCGGGTGTTCGAGCTCGATTTCGAGGCCAACCTCGAGACCGTGCGCAAGTGCGTGAAGTACAGGAAACGCATCATCTTCCCGTCGACTTCCGAGGTCTACGGCATGTGCCCTGACGCCGAGCTCAACGAAGAGACGAGCACGCTGGTCTACGGCCCCATCGACAAGCAGCGCTGGATCTACGCCAGCTCGAAGCAGCTGCTCGACCGCGTCATCTACGCCTACGGCGTACGCGACGGCGTCGACTACACGCTCTTCCGCCCCTTCAACTGGATCGGCCCCAAGCTCGACAACGTGTTCGAGCCCAAGGAGGGCAGCTCGCGGCTCTTCACCCAGTTCATCTCGAACGTCATCTTCAAGAAACCGATCCAGCTCGTCGACGGCGGCAAACAGAGCCGCTCGTTCACCTTCATCGACGATGGCGTCGATGCGCTATTGCGCATCATCGAGAACCGGAACGGCTGCGCCTCGCGCCGTATTTTCAACATCGGCAACCCGAAGAACAACGTCAGCGTCGCCCGGCTCGCCAAGCTCATCATCGCCGCGTTCAAGCAGTATCCCGCGTACCGCGCGCATGCCGAGCAGGCCCGGGTCGTGGTCGTGCCGTCGGGCAAGTACTTCGGCAAGTATTACCAGGATATCCAGAAACGCGTGCCCTCCATCGCCAACGCGCGGAAATACCTCGGCTGGAAGCCCAAGGTCGATCTCGCGACCGCCATCAAGCGCACGCTCGACTACCACCTCGCGCACCAAGACTACTCGCTCGACTGAACCGCGCGCCCGCAGGCTCGCGTCATTCACTCTGCCGGGCCATGTCATCTCCTGTGAAGCCCGTCATCCTCAAAGCGCACTTTGATGGCCGCGAGATCAAGCTCGACGAGTCCTATGAACTTCCTGTCAATGCCCGATTGATGGTGACGGTTCTACCCTCGACGGCGGGTGACGACATGTGGCGCGAACTGGCGAAAACCGGACTGGCGCGCGCCTATGGCGACGATGAGCCGGATTATCCGCTGAGCATGGTGGCCGAGCCGCGTACGGAATAACCCATGCCCATCCGCCTCGCGCTCAAGGTTGACGTCGACACCGACCGCGGCACGCGGATCGGCGTGCCCAATCTCGCCGCCGACTGCCGCGAGTTCGGCGCGCCGGCCTGCTTTCTCTTCTCCCTCGGGCCGGACCAGACCGGCCGCGCGATCACGCGCATCTTCCGCCCGGGCTTCTTCCAGAAGGTCAGCCGCACCGGCGTGGTCTCGATGTATGGCCTCCGCACGCTGCTCAACGGCACGCTGCTGCCCGCGCCGCACATCGGCCGCCGCAACACCGACGTGATGCGCGCGGTGCGCGACGAAGGCTACGAGGTGGGCATCCACAGCTACAACCACTACCGCTGGCAGGATCACGTGCAGACGATGGACCTCGCGGCGGTGCGCGCGGAATTCATCGCCGCCCGCGCCGAGTTCCTGCGCATCTTCGGCACCGAGGCGCACACCGCCGGCGCGGCCGGCTGGCAGAGCAACGCCCGCAGCCGCGAAGTCTACGACGAGGCCGGGCTTCTCTACGCCAGCGACACGCGCAACGGACCGCCCTTCTTCCCGCGCCTCGGCGGGCGCGTGTTCCAGACGCTCGAAATCCCCAGCACGCTGCCGACCTTCGACGAGCTGCTCGGCCGGCCCGGCTATCCCGACGACCGCATCGTGCCGCACTACCTGGCGCTCCTAGACGCCAGCCGGCCCAATGTGCTGACGATCCACGCCGAGATCGAGGGCATGGGCAAACGCGCCCTCTTCCGCGCCCTGCTGCGCACCTGCGCCGAACGCGACGTGCAATTCATCCGCCTCGACGAGCTGGCGCGCGCACTGCTCGCCGACCGCGCCGCCCTTCCGATTCGCGACCAAGTGTTGGCGCCCGTCGACGGCCGCTCCGGCCTCGTCGCCACGCAGGCAGCCGCCTGACGGCGGCTCACTGCCGGTCCACCCGCCAGAACAGCCACAGGCCGACGCCCAGAAAGATCAGGTTCGGCAGCCACATGAGCAGGTCGGGACGCAGCTCCGGGTGTCGGTCAAGCCAGCCGACTTCGATGGTGAGAAAGTAGTAGCCCAGTGCCAGTACCACCGCGAGGCCGAGGTTGGCCGAGGTCTCGCGGCGCGAAACCCTGATGCCCAGCGGCACGCCGATGAGCGCGAAGGAGAACACGGCAAACGCCGTGGTGAACTTGTCCTGGACGACCATCTGGAGCTTCATGCGGTCGAACTCCCGCTGATGCTGATCCGCCGGCGCCACCGGCTGCGCCAGCCGCCGCCACTCCGCGATCAGCTCCGGGTAGGTGTACCACTGGAGCTTGCGGTGAATCGTGTTCCGGCCGAACAGGCCCTCGAGCGGGAGGCGCACGCTGGTGCGCTCCGAGCTCAAGGACGGTCGCGGCTCCGTGAAGTCCTCGGGTTTTTTAGGGTCGCGGGCTTCGACCTGGAGATGGTTGAGGTTGAGGATGAGATCACCCGTCTTCTCGTCGAAGTCGAAGCTGCCCGACGCGGCCCGGATGAAATTCTTCACCCGTCCCTGGCGGTCGAGCTCCCACAGCCAGAAATCCTTCACGCCCTGGCCGTTCTTTTCCCCCACATACAGCACCTTGCCGGGAAAGTCCCGGATGAAGGTCCGGGGCACGATGAAGCTGAGCGGGTTCAGGCGCACCGCGTTGCCCAGCTCGACGTGATACCTCACCCGCGCCCACGGCATGCACTGGAAATTGATCACCACGCCGGCGAGCACGCCCATGGCGGCCAGCAGCAGGATCGGGCGCGCGAGCCACGGCAGGCTCAGGCCCGCCGCGCGCATGGCCGTGACCTCGTGTTCCGCCGACATGCGCCCGAGCACCAGCAGCACGCCTGTCAGCACGCCGATGGGCAGGGCGTACGAAATGACGAACGGCAGCAACAGCAGGACGAGCTCCGCGAACATCTCCGGCTTCAGCTGCCCGGCGACCACGTAGCCCAGCAGGTCACGCACCGCGTTGCCCACCATCAGCACGAAGGCGAACAGCCCCACCGCGGCTAGGCAGGAGAAGAGGACGCTTTTGAAGATGTGCCGCTGCAGCAGGTTCATCCCGAGACTTTGATTAACATGACATCGGCGAAGCGCACGAAGGAAATTCGCCACTGATGACTCCCCTTTGACTTCTGCGCGGCCTTGGTGTTCTTCGTGACGGGATGAAATTCACGCCCCCCAGGCCGCCCATCCACGGCGAGACGCTCGCTTCGCTGGCCGCCCGCCTCGCGGAGGCCGGCGAGCCCGCCTACCGGGCGCCGCAGGTGCTCGACTGGCTCTACAAAAAGCGCGCCGCCGCCTGGGACCAGATGACCAACCTGCCCAAGGCGCTGCGCACCTGGCTGGCGGACACGTTCGACTTCGATCCCTCGACGCTCGTGCTCAACCGCCAGTCGGAGGACGTCACCGACAAGCTGCTGCTCGAGCTGCGCGACCGCTCGCTGATCGAGACCGTGATCATCCGCGCGCCGCAGGACGGCGTGGGGCTCGATCACTCGCGCAAGACCATCTGTATCTCCACGCAGGTCGGCTGCGCCATGGGCTGCCGGTTCTGCGCCTCCGGCCTCGCCGGCCTCAAACGCGACCTCTCCGCCGGCGAGATCGTCCACCAGCTCATCCAGGTCTGCCGCCGCGAGGATGTCCGCACGCCGCGCGCCCGCACCGAGCTCGCCTCGTTCGACAACATCGTCGTCATGGGCATGGGCGAGCCGCTGCACAATTACGACAGCCTGCTTCGCGCCCTCACGATCCTGAACGCCGGGTGGGGCCTTGGCGTCGGCGCGCGCCGCATCACCATCTCCACCAGCGGCCTCGTGCCGCAGATCCGCCGGCTCGCCGACGAGCCCGTCGGCTTCCGCCTCGCCGTCAGCCTGCACGGCGCGACCAACGAGGTGCGCGAGCAGATCATGCCCGTCAACCGGCGCTGGCCGCTCGAGGAACTTTTGCCCGCCGTCCGGGCGTTTGCCGAAAAACACGGCCGCATGGTCACGCTCGAGTTCATCCTCATCGAGGGCGTCAACGACACCCTCGACCAGGCCGCGAAACTCCGCGACATCGCGGGCGACCTCCACGCCCACGTCAACCTCATCCCTTACAACGCCGTCGAGGGCCTGCCCTGGCGCCGGCCAAGCCTCGCGCGCCAGCAGAAATTCGTGAGCCTGCTGCAGGAACGCGGCGTCTCCGTGACGCTCCGACGCGAAAAGGGCCACGACATCGACGCCGCCTGCGGGCAGTTGCGTTTAAAGACCGAGAAGGAGCGGGAGGGCCCCACCGCCCCGGCATGAGGTCTCCGCCGGAAGGGAACTTAAGGTTCCTCTTGTTTTCCCACCGGCTCGGATTACTTTCTTTCCTTTATTTTCATGATCGAAGTCAAAGGTCTGGTTAAGGACTACGGTGCCCTGCGGGCGGTGGATGGCGTCTCCTTCACCGTCCGGCGCGGCGACATCCTCGGGTTCCTGGGTCCGAATGGCGCCGGCAAATCCACCACGATGAAGGTGATCACCGGCTTTCTCCGCCCGACCGCCGGCTGCGCGCTGGTCGGCGGCCACGATGTCACCGCCGAGCCCGTCGCCGTGAAGCGCCTAGTCGGCTACCTGCCGGAAAACGCGCCCGCCTACCCCGAGATGACCGTCGAGGAGTTTCTCGGCTTTGTCGCGGAAACCCGGGGCTTCCGCACCGCCGCGCAAAAGCAGCCGCGCCTCGAGCGCGTCATCGGCCTCTGCCATCTCGGACCGGTGCGCCGGCAGTCCATCGAAACCCTCTCGAAGGGCTACAAACAGCGCGTGGGCCTCGCCCAGGCGCTCCTCCACGATCCGCCGGTGCTCGTGCTCGACGAGCCCACGGACGGCCTCGACCCCAACCAGAAGCACGAGGTGCGCAACCTCATCAAGCAGATGGCCGCCGAGAAGACCGTCATCCTCTCCACCCACATCCTCGAGGAGGTCGAGGCGATCTGCACCCGGATGATCATCATCTCGCGCGGCAAGGTGGTCGTGGACGACACGCCCGAGGGGCTGCGTGCCCGCCATGCCGGCGCGCGACTCGATGAGATCTTCCGCACGCTCACGCAGACCGACACCTAGAAATTGGGAAAGCGGAAAGCGAGAAAGCGGAAAACTCCGCCGCGCCGTTTCCATCCCGCCTTTTCGTTTTTCCGCCTTTCCGCATTCCCTTTTTCCAGTTTCCCGGTTTCCCGATTTCCCACTTTCCCGCTTTTCCGTCCCATGTCCCAGATCCCGCCCATCTTCAAACGCGAGTTTCTCAGCTATTTCCGCTCCCCGGTGGCCTACGTGTTCCTGATCGTGTTTCTGATGGCCTCCGTCGGCTGCGCCTTCTTCCTCGGCGGCTTTTTCATCGCCAACATTGCGAGCCTGGAGAGCTATTTCTCGTTCCTGCCGTGGCTCTTCATCGCCTTCGTCCCGGCCGCGGGCATGCGCCTCTGGTCGGAGGAAAAGCGCGCCGGCACCATCGAACTGCTGTTTACGCTGCCCGTTACCACCCTCGAGGCCGTGCTCGGCAAGTTCCTGGCCGCGTGGGCGTTTCTGTGCCTCGCGATCCTGCTCAGCTTCCCGATGGCGCTGACCGTGGCCTACCTCGGCGCCCCCGACTGGGGCGTCATCGGCTCCAGCTACCTCGGCGGCATGCTGATGGCCGGCGCGTACTTGGGTATCTGCTCGCTGACGTCGGCCTTCACGAAGAATCAGGTCATCAGCTTCGTGATCAGCGTGTTTGTCTGCTTCCTCCTCGTGCTGGTCGGCTGGAGCGTGTTCACCGATTTCCTCGGCGGCTATCTGGCGCTGCCCGCCTGGCTGGTGGACGTCGTGTCGAACTTCAGCTTCAAAACGCACTTCGAGGCGTTCGCCAAGGGCATCATCGATCCGAAGGACGTCATGTTCTTCCTCTCACTCGCCGGCTTCTGCCTCTGCCTGAACGTGCTCGCGCTTGAGCGCTGAACCCCGGCCATGGCCTTCCGCCCGATGAAATCCGCCACCCGACTCCTCTCCGTCGCGCTGCTGTTTGCCGGCCTCATCCTCGTCAACTACCTGGCGTCATCGATCCCCGTGCGCCTCGACGCCACCGCGGAGAAAATCTACACGCTCTCGCCCGGCACCCGGGCGCTCCTCGTCAAGATCGAGGAGCCCGTCCAGCTCGACTTCTATTTTTCGCGCAGCGCCCGTACCCTGCCGATCGCCCTCAAGAACTACGCCGGGCGCGTGCAGGAGATGCTCCGCCAGTATGTGCGCGCGGCGCACGGCAGGATCACCCTGAACGTCATCGACCCGAAGCCCGACACGCCCGAGGAGGAGAAAGCCACGGCCGCCGGCATCTCCCCGCAGACCTGGCCCGCCACCGGCGGGCAGTTCTACTTCGGACTCGTCGCAGTCGAGGCCGAGCAGCAGAAGGTCATTCCCGCCCTCACCGCCGACCGCGAGCAGTTCCTCGAATACGATCTCTCGCAGCTCCTCTACCAGACGCAGCAGCTCGACCGCCGCAAGCTCGGCTTCCTGACCAGCCTGCCGCTGCAGGGCCAGATGGATTTCATGTCCATGCAAAGCGGCCGGATGCCGCAGAGCCAGCTGGTGGTCAGCGAATGGGAAAAAACCTTTGACCTTGTCACCGTCGAGCCCTCGGCCGACAGCCTGCCCGCCAACCTCGACGTGCTGGCCATCATCCACCCGCAGAATCTCTCGAAGAAGCTGGAGTTCGCCATCGATCAATACCTGCTTTCGGGCAAGCCGGTCTTTCTCGCGCTCGATCCGTCGTCCCGCTACTTCCGGTCGCGCGGCAACCAGATGGCCATGATGGGCGGTCCGCAACCCAACGTGGCGAGCGACCTGCCCGACCTGCTCAAGGGCTGGGGCATCGCCTATGATTCGCAGAACGTCGTGGGCGATCCGGAAAACGCTACGCCCGTCCAGGTGGCCCCCGGCAACGTCGTGCGTTATCCCATCTGGCTCAGCCTCGCCCGGGATTCCTTCAACAGCACCGCGCTGCCCACGAGCCAGCTCGAGTCCATGCTGCTCATCGAGGCCGGCAGTTTTGCGCTGAAGGAAGGCACCGGGTTGACGTTCATGCCGCTGATCCAGTCGTCCGCGGCGAGTGGTGATCTGCCCGGCATGATGCTCAGCATGTCCCAGCCTGACGAGTTGGGACGCCAGATCACGGCCTCGGGCCGGAAGACTCTCGCCGCCCTCATTCAGGGCAAATTCAAGAGTGCGTTTCCCGACGGCCCGCCTGCGGACGAAAAACCGGCGGACGCTGCGGCAAAGGACAAGAAACCCGACACCGCGACCGGCGAAACCCAAGCCTCAAAACCCAAAACTCAAAATCTCAAAGCATCGTCCGCCAAGTCCACGCTTTTGCTGATTTCAGACACCGACTGGCTGTTCGATGACTACAGCGTGCGCAAATACAACTTCCTCGGCGTCGCCGCCGCCGAGCCTCTCAACGACAACCTCGATTTTGCTAGCAACGCCCTCGAGTTTCTCTCCGGCTCGCAGGACCTCATCTCCATCCGCGGCAAGGGTACGTCGCTCCGGCCGTTCAAGGTCGTCCATGACATGGAGGTCAAGGCCCAGCAGAAGTATCAGGAGCAGCTCACCGCGCTGGAGGCGCAGCTCACCAAGGTGGAGGGCCAGCTGACCGAACTCGAAGGCAAAAAGACCGAGGGCGGCCGCCTCGTCGCCACGCCCGAGATGACCAAGGCCATCGAGGACTTCCGCCGGCAACAGGTGAAACTGCGCGCCGAGCGCCGCGAGATCCGCAAGTCGCTGCGGGAGGGCATCGAGGCGCTCGAGAACCGCCTGCTGATCCTCAACCTGCTCGCCACGCCCGTCCTCGTCGGTGGCTTCGGCCTGTGGTTTTACTATCGCCGCCGCCAACGCTGATTTCAGTTTGTCCGTAGGAGGGTCGCTTGCGACCGATTCCCTTCGCTCGCTAGCGGGCTTCCGACCAGTCAATAAAATGACTCATCCTTAAGAATCGTCTGATTTCGCGATGAAACTCAAAACCCTCGCTCTTTCCGTCGCCGTCCTCCTGGTCCTGGCCGTCGTCGCCTATTTCCTCCAGCGCCCGCCGGCGGCGGCCGCCATGGACGCGCGCATCGGCCAGCCGGTGTTCGCCGCCAAGTCTTTGGAAAAAACGACCCGGCTGCGCATCACTGATCAAGGCAAGACGGTGCTGCTGGCGAAGCAGTCCGACGGCAAATGGATCGACTCGTCGTATTACGACCTGCCAGCCGACTTTTCCAAGCTCAGCCGTTTCATTGACGATCTCGCCAACGCCAAAATCCAGCGCCTCGTCACCCGCAGCCCCGAACGGCTCGCCCGCCTCGATTTCAAGGACACGTCCATCGCCCTGCTCGACTCCGCCGGCCAGGCGTTGTGGGCCATCACCCTCGGCAAGAACGCCGAGGGCGGCGGGCGTTTCGTGAAGTTCGACGACGAGCAGAAGGGTTACCTCGCCAATCTCAGCCTGTTCCTCGATGCCGATGCGAAAAACTGGGCCGACTCGCTTCTCGTCGACCTCAAGCCCGATGACATTACCGGGATCGAGATCGGCTTTGAGACGGGCGAAGCCGTTGCAGCCTCGCGTGCCAGGAAGGAGGACGCGTGGACCGCTGCGAAGGCGCCCGCCGGGCAGCGCATCAAGGGCGACCGCATCACCGCGCTGCTGAGTTCGTTCGGCAGCCTGCGCTTCCAGGATACCGCCGACCTCACCGATGCGAAGGTCGAGACCGCTCGCCAGCACAGTCGCACCGTCAGGCTGACCACCTTCGACCACAAGAGCATCACACTCCAACTCGGCCGCAAACCGGAGGAGAAGCTGGAAACCGGAGAGCGGAAACCGGATACCGGAAAGAAGGACTCCGCCACCGAAACCGGAGGGTCGAAGCCAGAAGCCGGAAGCCAGCTTGCCGCGCCGAAGCGCGCGGGCGAAGGCGGGGAACCAAAGGCTGCGAGCCTGGGTTCGACCCAAAACCCGGAACCCAACCTGTCCACCGCAGCTTCAGCGAAGGTGGAAACCCTGAACCCTGAACCCGCGGCTGCGCCTGCTTCGCAGCCGCCCGGTCCGGTCTATGCGTTCATCGCCAGCTCCGATTCCGCCGCGCCGGTCAACGCGCTGATGAAGAAGCGCGCCTTCCAGATTTACGACTGGAACTTCACCAGTCTGCCGCAGAAATCCGACGAGCTGTATGAACCGGTCCCGGCACCGCCGCCAGAGGAGAAGAAGCCGGAAACCCGACCGGCGGAGCCGAAACCGGAAGCCAAGCCGGCGGAGAAACCCGCCGAGAATCCAAAATCCTGAAGGATGGCGGATGATATTCTACCTTTACACGTATCATCGAATCCGTATCCGTTGATACGTCCATGTCACCCGACCGGCCCATCTCCGAGCTCTTCGCGCAGCGGCGTCCGCTGCGCTCGCTGGAGTTTTTCCCGCCCAAGGACGAGGCCGG
>CAJAKX010000265.1 GCA_903940425.1 uncultured Opitutia bacterium | reverse complement strand
GAAGAAACGGAGTTCCGCCCCAAACCCATGGTGCCGGTCGGCGGCCGTCCCATCCTCTGGCACATTCTCAAAATCTATTCCCACTACGGCTACCGCGATTTCATCCTCTGTCTCGGCTACCGCGGGGATATCATCAAGGAATACTTCCGCAACTATTTGTGGCATGCGTGCGATGTCACCCTCCGTTTCGGGCGGAAGGCGGCGGTGGAGTTTCATGACCGGCCCGAGGACGAGGCCTGGCGCATCACCTTCGCGGACACGGGCGAGCAGGCGCAGACCGCCGATCGCCTGCGGCGGATCAAGCACTACCTCGGTGACGAGCCTGAGTTCATGCTGACCTACGGCGACGGGGTGGGCGACATCGACCTGACGGCGCTGCGCAAGCACCACCGGCGGAGTGGGAAAATCTGCACGATCACCGCGGTGCGTCCACCCGGCCGCTTCGGGGAACTGACCTTGAACCAAGCCTCCCAAGTGACCGCGTTCAACGAGAAGCCGCAGACCGAGGGCGGTTATATCAACGGCGGCTTCATGGTGTTCTCCCGCCAGATCTTCGACTATCTGCCCGAGACCCCGACGATGCTGGAAACGGGCCCGTTGAAACGTCTGGCCCGCGAGGGACAGCTCAATGCCTACCGGCATGATGGCTTTTGGCAACCGATGGACACGCAGCAGGAACTCACGTTGCTCAACCAACTGTGGGAGAGTGGTCGCGCACCGTGGAAGATTTGGTGAGGACGATGTTTGCGGGCGCATATATGGGGCGGCGGGTGCTCGTCACCGGCCATACCGGCTTCAAGGGCGCCTGGCTGGCGCGCTGGCTCGGGCAGCTGGGCGCGGAGGTCGCGGGATATGCCCTGCCTCCTCCGACGGATCCCAGCCTTTTCGCCGCCATCGATTGGGACGGCCGCCTGAATCACTGCCTCGGTGATGTGCGCGACGCCGCCGCGCTGGAAGCGTTGCTCACGCGCCTTCGGCCTGAGGTGATATTCCATCTCGCAGCCCAGCCGCTCGTCCGCCGCTCCTACGCGGAGCCGGTGGAAACATTTGCCACCAACGTGCTCGGAACCGTTCATCTTCTTGAGGCCGTGCGCCGGTGCGGCGGACCGTGCGCGGTGGTCGTGGTGACGTCGGACAAATGTTATGAGGAAGCCGGTACATCGCGGGAGCGCCGGGAGGAGGACCCACTCGGGGGACACGATCCCTACAGTGCGAGCAAGGCGTGCGCAGAGATCGCCGCCTCGGCCTACGTCCGGTCATTTTTCCAGAAAAACGAGCGGGTGGCGCTGGCCACGGCGCGCGCCGGCAACGTGATCGGCGGCGGCGACTGGGCGGAGGATCGAATTGTGCCGGACTGCATCCGTGCGCTTCAGGCTGGCCGGGCCATCCGTGTGCGGCGCCCTTCCGCCGTACGCCCCTGGCAGCACGTGCTGGAACCGCTCAGCGGCTATCTCTGGCTGGGTGCCCGTTTGTGGCGGGCGGCCTCCGCCGGAGAGCCACAACCGTCGGGCGCGTTCAATTTCGGTCCGGCTTCCGAGGCGCACCGCGAGGTTCGTGCCTTGGTGGAGGAAGTGCTCCGTCACTGGCCGGGGCACTGGGAGACTGCTCCTGAGGCCGGCGATCCGCATGAAAACGAATGCCTGCGGCTGTCGATCGACCGGGCGGCGCGCGAGCTCGGCTGGCGGCCGGTCTGGGATTTTCCCGGATCCGTTGAGCAGACGATCCATTGGTATCGCGCTTTTTTGAATGCGAGCCGGCCGCCGGCCGCAGCCTTGGTGGATGGCGATATCGACGCCTATGTCCAGGCTGCGAAAAAACTCGGATTGTCTTGGACGCAATGACCACCGCGGTGAGCCCGCTGGCAGCAAACGACCTTGAGCATGTGCTCCAGCATACGGCCGATGCCTGGCCGGTGCTGGCCGGGCAACGGCTGTTCATCACGGGCGGCACCGGTTTTTTCGGCTGCTGGCTGCTTGAGACGCTGCTCGCGGCAGACCGGAAACTCGGTCTTGGCATCGAGGCCACCGTGCTTTCACGGGATCCGGATGCGTTTGCGCGGCGCGCACCGCACTTGGCGCCCGGCGTTCGATGGGTGCGTGGATCCGCCACCGATTTCACGCCGGAACTGGTGGCACGGGAGCTTGGCGTGGCCGTGGAGGGCCTTGCCTTTGACGCCGTCATCCATCTCGCCACGGAGGCGGACAACGCCCGCACGCTCGCTGATCCTGCCGCAGCGGTTGACGTGATTACTGGCAGCACGCGGCGGGCACTGGAGTTTGCGGCCAGAACAGGCGCCCGGCGGTTTTTGTTCACGAGTTCCGGCTCGGTCTACGGCCGCCAGCCGCCAGAGCTGGAAAAGATGCCCGAGGATTTTCCAGGCTCGTCCGATCCCGCGCACCTGAACGCCGCCTATGCCATCTCCGGGCAGGCCAAGCGCGCCGCCGAGAACCTTTGTGCCGCCTTCTGGAAGGAGAGGGGAATTGAAGTGGTCGTGGCCCGCTGTTTTGCCTTTGCCGGTCCCCATCTGCCGCTGGAGGGCAAATTCGCCTTCGGCAATTTCCTCGCCGACGCCCTCGCCGGCCGGGATCTCATTGTCAAAGGCGACGGCACACCGGTGCGTTCCTATCTCTATGCCGCTGATCTGGCCATCTGGCTTTGGACGCTGCTGGCCCGCGGCACGGCTGGCCGCGTCTATAATGTGGGTTCGGAGCATCCGGTGAACATCCGTGAACTGGCCGAGGCCGTAACCCGTCTGCTGGCGCCGGAGCGCCGGGTTCGCGTACGGCAAACGCCGAATCCATCAGCCCCCGCGGAACGCTACGTCCCGGACACGCGGCGGGCGCGGGAGGAACTCGGGCTCGCCGAGCGCATTTCGCTGGAAGAGGCCATCCTCCGGTCCGCGGCTTGGGCACGGCGCCAAGGATCCTAGTTTTGGGTTTTGCGTTTTGGGTGAAATCTTCGACCCTCGATTTCCATCGTTCAGCAGTTCCGTAGCTCCGCCAGAGCGCCTCACTTTCACTTTCACTCTCACTCTCAACCACCGTGCTCTTCATTCTCGAGATGGCCAACAACCACATGGGCGACGTCGCCCATGGGCGGCGCATCATCCGCGAAATGCGCGAAGTGTGTGCCGGCTTCGACTTTCGCTTCGCCATCAAGCTCCAGTACCGCCATCTCCCCGATTTCATTCATCCCGACTACCGGACGCGGACCGACCTGAAGTTCGTGAAGCGCTTCTCCGAGACGTCCCTGGGCTGGGATGACTACCGGCGGCTCAAGGATGCGATCGTCGAGTACGGCTTTCTTTCCGTCTGTACGCCATGGGACGAAGCCTCGGTGGACAAGATTGTAGAGCACGGCTTCGACTACCTGAAGGTGCCGAGCTGCTACCTGACGGACTGGCCGCTGGTGGAAAAAATCGCCACGACCAGCCTGCCGCTGGTGATCTCCACCGCTGGCGAACCGTTCGAGGAGATCGACCGCACGGTCAGCTTTTTCCAGCACCGCAACAAGCGGCTGACCATCATGCACTGCGTCGGGGAGTATCCCACCGCCGATGCCAACCTGCAGCTGAACCAGATCGATTTGCTCCGGCACCGCTATGCCGACGTTGAAATCGGCTACTCGACGCACGAGTCGCCCGAGCAGGTCGAGTCCGTGATGATGGCGATCGCCAAGGGCGCCACGGTCTTCGAAAAGCATGTCGGCGTACCGGCTGAAAAATATCCGCTCAACGCCTATTCGGCCACGCCCGTGCAGGTGCGCCGCTGGCTCGAGGCGGCGCAGCAGGCGGTGGCCATGGGTGGTGTCGCCGGCAGCCGGCACGAGTCTTCCGCCGCCGAGCGTGCCACGCTGGCGGAGCTGCACCGCGCTGTGTTCGCCCGCCATGCCATCCGGGTGGGTGAGGTCATCCGGCTGGAAGACGTCTTTCTCGCGATCCCCGGCCGGCCGGGCCAGTTGGTGGGCCAGGACCTGTCGAAGTACACCGAATATCGCGTTACGCGCGCCTACGCGCCGAAGGAGGCGATCATGCGCGACAGTGTGACGGCCACCGACACCCGCAGCCTGGTCCACGGCGTCGTGCACGATGTGAAGGCGCTGCTGAAGGCCTCGGGTGCGATCGTGCCGGCCCAGTTCGACCTCGAGCTCTCGCACCACTACGGTCTCGAGCGATTCCGCGAGTTCGGCTCGACCGCGATCACCGTGGTCAACCGCGAGTACTGCATGCGGATCATCCTCATGCTGCCGGGCCAGCGCCATCCCGAACAGTGGCACAAGCTCAAGGACGAAACGTACCATCTGCTGTATGGCGAGATCGACCTCATGTTGGGAGAGGAACGCCGCCGGTGTGTGAAGAACGACGTGGTGATCATCCCGCGGGGGGTCCGGCACGCCTTTTCGAGCGCCACTGGCGCGGTGATCGAGGAGATCTCCTCGGCCTACTCGCAGGCTGATTCCTATTACACCGACCCGGCCATCATGCAGGACGCCAGCCGCAAGACATATGTCACCAACTGGATGGACTGACGCGCCGCCTTTGACGGAAGTTCCAAGTTACAGGTCCCAAGTTCCACGATCCAACCCTTCGCCAACGATCCAACCCTTTCCGTCGCTCAGTCGTTCTGCAGTTCCGCAGCTCTGTTCCTTCCTCCCTTGAAACTCTCCGACTACGTCGTCGATTTCCTCATTCAGCGCGGACTCAAGCATCTCTTCCTGCTGCCGGGCGGCGGGAGCATGCATCTGACGGATTCGGTGGGGAAACGGCCGGAGCTCGATTACGTGTGCTGCCTGCACGAACAGGCGTGCGCCTACGCCGCCGAGGCCTACGGCGAATACACCAACGCATTCGGGTGCGCGCTCGTGACGGCGGGTCCGGGCGGCACCAACGCGATTTCCGGCGCGGCCTGCGCCTGGATCGAATCCTCCCCGTGTCTGTTCATCTCCGGCCAGGCCAAGCGCCCTGACCTCATCCGCAGCCAGCCCCAGCCGGTGCGGTCGATGGGGCAGCAGGAGGTCGACATCGTGGCGATGGTCCGGCCGATCACCAAATACGCGGTCATGGTACTGGAACCGGTGGAGATTCGTTTTCATCTCGAAAAGGCGCTCTGGCTCGCCACGCACGGCCGCAAGGGCCCGGTGTGGATCGACATTCCGCTCGACGTGCAGGCAGCCAACGTGGATCCGGCGGCGCTGACCGGCTTCACGCCGGCCGCGGAAGATTCGCGCAGCTTCGCCGGGGAGATCGACCGGGCATTGGCGGCGCTGGCGCGTGCGCACCGCCCCGTGATCTACGCCGGCAATGGCGTGCGGACGGCCGGTATGCTCGACACATTCCACGCGCTGGTGGAGCGCCTCCGCCTGCCCGTGCTGCTGACGTGGAAGGCGGCGGACTTTCTGCCGGAAGAGCACCCGGCCTACGTGGGGCGTCCGGGGGGCATCGGGCAGCGTGCCGCCAACTTTGCCCAGCAGAAGGCCGACTGGATTCTCGTGCTGGGTTCACGCCTCGACCTGCCATCGGTGGCGTTCAATCACGCGAATTTCGCGCCACGGGCCTTCAAAGTTTTCGTGGACGTCGATCCCGCCGAGCTGGCCAAGTTCAAGGCGAAGATCGACGTGCCGGTCTGCGCCGATCTTGCGCATTTTTTGCCGGAGCTGCTGGCCGCCGCCGAAGCACTGCCAGCGGCTGATTTCAGCGCCTGGCGCGAGCAGTGCCGTGCCTGGGTCCGCCGATTCCCGGTCGTGCTG
>CAJAKX010000264.1 GCA_903940425.1 uncultured Opitutia bacterium | reverse complement strand
TCTGTACCGTTCTCGTTCCAGTACTTGGCCCAGGCATAGACATACTGTTCGACGACCGCATCCGGGAAAAACTGGTTGAAATCCACCTGGTAGCGGAAGTCTTTGCCGCGGAGAATCCCGCGCTTGCTGTAGGCACGGTGAGTCGGGGGATGGGGAGGGTTGAAGCCCACGTAGCGTCTGGCAATGACGTCGAGAGTCTTTTCAACCTGCATGCCAGTCTGCCTGATCATGCTGTTCTCATCTTCAAAATAATAACCCATGAATGAACTTGGTGTTTTTGCTGGATGGGCCTGCGATGAAACTGAAAATACGAGAAGAAGCGGAAACAATTCCTACAAGCGAAAATAAAAGACGGCTTACGCCGGGTGTTAAGCTGGGCCGGGGTTTCCTTCTGACCAAGGGTGAGCAGCTTCTGTATTCCGGAGATGCGACTCAACAAAGAGGCCATCTGACAGTAAGATATCGAGTGGGGGCCGTTGACTTCATTCGCACGAACTTATCCTGCGCCAATCGCCTCGGGAAATGAATCCACCGAGGCACGCGTTCTTTTTGAACTTACATACCCGCTCGTTCGACATATAGAATAGAGACCACGCGGCATGCGGAAGCACTTCGATGGACACCCAACTCGATCAATTAGAGCGGTTATATCGTGAAGTAGGGCCCGCCCTGCTGGGGTACTTCCGGCGCCAGCCGGCGCTCGCGGGCACTGCCGAGGATCTGCTTCAAGACACCTTTGTGCGTGCGCTCAAGCGCTTTGACCGCTTGCAGACCGCGGTTTCGCAGCGGGCTTATCTTTTCGGCATTGCGCGGCACGTGTGCCTCGACGCCCTTCGCCGGCTGAGAGTGGTCGAGGAACTATCGGCGGATACTCCTGCCGTGACGCAGGCGACGGACGAGCGTTTGGAACCGATGCGTCAGGCGATCGCCGAACTGCCCGAGGCGCAGCGCGAGGCGCTGCTGCTCAAGCTTCAACAGGAATTATCCTACGAAGAAATCGCCGAGGTGCTCGCCATCCCGGTCGGCACCGTGCGTTCCCGCCTGCACCACGCCGTCCTCCACCTGCGCCAGACTCTCAACCCATCCTGAAACGCCATGAATACTGAAACCCTCGAATCGCTGCTGCTCGATCATGCTTTGGGTGAACTTTCCCCCGAAGTCGCGGAACTGCTGGAAACTCATCTGGCCCACGACCCTGAAGCCGCGCGGCAGGCCGCTGGGCTGGCCTCCACCGTGCAGCGGGCGCGTCAGGCCATGGCCATTACGCAGGAGGCGCCGCGGCGTTCGCTGTCCGTGGGGCGCTTGCGGCAGGCGCAGATGACGCACCGCCGGTGGGCGTTCATGTGGGAATTAGCCCGACTGGCCGCCTGCGTGGTCCTCGGACTAACTCTCGGGTGGTATGGTCATACCGCGCGCAAGGCACCCATCGCAGCAGTGCCACCGGTGGTGGTTGCGTCCGAACTGCCGACCCCGGCTAAAACCACGACAGACTTCTGGTCCCTTGCCAGCCTCGCGGCAGCGCAACGGGAGCGGCAGTCCGTGGAGAGCCGCCCAACCAGCCGGTACCGGCTGCATTGGGATTCGCCGGTGAAGATGCCGCGCGTGGAGGAAGATCTATGAAAACTGTCTCCGTAAAAAGATCCTGGTTCGTGCCCGCCGCCGTCTCCGCGGGGCTGCTGCTCCTGCTGCTGTCCGGCTGCCTGGAGAAACACCTTGTGTGGTCGCCCGACGGCAATCGCGCGGCGGTGATCGCGAAGGACGGCCTTCATTTTTGTGACACTGAAGGCAAACTGACGCCTCTGCTGCTGCCCGGCGTTTATCAGGCGGCGTGGCTCGGCGATTCGCAAAGACTGGTGGTGGCGCGGGAGCGGAAAATTAGTGACTGGACGTCCATCGCCCGGGCGCTCGGCCCCGAACGCGCCGGGAAAGTTGCGGCGAAAACGGAGTCACTGTGGCAGCAGCTGGAGACAGGTGGCCAATGGGGAATTCTGACGATGGAACTGGGCAAGAAAAAGGATCAAGCCGTCTTGAAGATCTTTCTCCGTGAACATTACGGTGACGCCTTGCGCGCCAAGATGAGCGCGGGCGAGTGGGACGAGCTCAAATCCATGCAAGCTGAAATCAGCGAACTGGTGATGGCCCGCATCGTCGGCGAGCAAATCCAGCCCGGCACTTTGCTCCACGAAGGGCTGGAGAAGATCAATGATCTCCGCGTGTCTCCCGGTGACCGGGCGGTCGCGTTCACCACGGACATGGCGCTCGATAACAATGACGAGTGCCGCCTGCTGCTCGCCCGGATCGATGCCACCGGCGCCGTGACGGTCGCCGAGCACACGGGTACCTATCCCGATTGGACGGCCGATGGCCGTTCGCTGGCCTATGTGCAGGCTTCGGGAGGTGCGAAAGACGATCTCCGGCTGGGCACACTGGTCCGTCGCGAGGTGCTGGACGAAAACAGCCAGATCAAGATCGCAGAAAAGCCGGAGGAGCTGGCGGGGTTGTTGTTTGGGAACTCCAGCCGCGTGCGCTGCCTCCAGGACGGACGGATTCTCTTCAATTCGGCCGAATTCAACCTGCCGGTTGCGGCGAAGGACGCCAACGTTGAGCGAGATAAGCTCTTTGCATGGGATCCTGCCCGCCAGGCCACACTGGTGCGCATGGTTCCCCGCGGAAAGGAAGAGAACCTGCCCAAGAACCTGACGTTTTTCGAAGTGAGCCCTGACGAGAAGCAGGTGCTGGTCGGTGGGTACGATGGCGAAGTCAGTATGCTCACGCTCGCGACCGGCGATGTCGGAACGTGGCAGAAGGCCGGGGAGTACAACCTGATGGGCGCGCCGGTCTGGCGGAACGCCGAGGAAATCACCTATGCCCGGCGCAATCCAACCGTGGATGGGAAAGAGCCCTCGCGCAAGGCGGAGATCGTCCTGCGCAGCGTTGTTCCGGGCAAAGGGGACCAGGAGAAGGTGCTGAGCCAGAATTGGTCCAACGACATGCTCGAAAGCGTCTTCAGCGGTTCGGATAAGAAATAATCACAGGGCGGCCGTCCGCGCCTGGCGGGCGGCGCGCCTGCGGCCCGGTCACGAGCGGCGGCGCCACTTTGCTATTTATTCCGTCGGGGTGTGGCTCCACACTCGCCGGCTTATGCTCGATCCGAAACTCGTCCGGGAGTCACCCGAACTCGTCCGCGCGGCGATTGCCAAGAAACATCTGGAGGTCGATCTCGACGCCGTGCTGGCGCTCGACACGCAGTGGCGCACCCAGCTCGGCGAGGTTGAGGCGCTTCGCGCCAGGCAGAAGTCGGCCAACAACGAGATGGCCGCGCTGAAGAAGGGCTCGCCGGAGTTTCTGGCGAAGGTGCAGGAAATGAAGGGCCTCTCCGCGCAGGTGAAGGAAAAGGAGGCGCAGCTCGGGCCCGTCGAGGCGAAGTGGCGTGCGGGCATGCTCACGCTGCCCAACCTGCCGCACGCCAGCGTGCCGGAGGGCCGCACCCCCGCGCAGAATGTGGTCCACGCCACGTTCGGCTCGACCGACGCCGTCTCGCCCCTCGCCCGGCCGCACTGGGACATCCCGGGCTTCGATCGGCTCTTTGATTTCGCCCGTGGCGCCAAAGTCACAGGCGCGGGCTTTCCGTTCTATGTCGGTGACGGGGCGCGGATCGTGCGCTCCCTCATTCAATTCTTCCTCGATGAGGCGGGTCAGGCCGGTTACCAGGAGGTCAATCCGCCCATCGTCGTCAATGCCGCCAGCGCCACCGCGGTGGGTCAGCTGCCCGACAAGGAGGGGCAGATGTACCAGACGGTGGAGGACCAGCTCTATCTCGTGCCCACGGCCGAGACGCCGCTCACCAATTTTTTCCGCGACGAGATTCTGGAAGAGGCCGTGCTGCCCATCTATCGCTGCGCCTACACGCCCTGCTTCCGGCGCGAGGCCGGCAGCTACGGCAAGGACGTCCGGGGGTTGAATCGCGTGCACCAGTTCGACAAGGTCGAGTTGCTCAAGTGGGTGCATCCCTCGAAAAGCTACGACGAGCTGGAGACGCTGCGCGCGCATGCCGAGCACCTGCTGCAGAAGCTGGCGCTGCCCTATCGCGTGCTGCTGATGTGCGGCGGCGACACGGGTTTTGCGCAGGCGAAGAAGTACGACCTCGAGGTGTGGGCGGCCGGACAGAAGCGCTGGCTGGAAGTGTCGAGCTGCAGCAACTTCGAGGCGTTCCAGGCCCGCCGGGCGCAGATTCGCTTCCGCTCGAAGGAGACGGGCCGGCCCGAGCTCGTGCACACCATCAACGGCTCGGGCCTCGCCGTGCCGCGCACGCTCGCGGCGCTGCTGGAAAACAAT
Organism: uncultured Opitutia bacterium; assembly: GCA_903940425.1. Lineage (GTDB taxonomy): Bacteria > Verrucomicrobiota > Verrucomicrobiia > Opitutales > Opitutaceae > Fen-1467. Next base: position 12,706 of record CAJAKX010000264.1, on the reverse strand, counting down.
CTCCAGGCCGACGGCCGCGTGCGCCTGCCGGCGGTGCTGGCACCTTATTTCGGCCGGGAAACTTTAAGCTTCGGGTGATTTTTCTCCCCTGTCATTCCGGGCGAAACGAGGAATCCAGCAGTGCTCAGCTGGCAGGGCCCGGGTGAATCCCCCGTTTTGGCTCAGGATGATCAAAGGAAACGACAATATCTGGCGGCGCAGGGCGGCCGCGCTCGGGGAACTGCTCCCGCGCGAACGGCTGCATCCGGCGGTGCGGGCCTGGGCGGAGAGCCGGCGGGTCGCGGCGCGGGGTCCCTGGGCCGTCGCCTTGTCCGGCGGTGCGGATTCGTTAGGCCTGCTGCTTTTGCTCTGGGCGCACTGGCCCGAACGCCGCCGTCAGCTGGTGGCCCTGCATTTCAACCACCGGCTGCGCGGCCGTGCGGCCGACGCCGACGAGCGATTCTGCCGGAAGGTGTGCGCCGCGCTGGGTCTGCGCTCGTCCTTCGGATGCTGGCGGCGGGTGCGCCGGGACTCGAGCGAGGAGGAGGCGAGGGTGGCGCGCTTCGCGTTTTTCAACCGCGCGCTGCGCCGCGCCGGAGCACGCGCCCTCTGGCTCGGCCACCACCAGAACGACATCGCCGAGACGATGCTCATGCGCCTCGCCCGCGGCAGTGGCTCGGCGGGACTGTCGGCACCGCGACCGATGCAGCGGATGGGCGACCGGGTGCATCTGCGGCCGTTGCTGCCGCTGAAAAAGGCGGAGATCGTCGCGGCGTTGCGGGCCGCCGGCGTCCCCTGGCGTGAGGATCGGACCAACACCAGCGGCGGATTCTTTCGCAACCGCGTTCGCCGCCACGTGGTGCCGGCCTGGCAGAAGGCGGCCGGGCGCGATGCCGTGGCCGGGGCGGCGCTCGCGCGCGAGTTGCTGGAAGAAGACGACCAGGCGCTGGAAGCCTGGCTGGATGCACTGCGGCCTTTCCGATCCGGCCGAACGCTTGACGTCGCCAGCCTGGCGGGACGGCCACGGGCGTTGATCCGCCGGGCGCTGCGCCGCTGGTTGGCGGCCCAACCGCGTGCCGGCGAACTCTCGCGGCAGGGATTCGAGGATCTGCTGGCCGCAGTGACAACCGGCCGGCCCGCCCGGCGCAGCCTCGGACGGAACGGCTTCGCGGTCATTCGCGGCGGACTTTTACGTTTCGAACCGGAGCGGTCGGGGAGGAAACTTCGTCGAAAATAGGGTAAATTCCACAAGCCAAGTGCATTAAACCCATCCCCTCCATTGACTTCTCCCTCTGGAACCTACACTCTATTGTACTAGTCCATATACCCGAATGTCCGAGAACGAGAACAAATCCAAACGACGGCCACTTAAGAACCTGCCTCCGGACCGGTTTCAACCGAAGGTATGGCTTATCTGGTTTTCGATCATCGGCATCCTGTTCCTACTGTGGAAAGTCAACCCCGGCAGGATCAACTCCCCGGCCACGCTGAAAATCCAGGAGGTCGTCGAATACGCGGTGGCTGACAAGATCGCCGAGGGCGCCATCCGGGCGGATCCTTCCAACGGCCGGGACTGGTACAACCTCACCGGGGAAATGAAAGAGGCGGTTCTGCTCAGCGACGGTGTCAAGACAAAGTCTTTCCATTCGGCCGGTATCCTGACCCCCAACAACGTGGAGATCCTCCAGAAAACCAAGGTGTTCACGGAGCAGGCCGCCACCAATCTGGTCACTCAGCTTCTGACGTCGATCCTGCCGTTCGTCATCGTCATCGGGCTGCTCTATTTCCTGTTCGTGCGGCAGCTGCGGCAGGCGGGCCGCGGTGCGCTCAACTTTGGCAAGAGCCGCGCCAAGCTGCTCACGCGCGACCGTGACAAGGTGACCTTTGCCGACGTGGCCGGCTGCGATGAGGCCAAGGAGGAGGTCTCCGAAGTCGTCGAGTTTCTGAAAGACCCCAAGCGCTTCCAGAAGATCGGCGGCCGCATTCCGAAGGGCGTGCTGATGGTGGGGGCGCCGGGCACGGGCAAGACCCTGCTCGCCAAGGCCATTGCGGGGGAGGCCGAAGTGCCGTTTTTCTCCATCAGCGGCTCGGATTTCGTCGAGATGTTCGTCGGCGTGGGCGCCAGCCGGGTGCGCGACATGTTCGAACAGGGGCGCAAGAACGCTCCGTGCATTGTTTTTATTGACGAGATCGACGCCGTGGGCCGCCAGCGCGGCGCCGGGCTCGGCGGCGGCAACGACGAGCGCGAGCAGACGCTGAACTCATTGCTGGCCGAGATGGACGGCTTCGACACCACCGAGGGCGTCATCATCATCGCCGCGACCAACCGCCCTGACGTGCTCGACAGCGCGCTGATGCGTCCGGGCCGTTTTGACCGCCAGATTTTCATTGACCTGCCCGATCTCGTGGGGCGCGAACAAATTCTCCGGGTGCATGCGCGCAAGCTGGCCATCGCCGAGGATGTCGACCTGAGCATCGTGGCCCGCGGCACACCCGGGCTTTCCGGCGCCGAGCTGGCCAACCTGCTCAACGAATCCGCCCTCCTTGCCGCGCGCCGCAACAAGAAGCGCGTCGACATGCGCGACATCGAGGACGCGCGCGAGAAGGTGCAGTTCGGCCGCGAGCGCCGTCGCATCATGGACGACGAGGACAAGAAGATCGTCGCCTACCACGAGGCCGGCCACGCCTTGGTCGGCGCGGTGGTCGATGATGGCGAGCTGCCCGTCCACAAAGTCACCATCATCCCGCGCGGCCGTTCGCTCGGCAGCACGATGTACATGCCGAAAAAGGACATCTACAACTATGCGAAGCGCCGCATGCTCGCGCGCCTCGCGACGCTGTATGGCGGCCGGATTGCGGAGGAAATCGTGCTGGGCGACATCACCAGCGGCGCCTCGAGCGACATCCTGCTGGCGACCAAGCTGGCCCGCAACATGGTGTGCGACTGGGGCATGAGCCCGCTCGGTCCCGTGGCTTACGGTGAGAACCATGACACCGTCTTCCTTGGACGCGAAATCACGCGCAGCGAGAACTTCAGCGAGGAGACCGCACGGTTGATCGACGTTGAAATCCACAAACTCATCGACGAGCAGTACAATCGCGCCAAGAGCATCATCATCGAAAAACGCGCGGCGCTCGACAAGATCGCCGCGGCGCTTCTCCAGTACGAGACCATCGAGGGCCGGCACGTCAATGAAATCCTCGAGTATGGTGAAATCCGCTCGCCGGTGCTGCCGCCGATCATCCCCAAGCCGGAGGACACCCTGCCGGGCAAAAAGATCACCGAAAAGACCGCGCCCAAGAGCCTGCCGGGCGACGCACCCGCGCCGGCGCCCTCGCCGGCCTGAGCCGGGAGCGGCGTTGATTTAAAGGGCGCAGACCAGGGAGAATCCGCTTGCGCGCAGCCGGACGGCAATTCGCGCGGGTGGCGCGGCGGTTGGGGCAGGATGGAAAATCCGCCTTGGATTATCGCGGGTAAACCGCCAACTTCGTACGGACGCACGCATTATGAACATCTGTTGTATTGGCGCCGGTTACGTCGGGGGGACGACCATGGCGATCATTGCCCAGCGTTGCCCCGGCGTACAGACCACCATCGTTGACATGAACGCGGCCCGCATTGCCGCGTGGAACTCCGACCTGCTGCCGATCTACGAGCCGGGACTCGAGGAGATCGTCCGGCAGGTGCGCGGACGCAATCTGACGTTTTCCACGGACATTTCCGGCGCCATCAAGCGGGCCGACATAATCTTTGTGTGCGTCAACACACCGACCAAAACCTACGGCGTCGGCGCCGGCCGGGCGGCCGACCTCAGCTATATCGAATCGGTGGCCCGCACGATCGCGGAGCATGCGAATGCGTCGAAAATCATCGTCGAAAAATCGACCATTCCAGTGAGGACGGCGGAGTCGATCTCGGCCATCCTTGCGGCCAACACGCGCGGGATCCGCTTCCAGGTCCTGTCGAATCCCGAGTTTCTCGCCGAGGGCACGGCGATGAGCGACCTGCAGAATCCGGACCGGGTGCTCATCGGCGGCGAGCGCACCCCCGAGGGCGATGCGGCGGTAAAGGCGCTGGCCGACATTTATGCCTGCTGGGTGCCGCGCGAGCGGATCATTGCGACCAGCCTCTGGTCGTCCGAATTGTCCAAGCTCGTGGCCAATGCGTTTCTGGCGCAGCGCATCTCATCCATCAACTCCATCTCGGCGGTGTGTGAAGCCACGGGGGCGGACGTCGATGAAGTGGCAAACGTGATCGGCCGCGACAGCCGCATCGGACCGAAGTTCCTGAAGGCCTCAATCGGCTTCGGCGGCTCCTGCTTCCAGAAGGACATCCTGAACCTCGTCTACCTCTGCGAGCACTTTGGACTGAGCGAGGTGGCCGCCTACTGGGAACACGTGGTGCGCATGAACGACTACCAGAAACGGCGGTTCACGGCGCGGATGGTCAAGGCGTTGTTCAACACGGTGGCGGACAAGAAAATCGCCGTGCTGGGGTTTGCCTTCAAGAAGAACACCAATGACGTCCGTGAATCGGCGGCCATCGCGGTGTGCCGCGACCTGCTCGCCGAGCATGCGCGCCTGACGGTTTACGACCCCAAGGTGGCGCCGGAGGATATTCAACGCGAGCTGGCGGGTGCGGCCGCCGCGCGGCTTGCCATTGCCCGGACCGCCTATGAAGCCTGCGAGGGCGCGCACGCGATCGCCGTCCTGACCGAATGGGATGAGTTCAAAGCGCTCGATTTTGCGCGCATCCTCGCCTCGATGCCCAAGCCGGCGTTCATCTTCGACGGTCGGAACATCCTCGATCTGCCCAAACTGCGCGCGCTGGGCTTCCAGGCATTCGGAATCGGCAAGTAAGGCGTCCGGCCCGGCGGGAAGACCGTCAGGGCGAAGCCCCCCGCGGGCGGTCAACAAGGAGAACTGGCCAGCCGCGTTACGCGGTGCGCCGGCGATAGAGGCGCCAGCCCGCGAACAAAATGCTCAGACCGAGCAGCGCCGCGCCGTAGGTGGCGGGCTCGGGGACGGGCGTGATCTGGTTGTCGTAAGACAGCCACTTGGTGTCGGCGCCGGTGAAGCCGGTGAAGACGATGCGGCCGAGATTGGTGGCGCCAGGATTGGTGAGTGAGTAGAAGTAGTCGACCGTGTCGGCCCAGTTCTTGATCGTGAGGGTGACGCCCGAATTCACCGTCAACGAGTTGAGGATGTTCAGAATCGAGCTGCCGCTGGCGCTAAAATCGAGGATGGAGTCGGCGGTGACCGAGAGGGAACCGAAGGTGCTGGTGAAGTTGCCGAGGCTGAGCATGCCGCCGTTGAGCACGAGGGTGCCGGCCGACAGGTTCATGCCGGCGCCGAAGGTGAGCGTGCCGGTGCCGGTCTTGGCGAACGTCCCCGTATTGCCGCCGGTGAACGAACCGGAGAAGGTCGTGTCCGCGTTGTTGGCGCCGACCGTGAGCGTGCCGCTGCCGAGGGTGATGACGCCATCGCCGGCCAGCGAGCCGATCGTATCGGAGTAGTTGTTCAGGTTGAGAGTCGCGCCGCTGGCGACCGTCACCGCCGTGCTGCTGGAAAGCGCGTTGGTGACGCCAACGGTCAGGATGCCTTTATTGATGTTGGTGGCGCCGGTATAAGTGTTGGTTCCAGAGAGGGTCAGCGTGCCCGTGCCGTCCTTGGTGAGGGAACCGGTGGTGGTGCCGATGACGCCGCTGATGGCAGTATTGCCGGCGCCGCCCACGGTCAGGTTTTGGGTGGCGCCACCGATGTTGCCGGAAAGGGTGAGGATGCCGGCGTCTGAGTTGATGCGGCTGGCAGAGCCCAGGGTTACGGCTCCGGTCCAGGTGTTGGTGCCGGAAACATTGCGCAAGGCGCCGTCATCGGAGATGCCGGTGCCATTCAGAGTAAGCGCTTCGCCGGTCACGGTGATATTGTTCTGCATCTGCAGAGCCGCGCCCGAGGCGACGGTCGTGCCGCCGGCGGCGGTGCCGAGCGCGGTGGCGTTCTGGATATTGAGGACGCCCGCGTTGATGTTGGTGGCGCCGGTATAGGTGTTGGCCCCGGTGAAGGTCAGTATGCCGGCGCCGGTCTTGGTAAGACTGCCCGTGCCGGCCAGCACGCTGGAGACGGTCATGTCGCTGGCCAGTGTGCTATCCCTGGCCACGCTGACCGTGGTGGGTGAGGAGGAAAGGGTGACCTGGCCCCCGGAGATCAGGGAGGTCCGGTGTGCGCTGTTCGTGTTGGAAGTGATACTGACGCCGGGAGTGAGGACTTTACCACTCGTTATGCTTATTTGCCCACCGTTGAGTGTAAGGGAACCCAGGCCAGTAGATGATCCCACGCTGAGGACTCCATCGGAGTTGATCGTGACTGCGGAGGTGGGCGAGATCTGGTTATCGTAGCTGTTCGACATGGTTACGCTTACGGTGCCCACCGGGTTTAACCCTGTGCCAATCGTCAGCGCTCCGTTGATTCCATAGTAACCCGGTGCGTTGGTGAATGGCCCGACCACGAGATCCAAGGAGCCCGCATTGACCGTGGTGGCTCCCGTGTAGAAGGTGTTGTATGCGTAAAAGGTAACTTTTCCGGTTCCGTTTTTGACAAACCCCCCGGTGTCTCCGGCCACGCCGACATTGGCGTTAAACCACGTATCGCCAGGACCGTCGACGGTGAGGGTGTGGTTTCCCATGGTCAGGGTATATGCGACGAGGTAATCGGTATTGATATTGAGGGTGTTGCCGGCGGTTGAGGAGAAAATCGTGGCGTCAGAGGCCAGTGTGATTGCACTGTTCCAAGTATTGTTCCCGCTGACGTTCTGTAACGCGCCTGAGCCTGTTCCCGAACCGTTGAGGATCAGAGTGCCCTTGTTGGTCGTAGTGATGTTGTTTGCCATCTGGAGCACCGCACCGTTGGCGACCGTGGTGTTTGAGGTGTTGGATGCAGTGCCCAATGCGCCGGCGCTCTGAATATTGAGAATGCCGGCGTTGATGTTGGTGGCGCCGGTGTAGGTGTTGGCCCCGGAGAGCACGAGGGTGCCGGAGTCGGTCTTGGTCAGCGAACCGCTGCCGGCGATGATGCCGCCGTAGGTGAGGGTGGTGACGGAAGTCTGGTCCAGGGTGCCGCCACTGGCGCCGAGGGTGATGCCGCGGTTGGCATTGAGCGTCATGTTCGCGGTGGTCTGCAGGGTGCCGCCGTTGAGGGTGAGATCGCTGGCGGTGGGCGCGCCCGGCGCAGTGCCAAGATTGTTGTCAGCGCTGATGCTGAGGATGCCGCCGGAGATCGTGGTGGCCCCCGTGTAGGTGTTGGCACCAGAAAGGGTCAGCATGCCGGCGCCGTCCTTGGTCAGGGTGCCGCTGTCGGTGACGATAATGCCAGAAAGAGCCGTGTTGCCAGCGCCGCCGACCGTGAGGTTTTGCCCGCTCCCGCCGATGTTGCCGGAGATAGTGAGCGTGCCCGCGTCAGAGTTGATGCGGCTGGCGGAGCCCAGGTTTACGGCACCGGTCCAGGTGTTGTTGCCGGAAATGTTCCGAAGCGCGCCGTCGCTGGAGACGCCGGTGCCGTTCAGGGTGAGGGCTTCGGCGCCGGTAAAGGGGGATCCCACGGTGATGCCACCCTGCAGCTGCAGAGCCGCGCCCGAGGCGACGGTCGTGCCGCCAATGGCGCTACCGAGCGCGGTGTTGTTCTGGATGTTGAGGGCGCCAGCGCCGATGGTCGTGGTGCCGGTGTAGGTGTTGGCGCCCGAAAGCACGAGCGTACCGGCGCCGATTTTGGTGACACTGCCAGTGCCGGAGACGATGCCGGAAAATGTCGTGGAAGTATCGTTGGCGCCGGTCGTGAGGGCGCCGGATCCCAAGGTAATGCTGCCGGTGCCGGCGATGGAGCCGACCGTGGTAGAGAAGTTGTTCAGATCGAGCGTGGGGACAGCCGAGGGGCCGCCAAATGGGCCTCCCCCGACCGTCACCGCCGTGCTGCTGGAAAGTGCGTTAGTGGCGCCAAGCTGGAGCGTGCCGGCGCTGATATTGGTGGCGCCGGTATAGGTGTTGGCCCCGGAGAGCACGAGGGTGCCGCTGTTGGTCTTGGTCAGCGAGCCGGAGCCGTCAATGACGCCGCTGATGGTGGTGATGGTATTCGTGGCTCCGGATACCGTGAGCGCATTGGAGCCCAACGAGACCGTGCCGTTGATGACCAGCGTGCCATTGTTGGTCCATGTCTGTGTGGCGGACAAGGCAATCGCGTTATTGAACGTCTGGGTGTTGTAGGTGTCGGAATTGCTAATGCCGCTCTTATCAATCTTGAGGGTGTTGCCGGAGTTGAAGGTGAAACCGGTGGTGGCGCTGGGGGTGCTCGAAAACGTGAGGCCGGCGACCGTGCGGTCCGCTTGTAGCGTGATGGACCATTGGTTGTTGGCGTTGGAGGCGTTGAAGCCTGCGCTGATAATCGTAGAATCAGGGACACCTAAGTTCCAATTGCTGGCATCGCCCCAATCGTCTGTGCCGGCGTTGCCGGTCCAAGTGCTAACGGTACCAAGCGCGCCCAGCACCACTGGGAGCAACAAGCACGCCCCCAGCGCAGCGAGCACCCTGATTTTTGCCCAACCAATCACCTTCAAGAAGCGGATGATCCGCTCTGCGGGAGAACTTGAAGCCCATGACCGGCTTTGGCTGCAAACTGGAAGGTGGCTATGGATAGTAAACTTGCTCCTTTTTGATCTGGGAGAATGTAAAATACAACGTTGGCGCGCGCGAGGAGGAAAGTGAAAAATGGGGTAAAATATTTATTATTAATAGGGTTACGCCCTTGCTGGACAGTCGCCAGGCAGCCGGACTTGACCGCTAACCAGCGGGCAGGTTCTCCCTGACTTCGCAGCCTTGGCTGGCGCGGACGGGTCTCACAGACCGAGCGATGTCTTGTAGATTCGCGGCACGCGCTTCGTCACGGAGCAGAGGGTCTCCCAAGGAATCGAGTCGGACCACGTGCTGAATTCGGCGATGCTGATCTCGGCCCCGTCCTGGCGGCCAACGAGCACGGCTTCGTCGCCGCATTGCACGCCGGGCACCTCGGTCGCATCGACGATGGTCTGGTCCATGGTGACCCGGCCAAGCACGGGGCAGCGCCGTCCGCGAATGAGCACGTGGGCGCGATTGCTGCAGGCGCGGGCAATGCCATCACCATAGCCGGCGCAGAGGACGGCGACGATGGAGTCGCGATTCAGCGTGTGCGTACGTCCGTAGCTGATGTCGGTGCCGGCCGGCAGCCGCTTCACCAGGCCGACGCGCGTGCGGAAACTGAACACGGGTTCGGTATGCACGCGTGCCAGCATCGAATGCGGGTGCGGCAGAATGCCGAACTGGAGCAGACCGACGCGCACGGCGTTGAACGGCTGTTCACCGTGCGCGGTTTCGAGGCCGGCGCTGTTGTCGGCATGGATGAGCAGGCGGCCGAGTTCGAGGCCGGGGCAACGGCGCAAGGCGGCAAGAAAGCGGCGGCGCTGCTCGTCGGTGAAGGCGGGATCCTCGTCGGCGCTGGAAAAGTGGGTGAAGGCGCCGTCGAGACGCACGTGGCGGGCCTTGCGAATATGCTCGTAAAGCTGCCCGGCCTGCTCGTGCCACACACCCAGGCGGCCCATGCCGGTGTCGATTTTCAAGTGCACGGCCACGACGTGGTCCGCGGCGCGTCCGATGGAGTCAAAACGGTCGACTTCGTCCGGAGTGGAGACCGTGGCGGTGAGATCGTAATCGACGAGGTATTTGTCCTCCTCGGGCAGCAACGGACTCAACACCAGCACGGGCCAGCCGGGGCCGAGTTCGCGGATGGCCGCCGCCTCGGTCACGTTGGCGACGGCGAAGAGATCGGCGCCCGCGTGCATGAGTCGGGCCACGGTTTGATGCAGGCCGTGACCGTAGGCGTCGGCCTTGACGACGGCGACGTATTTGATGTGGGGCGGTAGCGAGGCGCGGATCAGCTTCAGGTTGCGCTCGAGTGCGGCGAGGTCGATTTCGGCCCAGCAGCGGAGCGGAAGTTGTGGGGCGGAGTGCATGGATCAAGAGACGGTTGGCCCGGGCGCCCGGTGGATCCGGGGCGTCCACGCGACATAGACGGAATCCTCATGGAGAAAGGCGTCGGGCTGCGGCGCGGCCTGCAGCAGGTCGGCATCACCCTGGCGGCGCCACATCCCGGCCGGCGGGTAGGGAACCTCGCCAACGGCCCGCGGCGGCGGCGCCCAGACCCGGAACCCGGCCGGCATGAAAAGATCGCCGGGGGACGCCGCCAGCACGGCGCGGGACACCCGCTGCCAGGGGTGGACGGCCTGACCGGTGTCGACTTCGACCCAGTGCCAGGTGTCGCGGCGGGCATCGGCAATGACCGCAAAAGGCGGCCGCGTTCCGGAACTGCGCAAGTCGTGCGCGACCAGTTCGAGACTGCGATAGGCGAACGCCGGCAGCGCCCGCGATCCCACCGTCTGCCAGATGCGCAGCGCCATCGCCGCCGACCTGATGCCAAGGATCGAGCCGGGGCCCTCGCAGAAGACGAGGGCGCCGAGGTCGCGCACGCCGACGCCGGCCTCGGCCAGCACGGCATCGACGCATTCGAAAATGGCGATGCCGGCCTCCCGCCGCGATTCACGCCAGATCGCATCGGAATCACGCCGCCACAGTCCCGCGTGGACGCAGGCTGATGCGGAATCGATCAGCAGCACGGCGCCATGCGAGGCGACCAGCGAGTTCAGACTGGGCATGTCCGCGATGAGCATGCGCCGCGGTACTCCGCGAGCAAGACTTTGGCGAACCCGGCCGGGCCGCCAGCCACGGCGGTTTTGCCCTGCGGAAAGAATCCAGCATTGACCGGCGGCGCGACCGTCCCGTAACGTGACCAATTCCGTTTGTCTCCACCCTTTTTTCTCAGCCCGCAGTGAACATCGAACTCAAAGACATCTCCGAAACGCGCAAAAGTCTCATCGTGTCTCTCGATAAAAACGAGGTGGATGCCGAATATCAGGCCGTGGTCGGCGAAATCACCCGGGTCGCGCGGCTGCCCGGGTTCCGTCCCGGCCGGGCGCCGGCCGAACTCATCGTCAAGCGCTTCGGCAAGGAGGTGCAGGAGGAGCTCAAGAGCAAGGTCGTGGGCAAGGCCTACCGGGGCGGCCTCGAGAAGACGAAGCTCGAGGTGGTCAGCGTCGTCGAAGTTAACGAGGGCAAGATCGAATCCGGCCTGTCCGCGGCCGTCACCTTCACGCTGGACGTTCACCCGCAATTCGCGCTGCCCGACTACCTCGGGCTGCCCGCCAGCGTGCTGCCCACCGAGGCGACCGAGACTGAGGTCGACGCCGTCATCGAGAGCCTCCGCCAGGAACGCGCCGACTTCCGCGTCGCCGAACGTCCCGCCCGGAAGGGCGACTACGTCAAGCTGGCCTACAGTGGCACGATCGACGGCAAGCCGGTTGCCGAGCTGGCGCCGGACAAACAGATCTACGGCAAGGTGCCCCAGACCTGGGAGGAGGTTGAAGGGGAGCAGGAGGGGCTCATCCCCGGCCTCGGCCGGCAACTGGCCGGCCTCAAGGCGGGTGACAAAAAGGACATCGGCATCACGTTCCCGGCCGATTTTGCCGCCGTGCCCGTGCTGGCCGGGAAGGCCGTGGTCTATGCCGTCGAGGTGCAGGAGGTGCGCGAACGCGTGCTGCCGGCACTGGATGCGGAATTTTTCAAGGCGCAGCAGGTGGAGAATCTCGACGCCCTCAAGGGGCAGGTCCGCCAGAACCTCAAGCTCCGCAAGGAATACGAGAACCGCCGCACCCAGCGCCAGCAGGTGAGCGACGCCCTCGCCAACAAAATCGAATTCCCGCTGCCGGAAAGCCTCATCGCCGCGGAGACACAGGGCGTGCTGCGCCGCTTCATGGAGGAGCACCTGAGCCGCGGCGTGCCCGAGGCGGAGTTTGAGAAGAACAAGCAGGAGCTTTACGAGAATGCGCGCCGCGCCGCCGCCGGCCGCGTGAAAGTGCAGCTGTTGCTGGCGAAAATCGCCGAGAAGGAGAAAATCCAGGCCGACGAGCGCGATCTCGACGGCGCCATCATGCGCGAGGCGGTGCGCTCCAACCAGCGGCCGGAAAAAGTGGCCAAGGAGTTCGCCAAGGACCGCGACCGCCTGCGCACGCTCCAGCAGGCGATCGTTTTCGACAAGGCACTTGATTTCCTCGTGAGCAAGGCTACCGTCACGACGGCAGCGCCCAAGGCTTGAGCGATTTTAAATTCCCGTGAGTTACTACGTTCCATTCGTCATTGAGAACACCGGCCGCAGCGAGCGGAGCATGGACATCTATTCCCGCCTGCTGAAGGACCGCATTATTTTCATCGGCACCCCCGTCGACGACGGCGTCGCCAACCTGGTGATCGCCCAGATGCTTTTCCTCCAGATGGAGGATTCGAAAAAGGACATCTATCTTTACATCAATTCGCCGGGCGGCGTGGTGACGGGCGGCATGGCGATCTACGACACGATGAACTTCCTGCAGTGCGATGTGGTGACCTATTGCATCGGCCAGGCGGCCAGCATGTCCACGGTGCTCCTGGCCGCCGGCAAGAAAGGCAAGCGCTTTGCCCTGCCCAACAGCCGCATCATGATCCACCAGCCCACCGGCGGGGCGGGCGGGCAGGCGGCCGACATCGCCATCGCCGCGCGCGAAATCCTGCGCTGGCGCCGCACCCTGAACGAGGCGCTGGCCCGGCACACAGGCAAGACG
>CAJAKX010000263.1 GCA_903940425.1 uncultured Opitutia bacterium | reverse complement strand
TGCGCCTGAAGCCGGATTATATCGAAGCGCACTGCAATCTGGGCAACGCCTGGTCGCAGCTGCCCGGGCGGCTGAAGGACGCGATCGCCCAGTATGAGGCGGCGCTGCGCCTGAAGCCGGATTATGCCGAGGCGCACAACAATCTGGGCGTCGTCTGGTCGCAGCTGCCCGGGCGGCTGAACGACGCAGCCGGCCAGTATGAAGCGGCGCTGCGCCTGAAGCCGGATTATGCCGAGGCACACTACAATCTAGGCAACGTCTGGTCGCAGCTGCCGGGGCGGTTGCAGGACGCAGCCGGCCAGTATGAAGCGGCGCTGCGCCTGAAGCCGGATTATGCCGAGGCACACCACAACCTGGGCCTCGCCTGGTCGCAGCTGCCGGGGCGGCTGAACGACGCGATCACCCAGTTTGAAGCGGCGCTGCGCCTGAAGCCGGATTTTGCACCGGGATGGCACAATCTCGGGGTGAGCTGGTTTCGTTTGGGAAATCTGCCGGCGGCGGCCGCCGCCTTCCGGGAGGAACTGCGCCTGTCGCCCAATGATCCCGCGGCCCAGCAGGCGCTGGCCGCGGCGCTCCGGCCGGCCCAAGCCCATTAAAAAAAACTGGGCGCTTGTCACATGACTGGTCACAGGTTGCGTAGAGCGTGGTCGCGGTTTGGAGTCCACACCTACCCGAAACCAGCGGCGGAGAATCCAACGTGGCTTGGTCACCGCCGCGGGGAACGAGCGTCGAACAGCAGCCTGGCATCCGTGCGGCTTGATCTCCGCGCGCCGATCCCCACGCTCGCGCGCTGGTGACACCCCGATACGCCATGAAACACGGGCTTCTTCTTGTTTCGATCCTTTGCGGTTGTCTGCATCCGCTGGCTGCGGCGCCTTCGTCGGCGGTTCCGACCACCGCTCCGGCTCTGGTGGTTCCCGTCGCTGAATTCAACGTGCGCGACTTCGGCGCGACGGGCGACGGGCAGACCAAGGATACGGCCGCGTTGCAAAAGGCGCTCGACGCCTGCGCGGTCGCGGGCGGTGGCACCGTTGTCGTGCCGCCGGGCGTTTATCTGACTGGCAGCATCGTCCTCGGGGCGAGCGCCGCGTTGAAATTGGAGACCCGCGCGAGCCTCGTGGGCAGTCCCGACATTGCGGACTATCCGCTGCTGCCGGCAGTGCGCTGGGAAGGCGAATTTCGGCCGGGTCACCGTGCGCTGATTTCCGCGGAAAAGGCTGATCACCTCGCCATCAAGGGACCCGGCGCCATCTTCGGTCCGCCGATCAGCCTGAGCCAGCTGCGCAACCCCCGCGGTCCGCCCTTGATCGAACTCACTGATTGTACGGAGGTCACCCTGGAGGGGTTCACAACCCAGTATCAGGGGCTCTGGTCGATTCATCCGCTTTTGTGCCGGAAATTCACCGCCCGGAATCTCACCATCCGCTCGATCGGCTCCAACGGCGACGGGATCGACGTGGACTCGTGCCAGGACGTGCTCATCGAGCACTGTGACATCAATACGGGCGACGACGCCATCGTGCTGAAATCCGGCCGTGGACTGGCGGCGCTCCGCCTCGGCCACCCGACGGAAAACGTGGTGATCAGGGACTGCACGCTGGTCAGCAGCAACTTTGCCGGCGTCGCCTTCGGCACGGAAATGTCCGGCGGCATCCGCCACGTGCGCCTCGAACGCTGCCTCATCTCGGGCCGGCAGAACGGCATCTTCATCAAAAGCCGCGAAGGTCGCGGCGGAATTTTTGAGGACATCACCGGCGAAGACCTCACCATCCTCGACTCCCCGACGTTTCTGGGAATCAACCTGCTGAACAAGGGCATTCAAGCCAGCGACCCGGTGTCCGGGCAGGTTGAGCAGTGGTCGCTCCTCCGCCATGTCCGCTTTCATGACATCAAGGTGAGCCATGTTGCGACGCTGGTGAATGCGCGGAACATCCCGGCGGAACGGCCGGTCGACGGTCTGGCGCTCGTGAACATCACCGGCACGTGCGACCGCGCCATCACACTGGCCAACGCCGTGAACGTGGAGCTGGCCGGGATCACCGTTACCGGGTTCACGGGCCCGCTGCTGACGACGGAGCACGTCACCGGCACGGGGCTGGATATCCACTAAAGCCCGTTCTCAAGGTGGAACCCGGCCTCCGGACGGACTTGGGCGATGCGAAGGCGCGGTCCCGCCGGTGGCCACTTCAGATGAACGGACGCCGATCGAGGATGAGCTTGAGGGGCCGTTCCATGCGCAGCAGCCCGGGCACGGCCTGCTGCAACTCGGCGAACGCGGACATCGTGCCGTTGAGCGCATGCAGGTCTTCGAACGGCACCGACCGCGAGGCGACATGCGCGAGCAGGTTGCCGGCGTACTCGCGGGCAAAACTCCGCACCTCCGCCAGCACCTCGGCGCAGCGGTGCCCGCACTGGCGGGCCGGCCGCGTCAGGCAGTAAACCCAGTCGAGCTCCGAGAAACCCGGCTCCGTGCCGAGCGGCTGCAGGTGTTCGCGCCGCACGCGCAGCGCGGCGTCGATCATCGGTTCCGGATAACGGATGGGCCGCCGGGCGATCACGTGATTGAAGAGGTAATGAAAACTGCTGGCGAGGTGGTGGAATAAAGGCGCGCTGCCGGCCGCGCCGTTGTGCGGCTGGCAGCCCTTGCGCCAGAGTCCGGACTGCGGATCCTGCTCCTCCCACAACCACGCGAAGTAACGGTCCTGCCAGGCGGGCGGCGCTTCGCCCGCGAGGAAAAGCGCGGCGAACGAGCCGGCGCCAAGATGCGCCTGGCCCCAGGGCGATTTCACCCAGTCGAGACCATCGAGGAATTTTTCGATCGCGCCGGCCGCAAGCAGCGGGTGCAGCCCGCGCAGCGGATAAAGCGGCGCGGCATCGAACAACTCCAGCGCCCCCGGCACGTACGCCGTCGAATGATAGGCATGGTGGCTCGGTTCGGAGAACAGGCCGGTTTCGGGCGACTGGTTGGCCTGCAGCACGGCAACCGCCGCGGCGCGCTCCGCCGGATCGCGCGGGAAATGGCCCGTCGTATAAAGGATGCAGGCCGCGGCCGCGCAACCGTAGGGATTCACGTCGCCGCCGCCGGGGTGTCTGGCACGCTGTTCGCCGAGAAACCGGGCGTAACGCCCCGGCCCGAGTCTTGTGGCGGACACGGCCGCGAGCGCGGCATCGACAACGGGCTGGAGGTCGATGGAGTCGGGGAGCGTGGTCGCCCCGCTTTCCGGCGGGGCTTTCGCCGGCGCCTCCTGGCCGTGCAGAAGTGCGCCGGGCAGAGTGGTGCCGGCCAGTCCGGTGGCGATGCAGGTGGTCAGAAACCGGCGGCGGTCGAGGGTCATGGTGACTGGAATGGAAAAGTGCGGGGGGCCGCCCGGCTGGCAATCCGATTCAACGCAACGGCTTCGTCTGCTTCGTGGTGAACGGAATGCCCGCGCTTGCCAAGCGGACGGGTACTGCGATTTGCTGGCCGGCTTCCATGCGCGAAATCCTGTTTCTTTGCACCGGCAACTATTACCGGAGCCGCTACGCCGAGGCCCTGTTCAACCACGAGGCGGCCCGGCGCGGTCTCGACTGGCGCGCGTTCTCGCGCGGGCTGGCGATCCATCTGGCGCCGCCGGACGGCCTGTCGCCGCACACGACGCGGCGCCTGCGGGAACGGGGCATTCCGGAAAAACACACCGGGGCCAAACCCATCCAGGCAGCCGACAAGGATTTTCGGCGCGCGGCGCGCGTCATCGCCCTGAAGGGCACGGAGCACCGGCCGTGGATGGCCAGCCTGCATCCGGCGTGGAAGGACCAGATCGAATACTGGGAGATCAGCGACCTCGACGGCGCGACGCCCGAGGAGGCGCTGGCCGCCATCGAGGCGCACGTGATGGAGCTGCTGGGACAGTTGGAAAAGTAAACCGCGATCCGTCTTCGTCCCGCAGAAAGGACGACCGCGCGGCCGGCCTTCGCCGATGGCTACGGCTCGGCAAGAGGGCGAGCAGGCTGAAGCCCTCCTGGTTCCGGGCGTCAGAATTCAGACGCCCGGCTCCTGACTTCTGTGCCCGCCTTCACCGTGCCGGCTTCAGATATTTTTCAGCGAAAGCGAGGAAGGCGTTCCAGTCGGCGGGCGCGATCGTGTGTGCGCCGGTGTGGTAGAGGAAGCCGAGGTCGCCCGTGATCAGCGGCGTGTCGAGGGGTGGTCCGTCACTCGTGCCCAGATCCTTTTTGCCGAGCAGGCGGTAGACCGGCCCGGCGGCCACCGCGGCGAGAAACTCGCCGCGCGGGTCGGCCCACTGGTCCTGTGTGCCGCCGGTGATAAACACCGGGTGGGGGGCGTTGAGGGCGATCAGCAGGTGCGCGTCCACCGGCAGGTCGTTCCAGTGACCCGGGTATTTCTGGAAATTGCCCGCGAACCACCAGGGAAAATTGACCGCCATGTCGTCCACGGTCTCGCCGTAATCGCGCCGGGAGAGCGCAGAGCCCATCTCGCCGGCGCAGCTGGGGAACACCAGAGCGAAACGCGGGTCCTGCGCGCCGGCCCAGAGAGCTGTCTTGCCCAGTCGGGAATGGCCGATGAGGGCGACGTGCCGGGCATCCACTGCCGGGTCGGTTTCGAAATAATCGAGGACGCGGCTGGCGGCCCAGGCCCACGCACTGATGGCGCCCCATTCGTCCGCGGCGGGTATGGCCCGGCCCGGCGCCAGGGTCAGGCCGATGACGCCGGACTGATAGGTGTCGGCGGAATCAGCCTGCACCTCGGTGTAACGGAACGTGGCGTAACCGTAGCCGCGGGCGAGGATGTCGGCAACGGGTCCGATTTCGCTGAAACGACGCAGCCCGTTGGCTGCGTCGGCGGGCGGGTCGCCGAAGAAAAGCAGATGTAGCAAGACGGGCACCCGTCCGGCCGCCTTGGCGGGCAGATAGAGATGAACATGCACGGCCGGTCCGTCCGGCTTGTCACCGAAATGTCCGACGATCTCCTTGCGCACGGCCGTGCCGTTCATCACGCCGGGGTCCGTCTCGACGACCGCGAACGTCACTTGGGGCGCGCGTTCCGGCACGCGGCCATAAATCTCGGCTTTGTAAAGCCGGAGGAGTTCCGGGCGGCGCTGCTTGAACCAGGTGTCGGCGTCGCGCACGGGCTGGCCGTTTTGCAGCACGAGCGGATCGGGCAGCGTATAGGTGCCGACCTTGGCTTCGTCGTAATTGGAGACGTGTCCGGTCGGAGCCCGGCGGAGCGGGTTGCCGCTGGCGTCGGTGCGCGGCAGAGCGGCGGGAGGGGCAGCCGGCGCGGTTGCTGGTTCGGCGGCGCGGACGGGCGGGCCGGCGAGAACCAGCAAACCGAGGATGACGGGAACACTGAGGCATGGAACCGGGGTGTTCATGGCAAGATGGCGCCGATGAGGCGCAAATGATCAGCGCGCAGCGCGGCCGGTGGACTGGCGGATGACCAGCTCGGGTTTGATCGTGCGCAGGATCGGGCGCGCGGGCATGCCGTCGCGCAGTTGCGACATCAACACCTGCATCGCCATCTTGATCGTGGGTTCGATCTGTTGATCAACCGTGGTGAGCAGCGGGGCCATCATCGAGCAGATGTCTTGGTTGTTGAATCCCGTCACCGAGGCGGCGCCGGGAATCGCCAGCCCGGCTTCCTGCAGGGCTCGCATGGCGCCAATGGCGATCTCGTCGTTGAGCGCGACGTAGGCGGTCGGTGGTTGTTTCAACTCGAGGAACTGGCGGGCGAGCGTATGGCCGAATTCGAAATCCTGGGTGCGCAGGCACTGGGCGTCGAAGGAGCGGGCGCAGGCCGGCAGATCCAGACCGTGCGCGGTCAGCGCCGCCCGAATACCGTGGATGCGTTCAAACCGGCTGGGATGGTCGAGCGGAATGCCGAGCAGGCCGAACGAACGATGACCCAGTTCGAGGAGGTGGTTCATCATCTCCCGCATGGCTTGCGCGCGATCCAGGGTCACGGTGTTGGCGAGTGGAATGCCGTGATGATCAATGACCAGGTGGGGGGTTTTGTGGCCGATGAGTTCCCGGATGCGTGTTTCCAGCTCCCCGGTGTCAAAATGCCCGATGAAGACGACCGCTTCGACCCGCATGGAAAGAAAATGGCGGAGGATGGTCCGGCTCTCACCGCGCGCATACACCTCGATCAACGAGGTGTAACCCTGGCTGCGCAGCTGGCGCTGCAGCGTGGCGAGTTTGAGCAGGATCGGCGGAGTGAGCAGATTTTCCATGCAGATGCCGACGCTGGAGGTGCCCTTGCCCTTGAGGAGCGTCGCATAGGCGTTGGGCGTGAAGCTCGTCTCGGTCAGCGCATGCTGCACCCGGTCGATGGTCGACTGCTTGAGGCCGGGCTGCCGGTTCAGCACGCGCGAGACGGTGGTGCGGGCCAGTCCGACGTAGCGGGCGAATTCTGCCGTGGAAGTGATCCTGGGCGGCATTTTTTTCGAATCGGAGGAACTCACGGCAGGAGAGAGGAGCGATACTTGGTCCGCAGGCGCGGGACTGTCAAACCGGGAGCAGGCTGGAGCGGGGTCGGTTTAACGCTTGACGCGGACACCTGTCCGGAAATGGTGCGTTAGACGCCCAGGCAGTCAATCCAGCGATGCCGGCGTCCTTTTAGCATCATGGCCCCCCATCAACCCGCCCCGGCGTCTGTTGCCACCCCGGACCATTGCGGCAAGCGCACGGGTGAATCAGCGGCTGTCTCCGGAAGGGGGACGATCGTGGATCCCTGGACGGAGGTGCCGGCCATCCTGGCGCGAATCCCGGCGCGGTCGTTTCTTTCGCGGGATCACGTGGTGACCGATTACGGCGCCGTGGGTGATGGCAGGACGGACGATCACGCCGCCTTGGTTCGCGCGATCGCCGCGTGCGCCGCCGGCGGTGGCGGCCGGGTGGTGGTGCCACCGGGAGATTACCTGACCGGTCCGCTGCATCTGCGGAGCCATATAAATCTGCACGTGTGCGCCGGCGCCACGCTCAGGTTCACCACGGATTCGTGTCGTTATCTGCCGCCGGTTTTCACGCGCTGGGAGGGCATGGAATGCATGGGATTGTCCCCGCTGATCTATGCCTGCGAGCAGGAGCACGTCGCCATCACCGGCGGCGGGGTGCTGGACGGACAGGCGGGCCCGGGTCGATGGTGGAACTGGGCGGGACCTTGGGAGGGAACCCGGTCCACCGGTTGGACGCCGGGACAGCCGCATCAGGCCGCGGCCCGTGACCGTCTGAAACACTGGGCCGAGTCCGGAATTCCCGTGCGCCAGCGCATCTTCACCGAGCAGGACCTGCTTCGGCCGATGTTCATCCAGTTCTATCGCTGCCACGATGTGCTGGTTGAGGGCATCACCCTGCGGAACTCACCCATGTGGGGGATTCATCCGGTGTTGTGCCAGGCCGTGACGGTGCGGAGGGTGCAGATCAACAGCCATGGTCCCAATAATGACGGCTGCGTGGCCGACTCCTGTTGTGACGTGTTGATCGAAGACTGTCTGCTGGATACCGGCGACGACTGCGTCGCGGTCAAATCGGGCCGCAACCAGGATGGCCTGCGGGTCAACGTGCCGTCGGAGGGCATCGTGATTCGCGGTTGCCGGATGCTGAACGGGCATAGCGGCGTCGCCATCGGCAGCGAAATCTCCGGGGGCGTCCGCCGCGTCTTTGTTGAGCGATGCGTGATGGACAGTCTGCATCTCGACCTGGCGTTCCGGATCAAGGCCAACTCGATGCGGGGCGGCGTTGTCGAACAGATTTATCTGCGCGACCTCAAGGTTCGCGGGGTACGGGATGCCGCGGTGCAGATTGATCTGCTCTATGCGCAGGCCGAGGAGCAGGGAAGCCGGCTGCCGCAGGTGCGCGAGATCGTGATCGAACGCCTGGCGTGCGCCCAGAGCGGACGGGCGGTCTGGATTGAAGGCCTGGCGGCGATGCCCGTGCGCGAGGTGCACATCCGCGACAGCGTCTTTCGCCGCGTGGAGGCGGCGAACATCCTCCACCATATTGAAGGATTTACCGCGCGGCAGGTGGTTTTTCCAGCGCCCGCCTGACAACGGCAAATTCACTGCGGCCGGAGGCCTCCTTTGCCCGGGCTATGGGGGACAGGCGCCGGCTTCCGCTCGATACGCTTGCACGACAGGCAGGTCGGCCGCAGCGAGATCGTAGGTGTCCAGCTCGCCGGGCCGCGCCCAGGCGATGGTGACGTGCTCGATGGGATTCGGCTCGGGCGAGCCGGGGGCCAGGCGGCACACGAAGGGAATCATCTCGATGGTCATGCGGTCGTAGACGTGGGTAAAACGGCGGAGGGCCCGTCCGAGCACGATGTCGCAGCCGAGCTCCTCCTTGATCTCCCGGATGAGCGCGGCCGCGGGCGTCTCGCCGCCGTCGACCTTGCCGCCGGGAAATTCCCATTTGAGCGCGAGATGCTTATGCGCCGGCCGGCGGGCGAGCAACACACAGCCGGCGCGCTCGATCAGCGCACAGACGACCAACAGAGGAGGTTTTTCAGCCACGCCGTTAAAAGAACACGAAGCGGGGCGGACTCAAAGATCTTCTTCACGCCCGCAGGCTCCGGCGGCCGGCGGGGCCGGCTGCGACTTTCCGCATGCCGGCGTGTATTAGGGGCATGAAGACTTTTCTGGGAATCTGCCTGAAGGGGCTCCTCATGGTGGCGCTCGGCATCGTGATCATCCATGTATGGCCGGTCGCGCTCGTGCCGCTGCTCATCGGCCTGCTGCTCGTGCTGGGTCTCGGCGTGCTGCTCCTGACCGGTCTGGTGGTCCTCGGGGCCGCCGGCCTCGGCGCGGTCATCGGCCTGCTGGTGGCGGCGGTCGTGCTGCTGGCGCTGTTTTCGCCGGTATGGATTCCCGTGACCGTCATCCTGGGGATCATCTGGCTGGTGAAGAGGTTGGCCAGCGTCAGGCACCGGCCTGCGACCACGGCATAGACCGGAGCTGCAGCCGGCCTAACAGCCCTGAAAACCCCTGCTTGTAACCATTGGCGGGGTGGGGACCGGCCGCCGGGTTGGGGTTGAGAACACGGGCCGGACAAGGCATGGTGTCAAACGCGACCTGCCATGAGCACCGTACCCGTAGTCTTCAATAACACCGTTCTGCGCGACGGGCATCAGTCGCTGGCGGCCACGCGCATGTCGACAAAGCAAATGGCAACCGTGGCGCCCGAGCTCGACACCATGGGCTTCGGCTCGCTGGAGACGTGGGGCGGCGCGACGATCGACGCGGGGGTGCGCTACCTTTCGGAATTTCCCTTCGATCGGCTCGACGCACTGAAGCGTCTCGCCCCAAAGACGCCGCAGACGATGCTACTGCGCGGACAGAACATCGTCCAATACACCAATTTCCCCGACGACGTGGTCGAGGCGTTCGTTGCCGCCGCCGCCCGGCACGGCATGGACATCTTCCGCGTGTTCGACGCGCTCAACGACCTGCGCAACATCGAGACCGCGATCCGGGCGGTGAAGAAGGCGGGCAAGCACGCGCAGGGCACGGTGTGTTACACGACCAGCCCGGTGCATACGCCCGAAATGCTCATCGAGCTCGGCACCCGGATCGAGGCGATGGGCTGCGATTCCATCTGCATCAAGGACATGGCCGGTCTGCTGCCACCCTACGTGGCCTATCAGATCGTGCGCGGCCTCAAGACGCGCGTCAAAATCCCGGTGGTCGTTCACACCCATGAAACGGCGGGCTTCGGCGCCGCGGCCTATTACGCCGCCGTCGAGGCGGGCGTCGACCGCGTCGACACCGCGATCTCGCCTTTCGCCAACGGCACCGGCCAGCCCGATACCTGGCGCATGCTGCAGGCGCTCGCCCAGCACCCGCGCCGGCCGAGCTACGACCTGGCCAAACTCAGCCGGCTGCGCGACGAACTCACGCGCATCTACGCCGAGCTTTCGCCGTTCACCAGCCCGAGAAACGAGGTGGTGGACAACGACGTGCTCATCTACCAGGTGCCCGGCGGCATGCTCAGCAATTTCCGCAACCAGCTCAAGGAGCAGAAAATGGCCGATCGCTTCGTCGAAGTCATGCGGGAGATGCCTTATGTGCGCCAGTGCCTCGGCTGGATTCCGCTCGTGACGCCGACCTCGCAGATCGTGGGCGTGCAGGCGATGCTCAACGTGAAGTTCGGCCGCTGGAAAAACTTTTCGCCCGAGGCGATGAAGGTGGCGCTCGGCTACTACGGCCAGACCCCCGGCTCGATCGACCCCGAGGTGCTCGCCCTGGCCGAAAAACTGAGCGGCAAGCCGCGCTACACCGGCCGGCCGGCCGATGCGCTTGAACCGCGCATGCCCGCGCTGCGCGCCGAGCTGGCGCAGAAGAGCCTGCCCACGGACGACGAGCACTGTGTCATCTACGCCATGTTCCCGCGTGAGGTGGAGAAACTCTACCAGGAACGCGCCGGCAAGGCGGCGGCGCCCGTCCCGGCCGTGGCCGCGGCGCCGCAGCCCGAGGTCAAGGCGCCGGAGCCGGCGCAGCTGGTGATTCCCGGCACGAACAAGAAAATCAGCCGCCTCGCACTCACGATCGGGGGAAAGCGTCACCAGGTGTCCGTGGAAGAGCTGGGATGACCAAGCCGGCACGCCACGTTAAAGAGACACAATATCAAGGCGAAAAGAAAATCCAAATGAAGCAAGCCGAGTCGACCATTCTGGAGGCCTTGGATATTGCCCTGAGATCTGAGTCAATCAGACCGAAGATCGATGCGATTGTCGCTCGCGTCGAACAGAAGCTGCGAGAGAGGCCGGACGATGCGCTGGCTTGGGAGCCGATTCCATTGGAGTTGTACGTTTCCGCTCTGCCAACGGGCATCCGATCGAGCTGGGTGTTTATCCTGTGTGCCAACACAAACACCGGAGCCGAGCGCCATCCCAACAGCCATCAGCGCATGATGTCATACCGAGGGACCGGAGATTTTCAGACTCGGAAAGGCGGCAAGTGGCGCTCCAACCTGCTCGCCAGTGATCAAACAAAGCCTGTTGCGGAAAGATGGATATCCATTCCGCCGTACGTATGGCACAGAGGAATCGTTTCCAGTGAGAATTGGGTCGTGGTGTCCTTTCATACGGCGGCCGAGAATGAGTTGATTGAGGAGCGGCCCGTCTCGGCCACCGACGACACGGTGCGCCAGAGTAAATACACCGGTGAGGGCTGAGTATACGCGCGGCGAATTTCTAGTGCGGGCCACTCCTGTCCAAGACAAATTTGATAAGACGGCGAGAGTGTAGGGAGTGGACGAAAGCAGGTCGCGGAAAACCGTCCACCATGGCTGGGCTCCCCTCTGACGCGAACACTCGGCCAGTCGTCGTTCCACGCAAAGCCTGTGTTGGACAACATCTCGAGAGTCTGCCTGGCAGTGGCAACCTGATTGCCTCCTTCGCCTCGCTCTCCTATGAGCGATGACCAGAAACCGGCGATTTCAGCCTATTTTGTTTTGGATAGCAGTGGCCGGAGGAAACATCCGGGTCAGGCCTTCTCCATCGTTTCCAGTCTGGCGGCAGCCTCCTCCCACTCGGCCGTGGCGGCGTGCAGCCGGTCCACGACGCCGCTCAACTCGCGGTTGAGCGCGACAGGTTTGCCGGGCTCGGCGTAGGTCGCCGCCGACTCAAGCTGGGCGGTAAGCTCACCCTGGCGCGCCTCGAGTTCGCCGATCTCCTGCTCGAGTGCGGCCACCCGGGAGCGCAGGTGTTTCAACCCGGCGGACTTGGCGGCGCGCACCCGGGCTTCGGCACGGCGCTGTTCGCGGGTCTTGGGTCCGGCGCGGGGAACCGCGGATTCGCCGGCCGGGGCGGGCGTGAGCCCAGACTGGCGATGGGCGGACGCCGGACGTCCGCCACCACGTACCAGGGCGTCGCGGGCGTCGCCGGCGCGGGATTTGTCGAGGTAATAGTCGTAGTCGCCGTGGTAGGGAGTGAGCCGGCCGGCGTCGATGTGGAGGACGCGGTTGGCGATGGCGCGGATGAAATAGACGTCGTGGCTGATGAAGATGAGCGTACCCTCGTAGGCGTCGAGCGCGGCGATGAGGGCGTCGGTGCTCGGGATGTCGAGGTGCGTGCTCGGCTCGTCCATGAGCAGCAGATTGGGCGGGGCGAGGAGGAGTTTTGCGAGGGCGAGGCGCGATTTTTCGCCGCCGCTGAGGATGGCGATTTTCTTATGCACATCGTCCTTGCGGAAGAGAAACGCGCCAAGAAGCGTGCGCGCCGTCTGCTCGGTGAGGTTGGGGTTGTGGACGCGCAGCTCCATCGCCTCGGCGAGGACGGTGTGCCCCGGGTTCAGCACATCGAGGCGGTTCTGGGAGAAATAACCGGCGCGGACGTTGTGGCCGAGTTCGCGGGTGCCGGCCTGGATCGGCACGACGCCGGCCAGGATTTTGAGCAGGGTGGACTTGCCCGCGCCGTTGGGACCGACGAGCACGATGCGCTGGCCGCGCTCCGTGGTGAAATGCAGCCCGCGGTAGACGACCTGGCCGCCATAAGCCTGGGTGACGTCCGCCAGCCTCACCACCCGCAGGCCGCTGCGCGGCGGCTGCGGAAAGCAGAAATGCAGGCGGGCGATCTCGGCCTCGGGCGCGTCGATCGCCGCGGCGAGAATGTGCGCGATCTGTTTCTCCTTCGACTTGGCGCGCGAGGCCAGCGAGGCCTTGGCGCCGAAGCGGTCGATGAAACGCTGGAGGTGCGCGACCTCGCGCTGCTGGTTTTTCCAGGCGGACAGCTGTTGCGCCTCGTGGGCCTCGCGCTGGCGGATGAAATCGTCGTAGTTGCCGTTCCAGCGCCAGAGGCGTTCACGACGCAGTTCGAGCACGCCGGTGCACAGGGCATTGAGGAACGCGCGGTCGTGCGAGATCATGAGCACCGCGCCGGGGTAGCGGGCGAGGTGGTCCTGAAACCACCGCAGCGTCTCAAGGTCGAGGTGGTTGGTCGGCTCGTCGAGCATCAGCAGGTCGGGTGACTGCACGAGCAATCGGGCGAGGTGAGCGCGCATCACCCAGCCGCCGGAAAAGACGCGGGCGGGGCGATCATGGTCGCCCTCGCGGAAGCCGAGGCCGGCGAGAATCTGCTTGGCGCGGGGCTCAAGCGTGTAGTCCTCATGCGGTTCAACCCCGGGTTGCGGTTTCGAGATCTTCGCGGGCGCGACGACATGGCCCGTGGCGATCTGCAGGATGGTCTCGTCGCCCGCCGGCGCGGTTTCCTGCGCCAGATGGCCGACGGTGCTGCCGCGCTGC
>CAJAKX010000262.1 GCA_903940425.1 uncultured Opitutia bacterium | reverse complement strand
CCTCTGCCGATACGCAGAACAAGAAGCTCAAGCGCACTTCCCGGCGCGATGAAAGCTCCCTCCGGCAGCAGCTCACGGTTGCCCAGAGCCGCCGCTTCTGAACTGCGGGTTGATCTTCTCGGAAGCAGAGGGATCGTGACTTGACTCTTGACTGGCCGCATCGAAACGCCGGCACCCGGCGCCATTCGCCAAGTGCTGAGCCGACAATGATCAGGCACCCGGTCTGATTTTGGCTGACAGCCTGCGAGCGCGGCGGGCGTCTGCCGCCACGCGAGCGCCAGGCCGTCGTGGCCGGGCAACATCACCGCTTTGACAGGATTGCCACGGGTGACGGCTCGACCTTCGGGCGGAATCGTGCAAGACAGATGCTTTCCTGTTTACCTCATGAATCCCGTCATTCGCTCCCTGTTCCTCGCCGCCGCGCTCGCAACGCCCGCCTTCGCCGCCAACGATTCCGTCCAATCTCCGCCACGCGAGCGGCTGCTCATGGACTCCGGCTGGCGGTTTGCCTTTGGGCATCCCTCGGACCCGGCCCGCGATTTCGACCACGCGACCGGCTACTTCTCCTACGTGACCAAGGCCGGCTACGGCGACGGTCCGGCCGCCGCGGCGTTCGAAGACCGCGCCTGGCGTCGGCTTGACCTGCCGCATGACTGGGCCGTGGAGGCGCCCTTCGCCGCCAACGGCAGTCCCAGCCACGGGTTCAAAGCCATCGGCCGCAACTTTCCCGAGCGTTCCATCGGCTGGTATCGCAAGACGTTCGCCGTCCCGGCATCCGACCTCGGCCGGCGCATCAGCGTCGAATTCGACGGCGTGTTCCGCGACTCGGTCGTGTGGGTCAACGGCTTCTACCTCGGCCGCCAGCCGAGCGGCTACACCAGCTTCCGTTACGACCTGACCGACTACCTCAACTACGGCGGCGACAACGTCATCGCCGTCCGCGTGGACGCCACGATGGAGGAGGGATGGTTCTACGAGGGCGCGGGCATCTACCGGCATGTCTGGCTGGCCAAGACCGCGCCGCTGCACGTGGCGCGATGGGGCACGTTTGTGACCACCGAGGTGGGCGAGGGCGCGGCCAGCGTCACCGCGCGCACCACCGTCGCCAACGACGGCGTCGAGACCACGACGTTCGACGTCGAGCAGAGCATCGTGGATCCCGACGGCCGCGTGGTCGCCACCGGCACGCAGCGCGCCCTTTCGCTCGCGGCGGGCTCGACGGGCGAATTTCCCTGCGGGCTCAACGTTCCGCAGCCGCGGCTCTGGTCGCTCGAGTCGCCCGCGCTGCACCGGCTCGTCACGACGATCCGCGCCGGCGGCGCCGTGGTGGACCGTTACGAGACGACCTTTGGCATCCGCACGATCCGTTTCGACCCCGACCACGGCTTCTTCCTCAACGGCCGGCACGTCGAGATCAAGGGCACCAACAACCACCAGGACCATGCCGGCGTCGGCGTGGCGCTGCCCGATGCGCTGCAGGCCTTCCGCGTCGCCCGGCTGAAGGAAATGGGAGTGAACGCCTACCGTTGCTCGCACAACCCGCCGACGCCCGAGCTGCTCGATGCCTGCGACCGCCTCGGCCTGCTCGTGCTCGACGAAAACCGCCTCATGGGCCCGAGCCCGGAGCAGCTGGGCCAGCTGGCGAGCATGATCCGCCGCGACCGCAACCACCCGAGTGTCATCCTCTGGTCCCTCGGCAACGAGGAGTGGGCGATCGAGGGCAACATCAAGGGCGCCCGCATCACCGCCTCGATGCAGGCGTTCGCGCACCGGCTCGACCCGACGCGCCGCACCACCGTGGCCAACAGCGGCGGCTGGGGCGGCACCTCGACGGTGATCGATTTGGTCGGATACAATTACATCAACCAGTCCAATCCCGACGAGCAGCACGCGAAGTTCCCGCACCAACCCGGAGTCGGCACCGAGGAGGCGACCACCCCGGGCACCCGCGGCATCTATTTCGACGACCCGCCGCGCACCCACCTTGCCTTCCAGTCCCCTGGAGACTCCGGCGGCAACCTCGAGAAGGGCTGGAAATACTACGCCGGCCGGCCCTTCCTCGCGGGCCTGTTTTTCTGGACCGGATTCGACTACCGCGGCGAGCCGATGAAGTACGGCTGGCCCGAGATCTACGCGCAATCCGGCCTCCTCGACGCGTGCGGATTCCCGAAGGACACCTCCTATTACCTCAAATCCTGGTGGACCGAGGAGCCCGTGCTCCATCTCTATCCGCACTGGAATTGGGCGGGCAGGGAGGGCCAGGAGATCGCCGTCGTCTGCTTCAGCAATCACGAGGCGGTCGAGCTGTTCCTCAACGGCGGCTCGCTCGGAAAGAAAGACCTGCCGCGCAACGGCCACCTCGAATGGAAGGTCGCCTATGCGCCCGGCACGCTCGAGGCCCGCGGCTACCGCGGGGGCCGGGTGGTCGCAACCACCCGCGTCGAGACGACCGGCGCGCCCGCGCAACTCGTGCTCACCCCCGACCGCACCGCCCTCAACGCCGACGGCGCGGACGTGGCCGTATTCACCGTCTCCGCCCGCGACGCGCAGGGGCGCACCGTTCCGACCGCCGCGAACCTGGTGGACTTCGACATCACGGGCGGCCGGATCATCGGTGTCGGCAACGGCGACCCGGGTTGCCACGAGCCGGACCGATTCAGCGAGGCCATCGCCGGGCTTTCGGTGGAAGACTGGCGCGGTCGCATTGCACCCGCCGGCACGGCCGCGCCCGCGGCGCCGGAGTCGCTGGAACCCTTCCCGCGACTGGGCAACTGGCTCGCCCCGCTCCCCAAGCCCGGCGAGGTCTACGATCTTTCC
Organism: uncultured Opitutia bacterium; assembly: GCA_903940425.1. Taxonomy (GTDB): domain Bacteria; phylum Verrucomicrobiota; class Verrucomicrobiia; order Opitutales; family Opitutaceae; genus Fen-1467. The sequence goes on along the minus strand of CAJAKX010000262.1, from coordinate 4,604 downwards.
GGCGTGTTCACCCTGACGACGGTGCCCGCCGGCGCCGGCTTGGATTTGCTCCTGCCCGCGCTCGGCGCAAAGACCACGCTCTGGCTCAACGGCCGCGAACTGGCCCGCGATCTCGACACCTCCGCCGCCGGTCCCGCGCTCCGGCTCGACCCGGCGCAACTGGCCGCGGGCGTGAACCGCGTGCAGCTCATCGTGACGCCCTTCGACGACAAACGGAACCACATCCCCGAACTCACGCGGCTCGGCTTCGTGCGCGTAACGACGCCGGCGCCGCCGGCGCGACGCAGCCTGTTCAACGGCCTGGCGCAGGTACTCGTGCAGTCCACGCGGGAGCCCGGCGAGATCCGCCTCACGGCCAAATCCGATGGCCTGGCTCCGGCCGAAAGCACCGTCACTGCCCGGCCCGCGACCTCGCGCGCCGCCGTGCCCTGAGCGCGATCATTCGCCCAGCGGCGCGGCCAGGGACCAGGCGGACGGAGTCAGGCCGCGGAGATGGATTCTTCCTGGACGGCACGGCGGACATCAAAAACCTGCCACGTGCCCCTGCCGCTTCGTCACCCTACCCAAGAACGGGCGTTGTAGAATAACTTCATCCACGGACTGTCTTCCGGCCAGTCGGCGGGGTGCCAGCTCATGGCGACGGTGCGGAAAACGCGCTCGGGATGTGGCATCAGGATGGTGACGCGGCCGGTGGTCGTCGTGAGCGCCGTCATGCCGAAGGGCGAGCCGTTGGGGTTGAGGGGGTATTGCTCGGTGTAGATCGATCCGCCTTCGTCCGCTGGACTACGGCGAGACTGCGCAAGCGCGAGCGCTTGCTTGTTGTCGATGAACCGCGCGCAGACGAGACCTGACTCGCTGCAGCGTTTGACGGCCTCGGCGCTCGCAAACTCGGCGTAACCCTCGCCGTGCGCGGTGACGAGGGGGATGACCGAGCCTTCCATGCCGGCGAAGTGCACGCTGGGGCTTTTTTCGATTTTCACCGACACGAGCCGGGCTTCGAAACGCTCCGAGCGGTTTTGCACGAAGCGCGGCCAGTGGGCGGATCCGGGGATGATCGAGTGGAGGGCGCTCATCATCTGGCAGCCGTTGCACACGCCGAGGGCAAAGGTGTCCTCGCGCGCGAAGAACGCGGCGAACTCCGCGCGGGCGCGTTCGTTGAACAGGATGCTCTTGGCCCAGCCTTCGCCGCCGCCGAGCACGTCGCCGTAGCTGAAGCCGCCGCAGGCGACGAGGCTGCGGAAATCCGAGAGCTTGATGCGTCCGTTGATGATGTCGGTCATGTGGACGTCGATGGCCTTGAAGCCGGCGCGGGTGAAGGCGGCGGCCATCTCGACCTCGCCGTTGACGCCCTGCTCACGCAGGATGGCGATGGGGGGACGGTTGAGTGAAGTTCCAAGTCCCAAGTTCCAAGTTCCAAGTGGGGCAGCCGCAGAATGCGCTGATTCCGACTGCGTGTTTTTCGTGTCCTTCGTGGTTAATTCAAAAGTTATGACCGGCGTGATGCCGGGGTCGGTGGGATCCAGCTTGAGCTGATATTCCGACTCGGCGCAGGCGGGGTTGTCGCGCAACAAAGAGATGCGCCAGGTGACGTCGGACCAGATGGCGCGGAGCGCTGAAAGATTCTCGTCAAGCAGCACCTTGCCGTTCCGACAAACGCGGAAGGTGTAGTCGCGGTTGATGCGGCCGATCTGCCGGGTGCAATCCGCCAGAGCGCATTTGGCGAATACGTCTTGTACCTGCTTCAGATCCGCCGTGCGGACCTGGATGACCGCGCCCAATTCCTCGGCGAACAACGCGGCAAATGGGTCGTTGGATGTTGGATGTTGAACGTTGGATGTTGAATGTTGAACGTTGGATGTCGGGAGCTCCAGGTCCACGCCGACATGTCCCGCAAAAGCCATTTCCACGGTGGTGGCGAGCAGGCCGCCGTCGGAGCGGTCGTGATAGGCGAGGAGCTTTTTCTCGCGGCCGAGCTGCTGGATGGCGTTCCAGAAGTTCTTGAGGTCGGCGGCGCTGTCCACGTCGGGCGTGGCCGCGCCCATTTGCGAAACGACCTGCGCGAGGATGGAGCCGCCGAGGCGGTTCTTCCCGCGGCCGAGATCAATCAGGAGGAGGACGGTCTCGCCGACAGGTTCCGAACCCTGAGTATTTACCACGAAGTTCACAGAGGACACGAAGGATTCAGAAGAGGAGTTCTGATTCTGTTTTAATGCCTCAGACTTCGTGCTCTTCGTGTCCTTCGTGGTTAATTCAGGATCGTAGCGAAGCTGCGGCGTCAGCGAGAGCCGGATGTCGGCCACGGGGGCGAAGGCCGAGACGATGAGCGAGATGGGCGCGGTGATGCGCTTCTGCTTTTTTTCTCCCGAACCGCCGTCCTGCCAGACGGTGCTCATGCTCATGGAGTCCTTGCCGACGGGGATGGTGATGCCGAGCGCGGGGCAGAGCTCCATGCCGACGGCCTGCACGGCGGCGTAGAGGTCGGCGGCGTCGCCGGGCACGGCGGGCGCGGCCATCCAGTTGGCGGAGAGGTTGACCCGGCCGAGGTCGCCGATCTGGGCGGCGGCGAGATTGGTGAGGGCTTCACCGACCGCAAGGCGGGCGGAGGCCGCGGCGTTGTTGACGGCGACGGGCGTGCGCTCGCCGATCGCCATGGCCTCGCCGGTGTAAACATCGAAGGCGGCGGCGGTGACGGCGCAGTCGGCCACGGGCACCTGCCATGGGCCGACCATCTGGTCGCGGCAGATGAGTCCGCCCACCGTGCGGTCGCCGATGGAGATGAGGAAGGTCTTGTCGGCCACGGTCGGATGGGCGAGAACGCGGCGGACGGCTTCGCCGAGTGAAAGCGAAAGTGAAAGGGGAAGGAGGGGCCGCCGGAGGGATTTCTCCGAGCGGTGCATGCGGGGCGGTTTGCCGAGCAGCACATCGAGCGGCAAGTCGATGGGCGTGTTCTTGAAGTGCGGGTCTTCGAGGACGAGGCGCTTTTCCGCGGTGGCCTCGCCGACAATGGCGCAGGGGCAGCGCTCGCGTTCGCAGAGTTTTTGGAAGGCGTCGATGCGGGCGGCGGGGACGGCGAGGACGTAACGCTCCTGGGACTCGTTGCACCAGATCTCGAGCGGGCTCATGCCGGGCTCGTCGTTGGGGATTTTCCGCAGGTTGAAGCGGCCGCCGCGTCCGCCGTCGTTGACGAGCTCGGGCAGGGCGTTGGAGAGGCCGCCGGCGCCGACGTCGTGGATGAAGGCGATGGGGTTCTTGTCGCCGAGGGCCCAGCAGCGGTCGATGACCTCCTGGCAGCGGCGTTGCATCTCGGCGTTGTCGCGCTGCACGCTGGCGAAATCGAGGTCTTCGTCGCCCGAGCCGCTGGCCAGGGAACTGGCCGCGCCGCCACCGAGACCGATGAGCATGGCGGGTCCGCCGAGGACGATGAGTTTGTCGCCGGAGCGGATTTCGCCCTTCCGGATGTGTTCGGCCCGGATGTTGCCGAGGCCGCCGGCGAGCATAATGGGCTTGTGGTAACCGCGCCACTCCGTGGCGCGGAGCTGTAAGCCGTCAGCTTTAAGCTTTAAGCTGTCTGCAGAGGTCTGACCGCTGACTGCGGACGGCTGATCGCTTGAAAGTGCCGCGGGCACCTCCGCTTCGAACGTGCGGAAGTAGCCGTTGATGGCGGGGCGACCGAACTCGTTGTTGAAGGCGGCGCCACCGAGCGGGCCCGCGATCATGATGTCGAGGGCTGAGACGATGCGGCCGGGCTTGCCGTTATCCTGCTCCCACGGCTGGACGGCGCCGGGGAGGCGGAGGTTGGAGACGGTGAAGCCGGTGAGGCCGGCCTTGGGCTTGGCGCCGCGGCCGGTGGCGCCCTCGTCGCGGATCTCGCCGCCGGAGCCGGTGGAGGCGCCGGGGAAAGGGGAGATGGCGGTGGGGTGATTGTGCGTCTCGACCTTGCAGAGGAGGTGGATGTCCTCCTCGTGGACGGCGTATTCGCCGGTGCGCGGGTCAACAAAGAAGCGGCCGCCGCGCGTGCCTTCGAGGACGGCGGCATTGTCCCGGTAGGCGGAGAGGATGCCTTCGTGGTGGAGCTGGTAGGTGTTCTTGATCATCTGGAACAACGAGTGGTCGCGTTTTCGCCCGTCGATGTCCCAGGTGGCGTTGAAGATCTTGTGGCGGCAGTGCTCGGAGTTGGCCTGCGCGAACATCATCAGCTCGATGTCGTGGGGGTCGCGGCCGAGAGCGGTGAAGGCCCGGACCAGGTAGTCGATCTCGTCGTCGGCGAGGGCGAGGCCGAGCGTGCGGTCGGCTTCGACGAGGGCGGCGCGGCCCCGGGTGAGCACAGGCACGCTGGTCAGCGGACGCGGGGTCTCGTGGCGGAAGAGGGCGTCGCAGGCGGCGAGGTCGTCGAAGACGACCTGGGTCATGCGGTCGTGGAGGCGCGCCGCCAGCGCGGCGCGCTGCACCGGGCCAAGGGCGATGGGCGAAGGGCCTGGGGCGGCGCCGCCGAGATCGATTGTGTAGGCGATGACGCGCTCGATGCGCTTGACGCCGGCCAGGCCGCAGATGTGGGCGATGTCGGTGGCCTTGGACGACCAGGGGGAAATGGTGCCGGGACGGGG
>CAJAKX010000261.1 GCA_903940425.1 uncultured Opitutia bacterium | reverse complement strand
CTGGATCGCGGCCGCATCATGATGGCCGGCGGCAAACACCGCCGCGCTGACGAGCATGTACCCCCCCGCGTCGTTGGGCATGAGCCGCTGCGCGTAGCGACCGGCGGTTTCAGCCCCGGTCCAGTTGCCCAGCTGCAAATAGGACTGTCCGAGTTGCAGGTAGATCCTGAAATTACCCACGTCGGCCAGTTCGTCGACCGGGCGGCTGCGGCGCAGCGATGCCCGGTGTGAAGCCTCGTTGGCCCAGCGGTCGACCGCCTGCGCCCGCAGCAGGATATCGACGGATTTCCGGTAGAAACGTCCCGCCTCCCCCGGCTGGCCGCGCTGGCTGAGAAAGTCCCCCTTGAGACGGTAATACATGCCGAGGTCGTAAAAGAGCGTGTTGTCGCGGCGCTCCTCGGCGAGCGGCTTCCGGTCGAGCACGGCCAGGCCTTCCTCGGCGCGCGCCAAGGCGGCGTCAAGGGCGGGCTCGTTGCGGCCGGCATCCCAGAGCGCGTTGGCATAGCCTTTGTGGGTCTTGAAGCTGTCGGGGGCGGCGGCCACGGCGCTTTTCCACAGGGCGAGGTCGTCGCGCCAGTCGGCGTTGCGCACGTGGGTGCGCAGCGCGAACACCGCCACCACGAGCGCGGGCAGCGCCCGCGCGGCCCATGGCTGCCAGCGCGGATTCTTCACACCGAGGCGCGCGAGCGCCCCGCCCATCGGCCACAGCGCCAGCGCCGCCACGAGGCAGAAGCCAAGGGAGGGCAGATACAGGAAGCGTTCCGCCATGCTGCTGCCGATGGGCACGAGCAGATTGGAGGTCGGCAGCAGCAGCAGCAGGAAAAACAGCGTTCCCCAGGCGAAAAGCACGTGGACGCGCCGCCCGCGCACCGCCGCCCATACCAGCGCCGCCACGACGGCGAGCGCCACCCACGCGGACAGGTCCTCCCACCAGTGCGCCGTCTCCCCGAAGAGCGGGATCTGGTTGTAGGAATAATCGCACGACAGCGTGCCGGGCAGCACCAGCAGGCTGAGGTAGCGGCCGATGACCTTCATGGCGGTCATGAAACCCGGGAACACGCCAGCATACGCGATGGGATTGTCGACAAACGACTGTCCGTAGACCGGCGAGGCGTAGAGCAGCCGGTGCCGCGCCCACAGCAGCAGGCAGACCGCCGGGACGATCGCAATCCAGCCCTTGAGAGCGAACTCGCGGGCCGCCGCCGGCAGCCGCTCCCGCCAGGTCGCCCCGGGCAACCCGGGCCAGCGCCACAACCAGTCATAGAGCAGCACGAACGCGCCGATCATCACCGCGCTCTCCTTCATGAGCACGCCGGCACAGGCCAGGAGGGCGACTCCCCCCAGCCAGGGCAGCTTGCGCAGACCGGACACCCCGGCGGCACGCAGATAACACCAGCCGCCGGCCAGAATGGAGAATGCCGCCAGCAGATCGGCGCGGCCGATGATGTTGGTGACCGATTCGACGTTGACCGGATGCACGGCAAAAAGCGCCGCCGCCAGCAGCGCCACGCCCGTCCGTGCGGTGAGCCGGTGCAGGATGACCAGCACCAGCCAGGCGTTGGCCCAATGCAGCAGGAAATTCACCCAGTGATACCCGGCCACCCGCGCGCCATTGCCGAGCACGGCGTAGTTGATGAGGTAGCTCAGCGTGGTCAGCGGACGGTACAGGTCGCTCGCGACGTAGGGCCACCAGTAGTTCTCCTGAAAAATGAGCCGCAGGTTCTGCCCGTTCCATTCACGAATGCGCGGGTCCTGGGCAAGGACGACCTTGTTGTCGAGGGTGAGGCCGGCCTCGAAGGAGTTGCTGTAAGTGAGCAGCGTGACGAGTCCGAGCGCCAGACCAAGCAGTACGAGTGTGCGCCAGGCAACGGCGGGGCATGGCGTGGACGCGGGTGCTGCCCCGGGGAGCGGGGCGGCAAAAGGGGCGGGGTCGTTCACAAGAGGACGATGGAGACCAACAACTGTGGCGGCCGGCCGGGCGCTTGGCAAGGGACACCGGGGCGCCGGCTTGACTCAGACGTCGTCCGGCGCGAGCCAGCGGAACTGCACGATCTCGAAACGCCGGCCGTAGGTCTGGTTGGTTGCGCTGAGACCGGTGGCCGTCTCGGGAGGGTTCTCCGGATCCACGTAATCCGGCAGGCGCTGCACCACTGCCTCGCACCAGGCGCGGCTTTCGACGGCGCCGGTCGCCGGGTTCACGGCGTCGCCATAGGCGCGCACCAGAAACGTGTCGGAGCGCACGGTCAGCACCGGACCGATGGCCCCCAACACGTCGGCCTGCGAGAGCCAGCCGGGCGCCAGCGTGGAGCGGTGGCCTTGCGACGCGGCCGGCCAGGCCAGGCCGGGACTCGGACCCGCCATCGCCGGCAGGCCGGCGGCGGGCGCGAGCGAGGGCGGCGGATTAACGACGGTGTCGAGCGCCGCCTGCAGGAGGCCGCTCAGGCGACCCTCCTCCGTGAGGGCGTTGAGCGGACGGTTGACAAATTCCGCGAGCGACCGGAACGGCCCGTGCGCGCGCACCCGGTCCACGATCGCGGTGGCGAGACTGTGCAATTGCGCGTCGGAGAGCATGCGAAAACCGCGCCAGCCTTCGTTCCCGCCGCCGTGGACGAACGCGCCGCGCAGAAACGCACTATCCACGGTGATGGTGGTGGTGGCGCCGGTCGCAGGATCATCCCACGCGAGGCGCTGGCCGTTGAACGAGGCGAGCAGCGCCTGCCACGCCTCCACCGAGGTGGAGTTGAGGTTGAAGGGTCCGTCGACGAGCAGGTGGGCGGCCGCCGTGTCATAATCCCGCACGGTGTCCGGTTCGGGCGGCACGCCGTCGCGCCGGTGGTAGACGATCCTCCGGTTGGGCAGCACCGCCGGCAGGGCACCGGTTTCCGCCGGCAGTGTGGAGAAGAAAAACCGGTCCCACAGCGCCTCGTTGAGACGGTGGTTGAAATCAGCCGTGCCGTCGGGAGTGTGCGGATCGGCGTAGGAATGACCGACGGTGTAACCCGGCCCGGGGCCGGCCGGCTGGAGGTTCGCATGCTGCAGTTGCGCGAGTGAATGCAGATCGGTGCGCGGCAGGTGGAAGAGCGTGACAAATTGCTGCCCGCCTTCGTCCGCGCGGTGGCCCGGCCCCCAGCAGACGTCGCGGTCGTCGAGCACCGTGTTGTCACCCCCGTCTGGCGGCGCGGCGGCGTTGTATTGCGGATTCCGGCCCCAGGCCGGCAGCGGACCACTCACCGGCGCGCGCACGTTGAAACCGACGAGCCAGCGTATCCCGGTGACGTCACCGGGCGCGTTCACGCTGTCGCATGCCATGCGCAGACCGGTGCGCACCGGCGCGCCCAGCAGCGGGATTGTCCCGGCGCAGCCGGGAACATTGGCCTCACAGCCGGCGACCTCCTGCAACCGCCCGCCCGTCGCGAGGGAAAATTCGAACCCGGCCATGCCTCCGGACACGCGCACCCGCATCTCTGGAGCGGTGGGATGCGCCGCGACCGCGAGATCCCGGTAAGCGTGGCGGGCGACGGCATAGCCCCCCGCCAGGGTCAGTCCGGCGCCGGGTTCGTAAGGGACGTCGTCTCCGCCGGCCGCGGACAGCGTGAACACCCTCGCCTCACCCGGCAGGAAGCCGGCCTGCGGGATCAGAAACTGCGGGTCTTCGCCGAGCAATTGCGCGGGGGTGCCGGCGACAGACGGCGCATCGGTCGCATCCGGCGGATTCCGCAATTCGATGATCCCCGTCTGCCGCCACACCAGCCGGTAATCCGCCGGCGTGAGCGCAACGCTGTAGGGGTTGCCCAACACGATCATTGGCTGGAGCAGGAGCCGGAAATTCCCGCCGGTCCGGTCGCCGCCCCACACGATCTGCACAAGGATCACCACCGGATGCACGCCGTGCTGCGGCGGGGAATGCGCGCGCGGCGTAATCTGCCAGCGACCGTCGGAACAGACCGGTCGCAACTGATAATAAGAACGAACGAGATCCCAGGCCGGACCGCCGGGAAAGACCCCGCCGGCCGGCAGGGACGCCTGCGCCTCGAGCCCGCGCGTGAGGTCCTTCTTCAAGCCGCCGTCGCGGGCGTCGGCCAGGACGCCAAAAGAAAACGCGGTGACGTCGTGGAACCGGTCCCGCAGGGTGGCGAGTCCGACGCCTGGATCGGCATAAGGAATCTGATTCAGCGCCAGCACCCGGGCGAGGCGACCGCGCAGCGCGGCGCCGGCGGCGGTGTCGTCTTTCGCCGCAACGTAGGCCGCAAACCCAGGCGCGATTTTTTCAATGCCAAACTGCTGGGCCGACATGAACTGCAGCGCATTATCCGGCGTGCCAGGCGCGGCACCGGCGAAGGGATTCACCAGATTGAACTTCGCCTTCACGCCCTCGTCGCCCACCCACCAGGCGTAATGACCCACGCGCCGCGGCCCCTCCAGTCCCGGCAGGTCCGCGGCGTGGACGGGCTGACGCGGGAGTTTGATGCGCTGGCCCGGCGCGCCCACCGGAGCGCGCAGCAGCCACACCGAGTCGTTGTCCGGCGCCGGATCGGCCACCGGGTCGGCCGGCGCGAGCGGCTGGATCTCATTGCCGCTCACCAGCCACGTGAGCGGCGCGGGCGAGGTGGAGGTGGCATCCCATATGCCGGTCCAATACGGATTGCCACTGCCGGCGGGCAGCAGGTCGGCCCGCGCCGTCACGCGCTGGTCGGGGCCCGCAAAGCGCTGCAGCCGGCCGACGGCGAGTTGCAGCGCCATGACTGCGTTCTGCCTCGCCTGCCCCGCCTGCTGCGTGTTGACCGCAATCGCCGTCTCGACGCGGGTGAGCGTGGCGAGACTCAGCAGCAGCCCGACGACAAACGCGAGCAGCGTGACGGTGATCAGCAGCGCAAAGCCGCCGCGGGCGCCGCCACGCCGCGCCAGAACGCGCGCCATCGCCGCGCCGCGGCTGTTCGTGCATAGGGGACTCATGGGGCGAACGGCCGGTGTCCCCTACCCGATGCCGCGTCCGCCCGCCGCGGTCAATGATCCAGTTCGCACCCGTCCCGCCCGGACAACCCAAAGCCCGCGTCTGAAAGACGCGGGCGAAAACCTGCCCCACCCTGACGATGCGCCTCGTTCAGAGGTTGGTCTTGATCTTGTCGAGGATGGTCAGCGACAGCGCCTCGTCGCCAAAGACACCCACGCGGATCTGCACCTTGGCGGATTGGTCGCCGATTTTGATGACCTTGATCTCGACCTTCTTGTCCTCCGCCGTGCGGGCAATGAGGATGGCCGTGAGCGCATCCTTCTTCTCGCTGATCTTGGCAAACTGGAGCTGCTCGATGGCCAGATTGGCGGCCGTCGCCGCCTTCTCATAATTGGCATCGAGCGTGGCCTCCAGCTCGCCGCGCACCCAGGCCACCGTGCCCGCCCCGGCCGCTCCCGCGACCACCGCCACACAGCCTGTCAACGACGCCGCCAGCAGTGCAGCGGCCAGCATCAGCCGGAATTTCAACGCGGGTTTCATGATGTTGGTGGAATCCAATGCAAATTTGCTCGAGGAGGCGGCAGGAGGACAACCGGTTATCCGGGTCATCCGCGGCCGCGGTTCCTCGAGGTTGGTGATCAAGGTACGTCGCGATTGACCACCCCGGGCGCGAACGGTTCCGGCGCGTCCGGCGGAAGCCTTATTATTTTTTTGTTGGCCGGCAGGCACCGACCTGCGGTCATGGCCCGGGGCAGCATGAAAAAGAAAGCCATCTACCATGTGGCGGTGATCGGCGCCGGTGCCATCGGCCGGGAGCACATTGAAAGTTTTCGGAAGCATCCGGCCGCGCGGGTCGTCGCCCTCATTGAGACCAGTCTCCGCCGCGGCCGCGAGATCGCCGGCCGTTTTGAGATTCCCGATCTCTACACCGATTATCGCGAGATGCTGGGACGCGCGGACATCGACGTTGTCTCCATCGCGCTGCCCAACCACCTGCACGTGCCCGTCGCGCTGGCCGCGCTCCGGGCCGGCAAGCACGTGATGCTCGACAAGCCCATGGCCACCAGCGCGCGCGAGGCGGCCCGACTCGTGGTTGAGGCGAAGCGGCGCCGGCGGCTGCTCATGGTCGGCCAGAACCAGCGCTTCTCGCCCGCCGTCCAGACGCTGCGGCGGCTCGTCGATCGCGGAGTGCTCGGCGAGGTTTATCACGCCAAGGCCACGTGGCTGCGCCGCAGCGGCATTCCGCGCATCGGCTCGTGGTTCACCCAGCGGAAATTTGCCGGCGGCGGCTGCACCTACGACATCGGCGCGCATGTGCTCGACCAGACGCTCTATCTGCTGGATGAGTTCGACGCCGTCACCGTCGCCGGCCAGACCTACGCCAAGTTCGGACCCCGCGGCCGGGGTGACGGCACCTGGGGTAAAAGCGAGATCGATCCGCGCAAGCCCTTTGACGTCGACGACCTCTCCGTCGCGCTCATCAAGCTCAAGAGCGGCCGCACCGTGCTGCTCGAAACCTCGTGGGCCGCGCATCAACCGGTGCCCGACTTCAATGGGACGCAGCTCTTCGGCACCGAGGCCGGGGCCACCACCAACCCGCTGCGGCTCTTCCGGTCAACCCGGCGGGGTTACGTCGTCGAGGCGCTCGACCCCCTGCCCGTCTTCGTGAACACCAACCGCATGGTGCATTTCATCAACGTGCTGCAGGGGACGGAGAAGCCTCACGTGCTTCCCGAGCAATCGCTCGCGGTCCAGAAGATCCTCGACGCCATCTACCTCTCCGCCGCCACCGGCCGGGAGGTGCGCCTCCGCTGAAGAACGGGGCCGGCCTTGACTACCGGCCTTCCGGCTGGCCCGGGAGTTTTATCGGGATGGGGGGACGGCTTCCGCGCATCACCTCGCGCAGGACGCGGGTAAAGTCATCAATCTTGTAGGGCTTGGCCACCATGCCGCGAAATCCGTACGCGCGGTAGTTGGCCAGCACCGGATCGCTGGAGTAGCCGCTCGAGACGATGGCCTTCACGCCGGGGTCGATCCGGCGCAATTGTTCGATCGCCTCGCGCCCGCCCATGCCACCCGGCACGGTGAGGTCCATCACCACCAGATCGAACGGCCGGCCGGCCGCGTGCGCGGCTTCGAATTTCTGCACGGTTTCGGCCCCGTCGCGGGTCACTTCCACCTCGAAGCCCAGCCGCTGCAGCAGGGTGCTCGCCATCTGGACGATGGGCTCCTCGTCATCCATGAACAACACGCGGCCTTTCAGGGGCGACCTGGTTGCTTTCTGCTGCTCCGGGAGGTCGAGCTGCTGCTCGCGCAACGCCGGCAGCCAGAAGTGAAAAGTCGTGCCGCGGCCGAGCTCCGACTCCACCTCGATGTGGCCGTTGTGTTTCTTGATGATGGAGTACACGGTGGTCAGGCCGAGGCCGCTGCCTTGCTGCTTGGTGGTGAAGTAGGGATCGAATATTTTGGCCAGATAGTCCGCCCGGATGCCCGTGCCCGTGTCGGCCACGGAGATGTGAACGTAATCGCCGGGGACGAGGGACCGATGCGAATCGATCGTCGCCGTCTCGTTGCACGCACTGATGCGGATGGTGCCGCCTTCCGGCATGGCCTGGGTGGCATTGATCACGAGGTTTTGCACCACCTGGCCGAGCTGGCCCTTGTCCGCGTCGGCCAGCCAGAGACCGGCCGGCAGGTCGAACTCGCACTTCACGCGCGAACCGTGCAACGCAAACTGCGCGACCTCCGTGATGATCTCCGGCAATAGCACCGCGGCGCGCACCGGGTCACCCCCCTTGGCAAACGTCAGCAGCTGCTGCGTGAGATCACGCGCCCGCACGGTCGCGCGTTCCGCTTCGCGCAGGTAGTGTTCCGTCTTGGAGAGGGCCTCGGCGTCGAGCAACGCGAGGGTGACGTTGCCCATGATCGCCGTCAGGATGTTATTGAAATCATGGGCAATGCCGCCGGCCAGGATGCCGACGGACTCCAGGCGGGAGGCGCGCTGCAATTCCTGCTCGAAGCGCTGGCGGACCGTGACGTCGCGAAGGACCAGCACGGTGCCGATGAGTTCGCTGTTGGCCTCGCGCACCGGTATGCAACACCCTTCGACAAAGCACGTCGCCCCTTTGCGGCCTACGAGCATGATTTGCGGCGGCAGGTCGACGAGGGCGCCTTCCTCGAGCACGTGGATGACGGGCAGGGTAAAAACCCGGTTCGAGGGCGATTCATGGAGGATGCAGATCTCCGCCAGCGGGCGGCCGACGGTGCTCGCGGCTTCCTGCTGGGTAAGTTCCGCGGCGGCACGGTTCATGAATTGCACGACCCCCCGCGTGTCGGTGGTGATCACGCCTTCTGTCATGGCGCGCAGCGTCACGATCAGGCGCTCCTTCTCGGCGGCGAGCGCCAACTCCGCCGCGCGCCGGGCGCTGATGTCAGTGATCACGCCGACGAGGCTCCACTCGTCAGGGCTGGTGGACGTGATCGACACCTGTTCGTGCAGCCACAGCGTCCTCCCCGGTCGAATCACGCGAAACTCCTGCTCGTAGCCGGGCGCCCCTGAGAGAATGGCCTCGGTGCTGCGCGCGTTCATTTCCGGCAGATCCGGTGTATCCCCGGAGAGCCAAAGACCGGTCCCCGTGGTGGGAGGCATGGCGCCAAACAGGCGTTCGCAGAGCCCGGAGTCTGGCATGGTGAAATTGCGCCATCGCACTCCGCCGCCCTCGCGCAGAATGTTCGCCTGCCATAGGAGGCAGTCCGCCCGGGTCAAGATCTGCCGCAACTGCGCTTCGCTGGTCTTCCGCGCCTCCTCGGCTTCATGCTGCGCCGTGACGTTGGTGACGACCCCAACCAAGTACCATTTGCCCGGTCCGACAGCCGTGATGGACACCTGTTCGTGCAGCCAGTAGGTGCGGGCGGTCTTGACGACGCAAAATTCCTGCTCGTACCCCGGTGCTCCGCTGCGAGTCGCGGTCGTGCTGCGTGCGTTCATCTCCGCCAATCCGGGCACATTCAGTTCGCTCCACATCAAGTTCGGATGTTCCGAGGGATCGTTGCCGAATAGCTCGCGGTAAAGGCTTGATCGAGGGATGTAGAGGATCCAGTCCAATGCCTCGGCGGCGTTCTCCACCACGTGGGCCTGCCACAGCAGGCAGTCGGCGCGCGCCAGAATCTGCTGCAATTGCGTCTCGCTCTTCTTGCGCGCCTCCTCGGCTTCATGCTGCGCGGTCACGTCTGTGATCACGCCGACAAGACTCCACTCGTCCTCTCCCAGCCGGCGGATCGCGACGTCTTCGCTCAGCCAGTGCATGCCCTCGGGGGACAACACACGGAACTGCTGCTGGTAGCCGGGGCTGCCGGTGAGCAG
>CAJAKX010000260.1 GCA_903940425.1 uncultured Opitutia bacterium | reverse complement strand
TTTTCTTCGAATCGCGCGCCCGCGTCAATGGGGGATTACGGCCGAGGGGAAACCGGAAACTGGAGACCGGAAACCGGAAAGACCGGACGGCGCGCCGCAGTAGCCAAACTCGTGAGAGTTTGGTCCGGCGGATTGGCGGGATTCAATCCCCACGGATTTGCCTGCGAAGGCGTGGCTTCTTCACTTCACGGTGAAGCCCCAGCTTTTCGAGGTGCGGCCGCCGCAGAGCGTGACCGTGTAGCGGCCGGGCTTGAGGCTCTGCGTGGGAAAGCTTGCGAGCACGATGCTCTCCTTGGAGCGCGCGAGGAGCTGGCCGGACATCTTCTCAAAGTCAGGGAGGAGAAAAAGCTGCCGGTCCTTGCGATAGAGAAACGCGCCGTGGATCTGCGTCTTGTAGTCGGGCTGCGCGCAGGTGAACTGGAGCCGGTAGGTGCCCGCCGGCGCGGCTTCCCTCGGCGCCGTCACGCTGCTGATGGCGGCCGGAAGGGCCGGCCTGAGGGCGAGCGCGCCGCCGAGTTCCTCGGGCAGGCCGCCGAGCGCGGCGACCACCTCGGCCGCGACGGGGGCGAGCCGGGCCGGGGGCAGCGGGTCCGCGGGGCGCTCGATGTCCACGGGGATGCGCTGGTAGCCGAGCCCGAGCAGGCGCTGCGTCGCGGCCTGCTCGCCGAGGTCGTGGTAAGGTTCGAACGGCGTCCCGCGCTTGCCATAGTGCAGCCGCAGCACGGTGTAACCCAGGATGAAGAGCACGATCGCCGTCACGATCCAGGGCATCGGCAGCGTCCTCGGGGGCGGGCGGGCGGCGGACATGGCGCGCTTTATCCGGCGAGCGGGCCTCCGCCGCAAATCAATTTGCTTCCGCCTGCGGCGGCTGTTCTCCTGACGGCGCTGCATGATCAAGCTCTGGTCCCAGTATTTCATTCCCACCCTCAAGGAGAGCCCCGCCGACGCCGAGATCACCTCGCACAAGCTGCTCCTGCGCGCGGGCCTCGTGCGCAAGCTGGGCGGCGGCCTCTACACCTACCTGCCGCTCGGCCTGCGGTCGCTGCAGAAGATCACGCAGCTCTGCCGCGAGGAGATGGACGCCGCGGGCGCCCTCGAGCTGTGGATGCCGCACCTGCACCCGGTGGAGTTCTGGCAGGAGGGGCCGCGGTGGACCGCCGCGCGCGAAATCATGTACCGCGCCGACTCTGCTGGCCAGCAGAGCGCCGGCCGCCGGCCGTCGCCGGAGCCGGAATTCGTGCTCGGGCCGACCCACGAGGAGATCATCACGCCGCTGGTGAAGAGCGAGATCACCAGCTACCGCGACCTGCCGAAGAATTTCTACCAGATCGCCACCAAGTTCCGGAACGAGATCCGGCCGCGCTACGGCCTGATGCGCGCCCGCGAGTTCGTGATGAAGGACGCCTATTCGTTCGACGCCGACGACGCGGGCGCCACGCGCAGCTACCGCGCCATGGAGGCCGCCTACACGAAGTTCTTCGCGCGGTGCGGGCTGAAGACGATCTCCGTCGAGGCCGACACGGGGGTGATGGGCGGCAGCTTCTCCCACGAGTTCATGGTGCCCGCCGAGGTGGGCGACGATGACGTCGTGTACTGCGAGGAATGCGGCTACGCGGCCAACCGCCAGAAAGCCGTCAGCGGCCTGGTGCCCGCCGATCTCAAGGACGCGGCGCCTGCGGGAGCCGTCGAGGAGTTTCCCACGCCGGGCATCGTCACCATCGCCGCGCTCGCAGCGGCGCCGTACTCCGTGCCGGCGGACCAACAGTTCAAGACGTTGCTCTATGTCGGCGACGGGAAGCTGTTCGCCGTCGTGCTCCGCGGCTGCGACGAACTCGAGGAGGCCAAGCTCGGCGCGCTCGGCTTCACCCTTTTCCGTCCCGCCACGCCGGAGGAGATCGAGCCCGTCATGGGCGCCCGGCCCGGCAGCCTCGGCGTGGCGCGCGGCACGATCAAGAATCCCGGCGCGCTCGCCGGCATCTTCGCCGACCATGCCACCCGCCTCATCGGCAACGGTGTCACCGGCGCCAACCGCGACGGCTGCCACCTGCGCAACGTCAACGTGACGCGCGATCTCGCCATCACGAAGTTCGGCGATTTCCGCAGCGTGCGCGAAGGCGAACCGTGCCCGAAGACGGGCCGGCCGCTCCGGATCTGCCGTGCGATCGAGGTGGGCCACGTCTTCAAGCTGGGCACGAAATACAGCGAGAAATTCGGCGCGGTCTACACCGACGACCAGAGGCAGAGCCGGTTCATGATCATGGGCTGCTATGGCATCGGCATCAGCCGCACGCTGCAGGCCGTGATCGAGCAGTGCCACGATGCCGACGGCATCGCCTGGCCGTGGCACGTGGCGCCGTTTCAGGTGCTGGTCGTGCTCCTCGATCCGGCGGTGCCCGCGGCCGCCGAACTCGCCCGGAAGCTCGCCGCCGCGGCCGAGGCGGCCGGCGCCGACGTGCTGCTGGACGACCGGAACGAGCGGCCGGGGGTCAAGTTCAAGGACGCCGATCTGATCGGCATGCCGCTGCGGATCACCGTGGGCGGTCGGGGCTTGAAGGAGGGCATCGTAGAGATGAAATGGCGCACGGAAAAGGACGTGGCAAAGGTGCCGCTGGCCGAGGCCGAGGCCCGAGTGCGCGCCGCGGTCGCCGGGGCGCCGGCGCGGTGAAGCCATGACCATGGCGTCGGCCAGAACCGGGGTGGCGCCCGCCAGCCGCACGGAAACCGAGCTCGCCCTCGAGGGGCTCTGGCGCGTGGTCGTGCTCAACGATCCCGTGAACCTCATGTCCTACGTCGTCCTCGTCTTCCGCAAGGTGCTCGGTTTCGACGAGCCCAAGGCGCGCCGCCACATGCTGGAGGTGCACGAACAGGGCCGCTCGGTCGTGTGGATCGGCGTGCGCGAGAAGGCCGAGGCCTACGTGTTCACGCTGCAGCAATGGCATCTCACCGCGAGGCTCGAACCGGATGAAAAGAATTGAGGTCAAGCTCAGCCTGCCGGTCGTCGCCCCGCTGCTTGACCTGATCAAGGCGACGGTCGGCGACCTCGGCGGCCGGCTCGCCGCCCCGCAGCACCTGCAGGACCTCGACGAGGAGCTCCGCACCGCGTGGCAGGCCGATCTGCTGGGCGGCCAGAACGACGACTGCCGGCGGTTCCTGGCGCTGTTCGACCGGGAGTTTTTTGCGAGCGGCACCGTGGGCTTCGACGAGGCCAATGCCGAGTCGGTCCTCCGCGCCTGCGCCGCCATCCGTCTGCGGTTGCGCGAGCGGGAGTTGAAAAACCTTCCCGACGAGGTGATCGAGGGCGCCGGCGCGGACGTCACCCAGCTCAGTGCGGCGGCCGCCAAGGCGTTCATGTGCTATGTCTTCCTCGCGACGTTGCAGGAGCTGATCATCCAGCACCTCGACTCAGCGATCCTTGACGGATAAGGCTGCCACTCATGATGGGCTGGGAATAAATCCCTGCCTCCCGTTCAACCCCATGCCCAAGTTCCGGATCCAGTGCAGCTATTGCGGATTGCCCTTCACGGTGCGGCAGGTGGAGGCGGGCCGTGTCTATTACTGCTGCTCGGGCTGCGCGCTGGCCAGCCGCCTGCCGCCGGTGGGCGAAGGCGGGCAGTTTCCGGTGACACCGGTCCTGATCGTGGCGCTCGGGG
>CAJAKX010000259.1 GCA_903940425.1 uncultured Opitutia bacterium | reverse complement strand
TGCCGCCGGCAGACCGAGACGTACCGGGCGTTGCCGCCGATCTCGATCTGCGCGCCCTCGCGCACCACCAGGCCTTCGGCGTCCACCCGCAGCACCATCGTGGCCTTCCGCCCGCAATGGCAGATGGTCTTGATCTCGGTGAGGGCGTCGGCCCAGGCCAGCAGCGCGGCGCTGCCCTCGAAGAGATTGCCCTGAAAGTCGGTGCGCAGGCCGTAACAGAGCACGGGAATGTCGAGCGTGTCGACCACGTCGCTGAGCTGCCGCACCTGTTCGCGGCTGAGAAACTGCGCCTCGTCGACCAGCACGCAGGCGAGGGGCCGGGCGGTGTGCTCCGCGTAGACGCGCTCCAGCAGATTGTCGGCCGCCGTGAAGGTGCTGGCGTCGCCGGCGAGGCCGATGCGCGACTGGATGCGGCCGACCCCGGCGCGGTCGTCGACGGCGGGCGTGAACTTCAGGGTGTGCAGGCCGCGTTCGCCGTAGTTGTAGCTCGACTGGAGCAGCACCGTCGATTTGCCGGCGTTCATCGACGAGTAGTAGAAATAGAGTTTCGCCATGGCGCATCGTGGTAAGCGGTCCGGCGGCGGCAGGCGATCACGATTTCGGATAGCGGATACCGGATACTGGAAAGCGGAGTGCCGATACCGGACACCGAAAAGCGGAAAGCGGAAAGCGGAGAGCAGATACAGGATACCGGAGACCGGAAAGATAAGAGGGCAGAAGTCGAAGGACGAAGGCCGCCCGCCGTCGCTCTCCGCGAGCTTTGGCGCGGCAAGGAGGTCAGAGGGCAGAAGTCGAAGGTCGAAAGTCGAAGGACAAAGGCCGGAAATCAGGAGTCAGGAGCTAGAAGCCAAGAGCTAGGAGCCAGAGGCCAGAGGTCAGATATCAGAAGCGAGAGATCAGAACTCAAAACTCAAACCTAGGTTGTCCAACCCTGAACCCAAAATCCTAGCCACGCGCGGCGTGCGCCAGCAGGCGTTCCCGGTAGCGGCGGAGCACCTCGAGGTATGCGCCGCTCTCGATCGCCCGCGCCCGTTCGTGGTACCGGCGGCCGTTGAGCCCGCCCTTGATGAATTGGTTCCGCTCCATGAATTCGCGCCGGGCCAGATACAGCAGCGCCGGATCCCGCTGGTACAGGAGCAGGTTCGCGTCGTTGTAGAGCGCGGCATTCCACGGGGCCGTGCGGGCCATGTTGCGGCTCAGCGCGAACTGCCCCAGCAGCGACATCGCCGCGGCCGCCAGCCCGCCGCCGATGAGGGCCGCCCGGAAGTCGATCTGCACCTCCGGCACATGCTGCCGGCCCATCCAGCCGCCTGCCACGAAGCCGCCCAACAATCCGACCAGCAGAATGCGCGGAAGCGTATACAGCGTGAACGGGGAGAGCGGCTCGAGATTGGTGTTGGGCGTGAGCACCCGGTACATCGCGAGCAGTTCCTCGCGCGCGAGGGCGGTGTCGTTGAGGAGAATCCGCGCCTCGGGATGCCGGCGCGTCTTGCGCAGGATCTCATGCACGCGGAAACAGGTGACGGGCCCTTCGCGCGCAAATTCGTCGTCGACGGCCGCGCACGCGATGCGGGAGCCGCGGACGATGTGGGCGGCGAGGGGCGCCACCATGACGACATCGTCGATCAACCGGCGTTTGGCTTCCGCCAGCCGGGCGGTCTCGCCCAGCGGCATCTCCATTTCGCGCACCGTCGCCGCGTAATAGAAGGTGCGCTCCGCCAGCTCATGGCTGAGGTCGGACAGATGCATCGCCCGGTCCAAAGCCTCCAGATTGTCGGCAGGTCCTGCGGTCATGGGAAATTACAGGGGATGGACCCGTCTACCACACCCCGGCCCGCAATTCCAGCCGCTCGTTGGCCGGGTGGTGTCATGATTGGCCTGGTCATCGCGAGGTCCGTTCTGCTGCCCAGCATTCTGCTGGCCAGCAGAACGGCCGGCGATCTTGATTTCGGAGAGCCAATACCGGAGAGCCAATACCGGAGAGCCAATACCGGAGAGCCAATACCGGAGAGCCAATACCGGAGAGCCAATACCGGAG
>CAJAKX010000258.1 GCA_903940425.1 uncultured Opitutia bacterium | reverse complement strand
TTCCCGGCACCCATTTCCTCGACATCAGCGCGCCGGCCATCGAACGGCTGAACGCTCGCGGCGGAATCGCGGTCCCGGGTGAAATCACCGCGCTGCCCTATCGGGATGGCGAATTCGACCTGGTCTGCGCCTTTGATGTCATTGAGCACGCCGAAGACGACCAACAGGCGTTTCGGGAACTGAGCCGGGTGCTGCAGGACGGCGCCGTGTTGGTTTTCTCCGTTCCCCTGCATGAGAAATGCTGGACCGGTTTCGATGAATGCGTCGGACATACCCGGCGCTACGAGCCGGCGGCCCTGCTGGCGCGGATTGAGGGCAACGGACTGACGCTGGAAAAAAGCGCGGCGTTCGGAATGGCCCCAAGAAACCCGCGGCTGCTGAAGTTCGGCATGGACTCTCTGGCGAAGCACCGGACGGTGGCGATGCATTTGTACAATTGGGTGTTCATGCCCCTGGGCCACCTTTTTCAGAAACGATTGAAATGGGGCCCGGGCCTGATCGACACCAATGGCGTCGACGGGATCTTGCTGGTCTGCCGGCGCCGTCGGCACACTCCGCCCAGGTTACCGGTGCAGGCGTAGACCGGAATCCGAGAAAAGGCGGCCCTGCCGCCAGGGTTGCTCACGCCGCGGCTTTCAGCAGTCGCGCCTGCTTGATGCGGCCGGCGTTGGCGGCAAAGGGGCCATCCCCGATCCGGTAAAGTCTCACCTCGGGTTGCAGGGTCTCGGCATATTCATGCAGGGCCTCCCGAAAGTCGGCGTTCAGGTGTTCCAGCCGGCTGACCATGGCGCGGGCAAACTGCTGCTTGAGCTCCTCGGTCGGTTCCACGGCGACTTCAAAAAGAAAACACGGACGCACCGAGGCGGCCTGCTCACTCAGGGACAGGCAGAAGGAATTGGTGATGCGGGCCAGGGCGGGCTCCGCATACAGACATTGCTCGAGGTCCTCCGGGTAGATGTTGGCGCCCATGACGCTGATGGTGCTGTCGCGCCGGCCGTAAATCCACAGGAAGGGAAACCGGATCAGCCGCGAAGCTTCAGGCACCAGGTCGCGCAACTCATAGCCAAGGTCACGCAGGCGGGCCTCCACCTCGTCAAACCGCGCCACGCCACCCTCGTCGTGCACGTTGTAGCGGATGCGCGGGGAGAGCACCGACCCCCGGGTGATGGTGAAGAGCAGCTCGCGGTTGTCGTTCACCTCGACGTGATGCATGAGGGGGTTGTACTGGAAGAGCATCGGCAGACGGGAGTCGCCGCCAAACAGGGCCGCACGCACGCGGGGATCCCGCCACGCCAGCCGGCGGATGGCCACGGCGACCGGGGTTTCCCCGGCAATGCCGATCTCCAGGTCCGTGGCGCCATAACCGCTGTACACTTTCTGGAAACGCTTCAGCAGATAATCGCGCAGCCCTTCCGACATGCCCTCCCCGCCGACGAGGGCGTTGAGGCGGTACTGCTCGAAGGGAAACCCGCCCTGCTCCGCGACATCAATGAAGTGCTTCAGGAACGGCGGGTAGCCGACGATGAGGTAGGGATATTTCGGCCCGAAGAACCGGAGCGTCGAAAGGATCTTGTCCAGGTCGGGGCCGGTGTTCTTGACCACGCCGTTCTGTTCCATGGCCTGCCCCATGTTGATCCCCGTGGCCCAGGCGCCCATGGAAAAGGCGTTGATGGTGATGCACGGCTCCGTCCCGTAGCAATAACTGGCGAAGTAGGAGATGAAGCGCTGCGACTCGAGCCGCTCCCGTTTGCTGCGCACCCAGTTGTAGGGCGTGCCGGTGCTGCCCGAGGACTCGTCGATCATGGTTTTCTTGAGCGGCAGTGACCCGGCGCAGCACCGGGCCTCGGTGGAATGAACCTTGATGTAATTCGCCTTGTCGGTTTCGGGGATGGCCGCCGGGGTGGCGCTGGATTGCACGAGGTGCCGGGCGTAGGCGGGCACAAGTTTCGCGGCGCGGAAGAACGCCCGGCGCGCCCGCAGGCGGCCGGTCCGTTCCAGGAACCCGGGGGACATCAGGGAGAAGCCCCGAAGAAACGTCGCGTAACGCCAGCACACCAGTTGAAGGAGGAAGTCTCTCGGGCTTAGGAGGAGCCATCGCAGGCGTTCGCGCAGGGTCGGGGTGAGTTTCATGGCGGTGTCTTTTCGACGCCGCCGAGCATACCCGATCCCCCGGGCGGAGCGTTAATTGATAAACTTGATGCGGGCCATTGCGTGGGCCAATCCCGCCGGCCGCGTGAGCTTCTTCGCGGAAGTGCTCCGGGCCCGGGCGCTTCAGGCGGAGGGCTCGGTGAGGGCGAGCCGGTGCGGCTGCGCGACGCGGTCCCAATCCGTGGCGGACATGATGATGGAATCGGTGAGGCTGCCCGCGTTGAAGGCCACGTGCGGATAGA
>CAJAKX010000257.1 GCA_903940425.1 uncultured Opitutia bacterium | reverse complement strand
TTCGGGCTCAGCGGCGGCCGCTTCGGTCCGGACCAGCGTCCCTGTCGGATCAAAGCGCAAGGCGGGCGAGCAGAGGATGCCCTTGCAGATCAATTCGCCGATGCGGCGCATCCTTTCGTCGCCAGGCATCGGCGACGAGGTGCGCATGGGAACAATATGGTCAACCCGGTCCAATCGTCACCCCGCACAGGCACGGACCGGGCCGCACCTTCGTCCCCTTACCCCCAACCGCTTCATTCCTGCCTTCACCCCAGCCATCTCAACTTGGCCATCCAGAACCAGAAAGGCACTCAATTCCCTGTACCATGGGGAGTACCCCACCACCGACGTCGCCAAGCAGCCAAGTTCACCGATTTCCACCATGCCAAGACCATACCATAAACCCATACGATTACGAGAACAAAATAGACTCCATCGTGCCAATCGACACCGATTATCAGCCCCCAAATTTCCCATTTTACCTGCAGTCCATTGCTGAGTCAGAGTCGGATCACTGACCAAACGTGCGGCATCCGCCGCAATCTTCTACCTATACAAGCGAGAACACGCCACCCCTAACGTCCGTTAGGCCTTGTTTGCTTTACTGCTGCTTCAGTGCTGCTTCGATGCTGCGTTGCTGCTGCTCTGTTTATCCAATGGCCATACTGTCTTTGTTTTGCTACAACCCATACGATATTATTTTACGGACCGATGCCTGCCGCCGACATGCCCGCGCGACCGCTCCGAGCTTCCCCGGGATCTCCGCGGTCGCGAAGCCGGGATCGGTGCCGACAGGCCGCCGGGGACCCAAGATCGCCCGGGACAACTACTGACTGACCAGCGGAGCAGTAGGCGGATTCAGGACTTCCCCCGTGTGCGGGCCTTGAGGGCGGCCCAGCCGCGTGGCCGCGGAGGGAAGGCTGCCAGGTATTTTCGTACGGCTGGCGCCAACGTCGTTGCATCGGGAGTGGCCCGCAGCACGGCACGCACCACAAACGCCCGGTTGGCCGGGATCATTTTCGCAGCCAGCTCCGTGACCACCTCGTCGAGTTTCTTGACGAGATCGGGCGGCAGATCGACTGTCGGATGAGCGGCCACATAGTCGGCTTCCCTCGGACCGTCCTTCCTGTCGTAGGTCTTGGCGAGCAGCACCGCGTGCGCGAACATCTCCGTCGCGGAGGTAAGGTGGATCAACGCGCGGAGCACCGTGCCTCCGCGCACCGGCAGTCCGGCTCGGCGCAGGCCCACCAGGCACCTGTTCAGCGCCTGCACGTCGGTCGGATAGAACGTGAAGCTAACCTTGATGGAAGTCGGCTCCGTGCTCATCGAAAAACCGTATCCCCATACAATAGACTTTGCCAACGGCTAAAGTCGTACGTGCAGTTGGCCAATTTTTCCGACAGTGTCGGAAAAATTCGCCGCGGCCGGCCGGGACACAATTCGGCGGACACCGTCTGCCGCATCCGGGCAGCCCGGACTGGGCGCGAAATCCGAGGCGACGGTTTCGAAAGCGGGTGCGCTCGAAAACCTGAATTCTGAACCGCGGCAGCCGCGCCACGCAGGCGGGCCTACTCTTTTTGAGCTAGAAACCGGCGTTGCGTTAAAGATTCAGAAAGCTACAAATGGTGCTTTCACCTGTGCCATGACCCCCAAAGCCTCCGCCGCCATCAAGAATCACACCGCTTCCCTGGGCTTCGAGGCCAAGCTCTGGCTCACGGCTGACAAGCTCCGCAACAACATGGACGCGGCGGAGTACAAGCACGTCGTCCTTGGCCTCATCTTCCTCAAATACATCTCGGATACTTTCGAGGAACACCGCGCCAAGCTCGTCGCCGGCAAGGGCGAGTTCGAGGGCGCGGATCCCGAGGAGCGCGACGAGTATCTCGCGCACAACGTCTTTTGGGTGCCGCCGGCTGCGCGATGGGCTTATCTTCAGAAAAGCGCCAAGCAGCCCACCATCGGTAAGATCGTGGACGATGCTATGGTCGCCATCGAGCGCGACAACCCGCGGCTCAAGGGTTCACTGAACAAAAACTATGGACGCGCCGACCTCGACAAGCAGCGGCTCGGCGAACTGATTGACCTCATCGGCTCGATCCAACTGGCCGAGCCAGGCAGCCGTTCAAAGGACCTGCTGGGCCGGGTCTTTGAATACTTTCTCACTCAGTTCGCCAGCG